>CBFDDU010000049.1:0-21175 GCA_965603655.1 uncultured Candidatus Electrothrix sp. | reverse complement strand
CAGGTTATTGCTGCGCTTAAAGAGGAGTGAAATAGGGCCTGTGTCACCCCCCCATTATATTATTGATGGGTAGGTTGAAGGATAATCAGAGGATGAGACGAAAAACCCCGATTACAATTCAACAGGTTACATCCCTTGTTAGTATTTTTGTGCAAATAAACTTGATATGCTTAGGTCAACAAACGAGCAGCAAGTAAGCTGATTCCTGTGGCCCATGTACTTTCAACAAAACAACTTAATACCACAAAAATATTTTCCATAGGCTGGCCCTCCTTATAATTGTCTCGAATTAATATCGTGCTTAAATAACGCAACAACGACAAAAGGGCTACAGGAACAACTAGTAATGCTATTTCAAAATTATTGACCCCACTTTCATTAAGTGACCTAAACACATCACGAATTATTATCCAAGGTTAACAAGACAGCAGCTTCAACGCTTCTTTCGTCCAGTGCGCTTCTCTTTTCTTTGAACTGTACCCGTTCTCAAAAAAGAGGCGAATTGCTCTAACTTCATATTATACTCAACAGACACTCCCTTCATATTATCATGCAGCTTCTTTTGATATTTAGCTTGATTCACTGGAGCGGATCTCTCGGCACCGGCAAGAACCGCCTGTATTTCATAATGGTCTGTTAGTTTTAAATATTTCTTGATTTCGTTATATGTACTAACCACCTGCATAACAGCATGGTCATCAAGTTCTTGCCTGCTTTTTTTGAGCTCAACAAAACAAAGAACTCGTCGATCCTCTTTTGCGTAATATACTATAAGGTCACATATACTTTTTCCTTCCTGTCCTTTCCATAGATGAGAACCAAGGTTGCATTTATCTATTGGAAAAAATAGAATGGTTTCGGAACGCTCCGGTAGAACCCTTACAGTTGCACCATTTTCTGTAAAACTTGTTTTCCCGGCATCCAAGCAACAATGGGTAAATAAAAGAAGTTCTAACGGATGAGCTTTCTGATAATTATTCATAGAGAGTTTTGCGAAGCCTCTGTATATTTTAGAACTTTCGAATAAATCCTTGATAACTCAGACGAAACATCACTAAAAGTATCCCACTCAATTACGCCGTCCTCTCGTAATATATTTTTTGCAGTACCATCAATAAATTCATAAAGCGAAACATTTTCTTGATCAATAAATGCCTTACTATTTTTCAAAGCAAATTCCTGCTCTAACTCTTTTACTTTACAAGTTTTTTTTGCTTGAATCAAGTTTCCGATATGATCAACAATATAGGGGCTATGAGTAGTGATTAAACACTTTAATCCAGCGTTTATCATCAAACCGATAAATTCTGCAATTTCTAATTGAGCCCACGGATGTAAATTCATTTCAGGCTCATCTATAATCAAAAGATCTCCAGGAGATGCAAGATATCGTAAATAAAGAACTAATGAGGCAAGCTCCTTGACCATTGATGATGAAGCTTTCAATTCTAATTGAATATCATCATGCGAAGTATGAGAGAATTCAAATTTTTTCTCTTCCTTCGATATATCAATAGATCCTAACAATATTTTCTTCTCAAGAAGATCGGCTAACTTAACATATTCTAATTCTCTATCTTTAGTTTCTTCAACATCTCGAAACTTATGAAGAGCAGCCCCAATCATTCGAGTAAAATATCTGACAGGGTAAGAAATAAATGCATTTTTATCTTTTCTTCCAGATGAATCAGATTCTTCCTTTTTATGAAATGGATAAGTAGTAATAGTTGTGCGTTCTGTTGGAAAAACAGGAGCATTACCGAACAGTGAGTCACGAATAATTCGAAATAGTTGACTCAAAATAAAGCGACGAATCTCTTTATGCAAAACTGCTTTAGGTATTTGCTTTTTATTATCTTTTTCACTATCGATAGCGTCTGATTCTGTTAAGTAAAGAAATAGATCCAAAGAATCATTTTCAGTCATAATGTTCAAGGTGACTGAAGTATCTTTTTTCTTGGTGCCAATGGAAAGTTCCATTCTTTTATCTAGTCGACGTAAAGCAGTTACGATATCATCCTTGTATTTTTGACATAAATTCAACTTGATTTCACAATTATTGAAATCAGCATGCTTTGAACACATAAAATCATTAAGCCAATTAGGAGCAGAACTAGCAATTCGGTTAAAATATAATTCTGCCCATTCATGGGCATGATCTGCTAGATCTATTTGTGCTGTTCCATTTTCAATAACACCAGAAATAGCCTCTTCAATAAAAGCGTACTCTTCTACCATTCCTTCCAAATATTCATGAAGATGCTTTTCATACCCGTAAGGACCAAATATCCCCGCTATAGTGTAGGCCGCCCAAGTTTTTCCAGTTCCATTTTCTCCTAGAAAAATGGTTAATGGTTTTAGATCAATATCAGCGTGGTTAATACTGCCCAGATTTTTTATGCTAAATTTCATAAGGTTATGAATAAAATATTTTGATATAAAAAAGATTAATGAAGAGAAGAAAACACAATTTATCAATAATTGCAAGCTCACATTAATGAACAGTAAGTGTATACACGGACGTATCACACGCCAAAATCAAACCGCGCAGCAATGCGGGTTACAGGTTGGGGTCGCAGGCTCGAATCCCAAAATCAGGACAGGCAAATGAACTTTTTACTCAACAAAATCTGACAACCTTTAGAACCACCTCACCTCTCCTGCAAATCAAGGGCAATAAGATTAGCATAGAGCCCCTGCTGAGCCATCAGCTCCTCATGGCTCCCCTGTTCCGCAATCCGCCCCTGATCCATAACTACAATCCGGTCCGCCCGCCGCACTGTAGAGAGGCGATGAGCAACAAGGAAATATCGGGGACAGACCCCAATTAAATAAAAAAGTCAATAAAATGTACTCACGCCGGTATCACAGACCAAAATCAAACCGCGCAGTGATGCGGGTTACAGGCCGGTGTCGCGGATTCGAATCCCAAAGGCAGGGGGAAAAAACCGGGCACATGATAAACATGAACCCGGCTGGACAATAGAGAGACCTGAACTGTTACAGTCAGGACACGGTTAAAAAAGCATCGGGATTCTGTTCAGCGATTCTGAGCAGAGACTTGGCCGGCCCTTTAGGGTTTCTCCTGCCCTGTTCCCAGTCCTGCAAAGTCCTGACGCTGACCCCCATCAGATTCGCAAAAGCAATCTGTGAAAGATGCAATTTTTCCCTGATTGTTCGTGGAGGAGAGGGCTCGGATAGCCGAGAAGTTTTCAAGGAAAGATTCCCTTTCTTGTATTCTTTTATTTCTCTGACGCCCTCCAGAATCTCCAGCCCTATATTTCTTTCAGCCATTTTTGATCTCCTGTACAATCTTTTTAAGAATATGCGCGGGGATGTTTTCTTTTTCAGTCTTGGAATACACCGTCAACATCCAGATTTCGTCTTCGGAGTTTTTCCAGTAATAAATTACCCGAAGCCCGCCTCTCTTACCTCTCCCTCTCACCGACCAGCGCAACTTTCTTACCCCGCCGCCTGAAGGGACAATATTGCCAGATTCAGGGTGTTCTTTGAGAAAGAGCTGTAGGCCGGAATACTCGTCATCGGAGAGGTATTCCTGAATATATTTTGTAAAAATTGAAGTTTCAATAAAAATCATAATAACTATTTATACGGCAATGCCGTACCTGTGTCAACAAGTAATCGTCTTCTTTTTCTGGAAAGAGAACGATAGCCCTTTGAACTGTCAAAATGGACAAAATCACCAAAAATCCGACTCACCTTTCCTGCAAATCAAGAGCAATAAGATTAGCATAAAGCCCCCCTTCGGCCATCAGCTCCTCATGACTCCCCTGTTCCGCAATCCGCCCCTGATCCATCACCACAATCCGGTCCGCCCGCCGCACTGTGGAGAGGCGATGAGCAATAATGATAGAAGTACGACCTGCAAAACTTGCCTCCACAGCCTGCTCCAGCAAATTTTCCGCCTCGGTATCCACCGAAGAGGTGGCCTCGTCCAGGATAAGCACTGCCGGGTCCCGGCATAAAATACGGGCAAAGGCAAGGAGCTGTTTTTCTCCGGAAGAAAGATCAAGCCCGCCCTCCCCGATTCGGGTATCCAACCCCTGCGGTAACCGTTGGATAAAGGCATCCATGCCGGTCTCCGCAAGCATCGCTTCAACCGCAGCCCGCTCCATACCTGTTTCCAGCCTGATATTAGCCAACACCGTATCCGGTTCAATCAAGACCTCCTGCAACACCAATCCAATCTTCCGACGCAGATCCGAGACCGCAAAATTTCGGAGATCATGACCATCAAGGAGGATTCTCCCCTGGCTCGGATCGTAAAACCGGACCAACAGGCTGATAAGGGTGGACTTGCCAGCCCCGGTGGAGCCAACCAGGGCCAGGGTTTCTCCGGCCCTGATCTGCAAATCAATATCCCGAAGCACGCCTTGTCTATCCTGCTGCCCCTCCTTCTGCCCATCCTGCTCATCCCCTTCTTCTCCGTCACCCTCCTCAGGTTCAGGAGCAGATACCCCGCTCTGTTCAAGGCCCTCGCCCTGGCCCTCCTGATAAGAAAAGCCAACCTGCTCAAAGCGAATCTCCCCCTTAACCGAATCGATACAGAGAGGATCTTTAGGGGAATGGATCCTGCTCCCCGTATCAAGCAGCTGAAAAATCCGTTCTGCCGAGGCTAAGGCAGACTGAACAATGGAGTATTTCTGGGAAAGATCGCGCATAGGTTGAAAAAACAAGCGCATATAGGAAAAAAAGGCCACGAGTTCTCCGATGGTCAGCTGACGCTTCAGCACCTCACCACCTCCGTACCAGAGGATCACCGCCATGGCAAGGGAGGAGAGAAACTCGCTCAGGGGCATAAAAAAACCAAAGAGGCGGACCTGTGCCAAGGTTCGCTGCATGAACTCATGGTTCAGCACGTTAAAGCGGGTCCTGCTGGCCAGCTCCCTTCCGTAAAGCTGGACTAGGTTCACAGCTGAGATATTTTCCTGGAGAAAGGAATTCACAACAGCCAACTGACTGCGCACAGCTCGAAACTGCTCCCTGGCAAGGCGAGAAAAGAACAGCGTCACAGTCAGGGCAAGGGGCAGAAAAAATGCCATCACAACGGCAAGGCGAAGGTTGATAAGAGACAGGACCACAAGGATTCCCGCGAGTTTCAGGAGGTCATTAAAAAGGGTCACCATCACTGAGGTGAACATTTCGTGCATATTCTGAATATCATTGGTCAACCGTGTAACAAGCCGCCCAACAGGATGCCGATGAAAAAAAGCCAGATCAAGCCCGAGGATATGCTGATACAGATCATTACGCAGGCGATGCATGATCGACTGGCCGATGTACTCCAACAACACGACCTGAATAAATCCGGCAGCAAAGGCGAGGAGCACAGCCCCCCCGTAGATGAATGCCAGATTTGCCAAACCAGCCAGGCGAACCGCCGTGTCTTGACCAGCAACAGCGATATATTTATCAATACCCAACTGCATCAGGCGCGGCAGGGCAAGGGTTGCGCAAGTGATGAGGAGCGACAGGAGAATACTGGAAAAGATGCCCAGCTTATGGGGTCGGCAATAACCGAGAATCCGCTGCCAGATACGAACATCAGAGACCTTACCGACACTGCCCTCTTCAAAATAACCAAAATTGTGCATTATCGGCCCCTCCCTTGCTGCTTCTCAGCCATAGCCTGATAAAAATCATTATGCAGCAAGAGGTGCTCATGGTGCTCCAAGGCTACTGCCTTGCCCTGGTCAAGAAGAAGGACCTGATCTGTGCCGGATAAAAGCTTGAGGCGATGAGAAACAATAAGGACAATCTTGCCTGCAGCTCTGGCACGGATACCGGCAAAGACCTGTTGTTCGGTCTCCACGTCCAGGGCAGAGAGGGCATCGTCAATAATCAGAACCGGTCGGTCAGCCAGCAGGGCACGGGCAATAGCCAGGCGCTGTTTCTGGCCCCCGGAAAGACGCAGGCCTCGCTCGCCGACTCTGGTCTGATAACCGTTTTCCATGGCAAGGATTTCCGTGTGGATAGCCGCTAATCGGGCAACAGCCTCAATCTCCTCCTGCGAGGCATCAGGGGCTGCAAGACTGATATTTTCCGCAACAGTGCTGGAGAAAAGGACGGGGTTCTGGCTCACATAACTGATCTGCTCCCGAATCAAGGCCGGAGCAAGGCTGTTCACGTCCTGATCAGCAAAGAAAAGCATTCCCTCCGAGACCGGATACTGTCTCGTCAGCAGGCGGCATACGGTGGATTTTCCCGAGCCTGTCCTGCCTGCAATACCGAGGATACCAGGTCGTAAATCCAAATCAATCTCTGACAAGGCAGAAACTCCGGCCTTATGATGGTGAGGGTAGGAAAAATTTAATTCCCTCAGGGAAATGACGGGACCCGAGCGAAATCGTCCTGAAAACTCTTTATCCTCCACGCCCTCCTGCTCGGATACCTGAAGACTGTTCTCCAGCCGAGAACGGGCTGCCAGTAAACGATGGATTCTGGCCAGCGAGGTAAAGCCTCGTTGGGCAATATTGGTCACCCAGCCCACTGCCATCATGGGCCAAATCAACATATAGAGATAGTGCACAAAGGCCACAAAATCACCGAGCGTTATCGCCTCCTTGATCACCAATTTCCCGCCGTAATACAGAATCAGCAGCATGCCCAGGTTACCGACCAGGATTGCCACCGGGAAAAGCAGGCCCTGCACCACAGCCACCTTGAGGTTGGCAGCAACATATTTTTCGCCCAGCTCGCCAAAGGCCCTGACCTGCTGACCTTCCCTGGTATAGCCCTTGATCAGGCGGATAGCAACCATGCTGTTACGGGCGAACTCCGTGATCAGGCCGAAAGAATGCTGCACCTGATCAAAACGGGTATGGAGCCTATCAGAGAGAAACCAAGCGCTGAGGCCCAAAAGAGGCAGAGGGAGAACCGCCATCAGGGTCAGGAAGGGGCTGATATATAACATCAGCACCAACGCAGCCCCTGAAATCACCAAGGCATCGGCAGCAGCAACCATGCCCATCCCACTGGCCATCTGAACAGCGGCCAGATCATTGGAGGCATGGGCCATGATATCTCCGGGAGGATGCTGATCAAAAAAGGATCTGTCCATGGCAAGGACATGAGCAAACAGGCGAGCACGCAGGTGCGCCTCCATCCGCCGGGAAAAACCGATAATCAACACCCGCCAGGTAAAGCGGAGGATCAGGATACCAGCCGCTGTGAGCAGGAGAAAGCCTCCTATGCGCAGGAGCTCTTGAGAGGTCGCCGTACCATTTTTCAGAATATCAACGGTCTGCTTCAGATAAAGCGGGATGGTCAGCTGCAAAAAATCCACTGCCAGCAGGGCGAGAAAACCGAGCAGCAGCCGATAACGGTATTGAAAGTAAAGAGGCTTGAGAAGGGCCAGAAGGACGGCAAGGGTGGGTTTGTCTTGGGATGGTTCCGATTCTTGTGAGGTCATGGCTAAACAGAGGGATGATGCGAAGCGCTGGAGGGGCAGGCCCCTGTGCCTGCCCGGTTATATGCCACCACACGGAACATTGCGGGCGAACACAGGGGTTCGCCCCTACAACACCCTGCATCCAGAAAACGCAGGGGCACGGAAAAGGGTAAGATATTTCCTATTGAACGCCCTTATCAGCCGAATTTCTCTCGAAGCAGTTCATTATAGGCGGTGGTCAGGGCGATAAATTCCTCGTGCTCACCGCCTTTATCCGGGTGCAGATCATGGGCCTTTTGACGATACAAGCGGGTGAGTTCCGTCTTGCTCATGGCATCCAGTGCAGCCGGAGCAACCCCGAAAATACTCGCAGCCTCTTTTGGCGCCATATGAGGCTGGGGCGGCGTATGCGGCCTCGCCTGCTGCTGACCACCAAAAGAGCTACGTGCAGGATCTGGCCCAGGCCCGGTCTGCGGGAAAGAGTAATCAAAGAACATGATGACATAGCGGACCATGTACGAGACCAGATCATCATCTCGCTCCAGGCCCTGCCAAAAAAGGCGATCCTGATCCAGTCGACAAAGTTCTTTGAGGAAATACCCATCAAGCTGGTCATTATCCAAGGCATAGGGCATTGCCCGAGCAAAAGCCCCGTTAAAATGGCGCTGCAAGTCGAAGATCGTGAAGATATAGGCCTTATATTCGTCAGGAGAGAGGTATTGTTCCCGTTCAAGCATGAGCTGCTCAAGTTCATCACGGGATTTATGAAGGAGGATTCTGAATAAAGAGGGAGAGCGATCTACGTCCCGCTGATCAACCTGACCAAAGCGGAGAAAATGGATCCTTCTCCTGTCAAAGATATGGGTGTTGGCAAGAATATGCTGTCGTTCCTCTTTATCCGGGGGCTTCCAGCTTCTCCCCCCCTGCCCTCTTCCAGAAAAAGAATCAAGGCGTGCCCGAATCTCTGGGTCAAGAAAGGGCAAAAAAAGCGACTCAACTGTATCATAGTCAGCCGCTATTCCAGCCTGTTGCAGACGTTCAAAAATCAGATCATCAACGTAGAAAGAGGCTCCTCCAGGATAGACAAAAAATCTCCCCGGATCCTCACCAAGCTCAATCAGGTCCCGATTCCGGTATATCCCGTTATCAAGAAAAGACTCGCGCAAGAGGTAATACAGCCGGTTATCGCGGAAACAGCGAGCAAGATACATGGGGCAATCAACGACTCAGGTTACACCGAGCAATTTCCTGACAGCATTGATTATATCATCAATGGGAAATGGCTTGGCAAAGGCATCATCGGCACCGAGCTCCAAGGCTGCTGGCAGATAGGTTTCCGGCCCTATACGCCCTCCTCCAGAGATAGCGATAATCTTGATATCGGGATAATTTTTACGAAGAAAGGTAATAGTTTCCATACCTTCCTGTTCCGGCATAATCAAATCCGTAATCACCAGATCATAGGATTTTTCCCCAAACAAGCGCAGTCCCTTCCTCCCATCAGCAGCAGCCTCCACCTGGAAGCCAGCATACTCCATAGCTCGACAGAGCAGATTACGCATTTGTTCATCATCATCTATAATCAGTATGTTTCGCATAGAAAATATACCTCAAAAAATCAGCTCCGCCGTCCGGAGTTCCTTTGCCCTCGCCAATATACTCTATAATGTACTATACAACGGTTTTTCAAAAAAACTGATCACGAAAAATACGCTCTCTGAAAAAATGAATCAATTTTTCCCGTCTCCGCATAATCCTGACCTGCTCTGGAATCAAATCAGAAAGAATATTTTTCATAACAGACATCTTATATTCCACATTGGAGGCAAAACGGTTGTCAAGATACCAGGCAAAGACTAAACCAAAAAGCAGTCCAGGCGGAGTAAAGCCCTCTTCACCATTGACCAGTCGGGTATAACATCGTTTTTCCTCTTTTGCCGGACACATCCTACTGATCTGTAAATAGGTATCCAACTCCTCCGGCGACAGAAAACTCTTGAGCTCCTGTCGTTTTCGGGTGGTCAAACGATATAGCCTGCCGACCTGCCGTTCCTGGACAAGCACGTCCTCCATACCCTTTTCCTGACAGTAATTCCCCAACAAAGACTGCCCCAGGGCAATCAGCACAGCTACTTCCAGACGCCCCGGAGATTCTGTTTGGTCCTGGCGGATCTTTATACAGCTGTCTTCAGGATCATAAAAAGAAAAGACATTGTCCCATTGTTGGCATCGCTTCCAGGAGGCGGTCTCCACCAAGGAAATCCCGCTCAGACATTGCAGATGATCCGGGTGAATGTCTGGGTGACGCCAAAAAATCTCAAGAACAGCAGCAGAAATATCGCGACGTAAGGAGGATGCCATATTCTCGGGCAAATCGGTATCCAGAGTGAAATACCTAAATTCCAGTCCCGCAACAATCCGAGCTATCCGCTCATAGCGCATACAGGGAATCAGCTTATCCGCTGAAATTCGAACAGAGAATTCCGGGCCAGGCAGACTGGTCTCGGCTATTGCGGGCAGAGCAAGCAAACCGGTCTCTTGTAATCCCCATATACTGCGGACAACAAGGGCGAGGGCATTGGGATCGTGCTGAATAACCCGCTGTCGCTGCAAGAAATTTCGAGAAAAAATACGGGCTCGGACCGGTTCAAATCCCAGCTCCCTCACCTTATCGCTATCAATATAAATCGGCTCTTTCTTTTCCAGGATATAGTTCTGTAAAACAGAACCTGGAATATCGGCAAGATCCAGGGTGAGAACATGGGAAAATAGCCCGTGAATCCCGCCGGAGATATTATGCCCATAGGCTCGAATAAGGTCTGAGACGTAAAAACGCTTTTCCGGGGCCTCCCTGGTCGCATCGGTCTCACCCTTCTGTACCCAGATATTGGCGACCAAGAGCTTCAAGGCCTTTTCGTTTCGGCGGATCAGATCAGCCAAGCCCGGCACCTGAAGAATAGGAATAATAGAGGAATAGAGGCTCCCTGGAGCCAGAATAATAATATCAGCCTCGGTAATACATTGACTGACCGCCTCTGGCAATAAGGGCTCATCGGCAAAGCAAACCATAGTCCGTTCCACCGGATATCCCCGTCGGGCCTCACCGGCCTTGCGCTCACCGGTTACCAACACCCCGTTGGCATAGAGCATCTGGAGTTGCGACGGGGTTGCCGTGCATGGAAGTACTGCCTGGGCACCTGCCCCGACGGCCTGGGACAGATCGGCTAAACCGTCCATAATTGCGGTTTGCATCCGCTTCTGGTTGGCAGCCAGTTCAGCAGTGCGAAAAAAAGCAGGCAATTTACCGTAGACAGCAGCGGCAAGCAGGAGATTACCAAGGCATTGGGGATGATGCAGGGCTGCGGTCATGCGTTCATCTGCAAGCAGTCGTTGGACCAGATCAACAAGATAGCCAGCCAAGGCCGGAGGAAACATCTCCGGTGTTACCCCGCTTTCCGCCCATAACTGTGCTGCGGATTCCGGCGGGTTATTGAAACGGAAGTTAAAAAAACCATGCAGAGCTTCAGCGGTTTTCAGGGCTGCTGCATCATCCAGCTGATACTGCTCTTTCAGGTTAATGCTGCGGATAGAGGAAAGCAGGACATGGCGCAGATCGCCCAGACCAATCAGAGGAAAATCCTTAAGCATCTCCCCGGTTGAACCACCGTCATCGGTGACACAGACAATAGAGTGCAAGTGCGGGAAGACCTCTTTTAAGCCGGTAAAAGGCGTTTCCTTCCAATCCTCGCGCCGCGAGTCACCACCGACCACATTAGAAAGACCGGTTCCTCCGCCCAGTACGACGACCCGCACATCCTTCACATCCACATGACGAAGCCCGGCAGCCAGCTGACGCCAGTCCTCCTGGGTGCAGCCGGGAACATCACGGGGCGGTTCTTCGCCGAGAGCAAAGGCAAGCACCCGTTCCGTGAGACTCCCCTTGCCCATGAAATCAAGAGGAGAAAAAACTTTTTTGGTAACGCCTGCTAAGAGGTCACCCAAGGGGATGCCACCTAATGGGATATTTGTATTGTTTTCCACCTGAAAATCTTTTCCTTATTTTCCTTACGTCCCTGTTCTTGATCTTACAATGCCGTATGGGCGACCCTATATGTTCGCCCTTTTTATGCTTTTTTTATGCCGGGCAGACACACAGGTCTGCCCCTACGTTCCTTCTCTATCCCTTACAGCCTACAGCCCGGTGGCCTGCATCTGTGTTGATACAGCTTTCACAGAATCCTGCAAGGCGCTTTTCTCCTCATCCGTCAAGGCGAATTCTAGAATGCGTTCCACCCCATTCTCTCCCAACACCACCGGAACCCCAAGAAAATAATTGGATATCCCAAATTCACCTTCAAGATAGGCGGCACAGGGCATCACCCGCCTACTGTCCTTGAGCACAGCTTCGGCCATCTCAACAGCAGCCAAGCCGGGGGTATAAAAGGCACTGCCGGTCTTCAGATGATTAACAATCTCAATGCCACCCTGCTGGGTTCGTTCAACGATTTCTGCAATCTTTTCTTCCGAGAGAAGGTCAGTAATCGGTACCCCGGCCACATTGGCCAGCCTCACCAGAGGCAGCATCTTATCGCCGTGGATCCCCATGACCAAGGCGTTCACATCAGCAGGAGCTACTCCGAGGGCCTCGGCCAGAAAGGTTCGATAACGGGCCGAATCAAGCACCCCGGCCATCCCGACAATCCGGCTTTTATCCAGACCGGTGACCTTAAAGGCTGTATGCACCATGGCATCAATGGGATTGGTGACCACGATCATAAAGCAGTTCGGCGAATGCTTGACTGCCTCTTCAGCGCAGGTCTTGACAATGGCAACATTCTTGGCCAGCAGATCGTCGCGGGACATCCCTGGTCTACGAGCCAAGCCAGCCGTAATAATCACCACATCGGAGTTGGCAGAATCCGCATAGTCGTTGGTGCCGGTCACGGTGCCAGCATAGGAATCCAACGGCCCGGATTGCCAGAGGTCCAAGGCCTTACCCTGTGGAATACCTTCCATAACATCCAGCAGGACGATATCGCCCAAGTTGCGCGTTAAGGCCCAATGCGCCGCTGTGGCACCGACGTTACCCGCACCGATTATTGTAATTTTTTTCTTCATGATTTTTCCTTTTTATAAGTACGCGGTAGCGGCACGGCGTGCCGTTGCCCCTACACAATATCCTTTTTTCGATCAATGTTAGGGGCAGACCTGCGTGTCTGCCCGGTATAAACAAAAAAGGGCGAACACAGAGGTTCGCGCCCTACAATGTTCCCTTGGTGCGCTGGATCATCTCTTCCACCCGTTGCGCATCCTTGGGGGTATCCACCTCGATGGAGTCATGCCCGGTCAAGACCACCCGAACGCGGTATCCGTATTCCAAGGCCCGTAATTGCTCCAGCTTTTCAAAGCGTTCCCACTCCCCTTCAGGCAGGGCCACAAAGGTCAGCAGAAAACCCTTGCGATAGGCATAAAAGCCAAGATGCTTATAATAGGTCGGTTGTACCTTTTCCTCTGGATTACGCTGAAAAGGAACCGGCGAACGGGAAAAATAGAGGGCATTCTTCTCACAATCAAAGACGGTCTTTACATGGTTCGGGTCTGTGATTTCCTCTGGCCTGATAATCTTATAGATCAAGGTCGACATGGGCAGGGCCGGGTCCTCCAGCAAAGGGCTGGCAACCTGCTCAATGACCTCGGGCGGAAACAGGGGCTGATCGCCCTGGATATTCACCACCACACTATGCTCTTCTATATGGAGCAGCTCAGCAGCTTCAGCCAGTCGATCCGTGCCCGAAACATGATCAGACCGGGTCATAACCACCTCGCCACCAAAGCCGGTAACAGCCTCGGCTATCCGCTCATCATCCGTGGCCACCACAACACGGGAGAGCAATTTGGCCTGCCAAGCCCGCTCAACCACATGCTGAATCATGGACTTACCCGCTATCATTGCCAGCGGTTTTCCTTCAAAACGGTTGGAATGGTAACGAGCCGGAATAATCGCCACCACCTTAGCCGGTGTTTCACTCATCGTATTATGTATCCTGACAAGACAAAATATTCTGTTGACCTGAGACAGGCCGGAAGACACTTCTATTTTCTCCCCGCAGGATCGACCGGCACCGAACAAAACACTCATCTTTTTTGACAGAAAACCGGGCCGCGCAGAAAGACTTTCCTATAATACCTTGCACTCAGTGAAATATCAACGTGCAAACTGTGTTAACCACAAGACGATTTACCTTGATACCCATGTCGTGGTCTGGCTGTACAGCGGTGAGCTGTCCCTGCTCTCTGAAAAAGCCTGCCAACTCATAGAGGAAAATGAACTGCTGATCTCCCCGCTGGTCCTGCTTGAGCTTCAGTATTTGTTTGAAATAAAAAGAATCACGGTTGAACCGACGGTGATATTTGATTCGCTTGCCGAGAGTATAGGGTTGCAAAAATGTCGTTCATCTTTTGCACGGGTGATGACGGAAGCAATGCGGATGTCCTGGACAAGAGACCCTTTTGACAGGATCATCACGGCTACTGCAATGGTTCATCAGGCAGTTTTACTGACAAAGGATCAAATAATCAGGCGGGAATATAAGCTGGCGACTTGGGACTAAATATACCGAAAGAACAGCACGAGTCACAAAAATAGCAACGCAAGAAGGCCTGCCGATCAATCAGTTTATTTCGACTGCCGTGTCTGAAAAAAATTTCGGCCCTCATAACAGAGAATCACCTGGAACAACGGGCGAAAAGGACGAATTGGGCTGCATTCAGGAGTATATTGGACAAGGTACCTGACCGGACACCATTGCCGGGCGATGAGATTACGCCGGAGAATTCGTAGGGGCACACGGCATGCGTTCTGTCGTACGGGCACGGCATGCCGTGCCCCTACACCATCCATAGCTCATGGCCCGATTGGTGCTTTCCCCGAGCAGACATCGCACTGATTCCCCGTCTGCCCAGGACGATTTCATTTATAGGCATTCTGCCGATGCTGTATATCCACGACAACAACGATCACTTTATTCTCCTCAAGGAGATAAAAAAGGCGGTAATTTCCAATCCTGAAACGATAATATTCCGACAGATCGCCTTTCAGTTTTTTGATATTCGCGCCAAAGTACGGATTTTTTCGGAGCTGGGGATAGACAGTATTTTTTATCTTCGCGTACAGAGACGGATCAATTTTCTTTTTGCATTTCTCAAATTTTTCAGATTCCGCTATGCTGAACTCAAACAAGAGTGTATTCTCCTCGTTCAAGCTCCTTGATTCCGCCCTTTAAATTTTGTACCAGCTCGGTATCCTGGAGGATTTCGCTCATTTCATCATTGTCAACATACTGCGCAGAGGAAAGGTACTGCATTACAGCAAATTCTATAAAGTTGGAAAGATTCCTTTTCTGCCCATCCGCTGCTGTTTTTATTATCTGGTAGACCGTATCATCAACCCGCATAGTCACTGTTTTCATGATTGTTCTCCTTTTTAACGAAATCTTTATGAATAAATTGTATTCAAAATTATTCACAAAGTCAAAGTGTCTCTGCAAACAGTAACACACAGACATTCCCGGTGTTGGGTGCAAATCGTCACGAAATAGGCCCCGGCCCGTGAATAATCGTCATTGCTCAGGCGGATGGAACGGCGGTGGTGGATGTCCGGGTTGTATAGCATGGCGTGTCCCCCTTTTCATGTGAAAGTACGTAACCCCATTAATTTACCCTAGAACGGCAACGAGTTACGCCGGTGCCGGAACACAGAAAACGGAGTCCGCCATAGGCCGAATTTCCCTCTTTATCCTTTCCTCCGAAGCGTCTTCCGCCATATCCAGTTCAAAATCCATCTGGAGTCCAAGCCAGAACTGCGGGGACATATCAAAGTATCTGGCCAGTCGCAGGGACGTATCCGCACTGATCCCTCTTCTGCCCAGGACAATCTCGTTAATTCTTCTGGCAGGGACGTGAAGAGCCAAGGCCAGCTTATTCTGGCTCAGGCCCAACGGTTTCAAAAATTCTTCCTGCAGCACCTCACCCGGATGCAGGGGTGCCATTTTCTTTGTTTCCATCATTACCCCCTGTGATAGTCTACGATTTCCACATCAAGCGCATCTCCGTCCTGCCAGCTGAAGCAAATCCTCCACTGATCGTTGATGCGAATGGAGTATTGCCCGGCCCGTTCCCCTTTCAGTTTTTCGAGCCGGTTGGCGGGCGGAATACGCAGGTCATTAATGTTCTGCGACCTGTTGATCATGCGCAGTTTCCTGAACGCAGCTCTCTGGATATCACCAGGTATTTTTTTGCAATGAAACCGGTTGAATATCTTTTTCGTTGCGTTGTTTTTGAATGATCGAATCATACACTATATGATATAACGGGTAGCGTTTAACGTCAACAGTTAAAGACAAAAGACGGATGGAACGGCGGTGGCGGATGTCCGGGTTGTATGACATGGCGGATTATCTGATATCCCGTGGTTTCGTAGGGGCAGGTCCCCGTGCCTGCCCTGGTGGAATATACCGGGATTGCGGGAATTACAGGGCAGACACAGGGGTCTTCCCTTACGGGGGAACGTTCGATCCTTGTGATCGCCCAGATAGAATCTGCCGGGACGGGGACGTATAACCGGTCGGGCGGAAAACATGCTACGTCCCCCATTTTCGTCCCTTGACAAAACCCGCCGGAAGCCGTACTGTAAAGCAGTACAGCTTTTTCATTTCGGATTGGAGTCAAAAACTATGAGAGAAACAACAGCGAACCGGTTTCGGCAGCATTTAAAGCCGGAGGTTGACCGGTGCATCGCAAATCATGAGGCATTACGGGTTACCCGACGCAACGGAGAAAATTTTATCGTGCTTGGCGAAGAAGACTGGCATGCAATGGCGGAAACAGTGTACCTCAACCAAATTCCCGGCTTGGCGGAAAGTATTCAGGAAGCGGCCTGCGAACCGCTTGAGGACGGGACATCGCTTGAGGATCTTGAGTGGTGAAATGGAAGGTTATTTTATCGACTCAGGCCGTCAAGGATGCAAAAAAGTTAAACCGTGTCGGGCTGCGTCCAAAAGCGGAACGTCTTTTACAGCTCCTGCAGGAGGATCCTTTTATCCGCTATCCAGCATATAAGAAATTGGTGGGTAACTTAAACGGATTTTATTCACGCCGGATAAACATTCAGCATCGACTGGTGTATTCTGTTGATTCGGAAGAACATGTTGTGCATATCCTTCGGATGTGGTCACATTATGAGTAATCGTGCGTGGTGACAAACGGCTGGGTTTTCCCTGTGGCGTATAACAGGTCCAGAAATTGCAAGGCAGACACAGGGGGCTGCCCCTACGGGGGGGGACGTTCGATCCTTGTGATCGCCCAGGTAGAATCTGTCGGGAGAGGGACGTGTAGCCGGTTGGTCGTAAAACGTGCTACGTCCCCTATTTCCCTATGTGTCTACCCTGGTTGGATTGACCGGGATGGTCGAATATTCGGGCGGGCGCAAAACGGGGTACGTCCCCTATTTCCCTATGTGTCTGCCCTGGTTGGATTGACCGGGATGGTCGAATATTCGGGCGGACACACAGGTCCGCCCCTACATTGCCATGATGACAGAAAACGTGCCCCCTGTTTCTCTTGCAGCTATCTCTTGCCCAGTAATTTATCGTACTGAGCATGTGTGCCGATCCAGAACCAGATAATACCGTCTTGGCCGGGGGAATCAACACCCAAGGCTCTATGGTTGATCCCGGCTCGTACCGACCAGAATCGACCTGCCTTTTTCAGGTGCAGCGATGGGTGACGAGGGTCTTTTTTGAGAAGATCGAAGTTCTTGTCCGCAACGGATCGGACCTTGGCGGGCAACCTGTTGTATGCCTGCCAATACTTCGGAGAGGTGTAATGTTTCACAGCTCTTTACAGGCACCGGAATTAAAGTCGGCTAAGGCCTCGCTCGCCAAGTCATCCAGCAGCCCTTTTTGCGCGTCTTTCTCGAACTCTCTGTCCCATTTCCGATTCTCCAAGGTAGAAAACCAATCCCGGAATTTATTGAAATCCTTTCGGGATAAACTTGTTACAGCCCTTTCTATCTCTGTTAATGTCGTCATAATGCGTCTCGTTCCATATGCCGGGTTATTCGGATTGCTCATTATTTCTTTATACTTGAAAAAAGGTCATTTCGGCAATTGGAATTTTGACTGTGCAGATGGTCACGAAATAGGCCCCGGCCCGTGAATAATCGTCATTGCACAGGCGGATGGAACGACGGTGGTGGATGTCGGGGTTCATTCATGGTTGATGCGATGCGGTATGAATGGGGCGTTGTAGGGGCACGGCATGCCGTTGCCCCTAAACCATCCACACCTCATGACCGTATTTCGGGGTTGGTTCACGGGTTTCACCGGGGAACGGGGGCTGATCAGGATGCAGGGCGTCCTCCTGCCAACGGGCCGGGTTGTTTTGAATATATTCGCGGATGCGGTGTAATTAGGGTTCCTCGCGGATGATGTGTTCCCAGTAATTGGGTTGCCATAGCCTGTTGCCCGGTGTGTTGCGCAGGATGTTGATGTGTCTGGTGACGGCGGATTTGAATGATCGAACAACAGTGGGAAAGGAACCGGAAACCGTTCTGTCGTAGGGACATGGCATGCGTTCTGTCGTACGGGCACACGGCATGCGTTTTGTCGTAGGGGCACGGCATGCCGTGCCCCTACCGTGGTATCGGTAATCACAATAATCCCATGCACATGATTCGGCATAATCGTCCATTCATCCAACGCAGCATGGGGAAAATGCAACGGGATACCCTGCCAACATTTTGCCGCCATTTGTCCTGCATCATTCAAGCGCATGGCCCGATTGGTTATTTCCCCGAACAGACATTCCCGATGGTGGGTGCAGATGGTCACGAAATAGGCCCCGGCCCGCGAATAATCATAATTGCGCAGGCGGATGGAACGACGATGATGGATGTCTGGGTTGTATTTCATGGTTCATGCGCGATGCGGTATGGGTGGGGCGTTGTAAGGGCACGGCATGCCGTGTCCCTACGGCCTGTGAATAATCGTCATTGCGCAGGCGGATGGAACGGCGGTGGTGGACATCGGGGTTCATTCATGGTTCATGCGATGCGGCATGAATGGTGCGTTGTAAGGGCACGGCATGCCGTGTCCCTACGGCCCGTGAATAATCGTCATTGCGCAGACGGATGGAACGGTGGTGGTGGTTGTCCGGGTTGCATGACATGGTGATTATCTGATATACCGTGGTTGTCCCGTAGGGGGGGGAGCGTAGGGGCGGTTCGCGAAACGCCCTTACATATTGCCCCGCCCATGATGGATATCCGGTTCATGCAGATCGGTTATTCACCCCGCATCGTAGGGTGCGATCCTTGTGATCGCCCAGGTAGAATCTGCCGGGATGGGGACGTATAACTGGTCGGGCGCAAAACGTGCTACGTCCGCTATTTCCCCTCAGCTCAATAAATATTGCGCCGATGCCCTATTTTCAAGATATGTATCTCCTTCTTTTCCCAATTGACATCAAACAGTATCCGGTAATTGCCGATACGCAGCCTATATTCTGCAACGGGATGATTTTTCAACCGTTTAATCTGAGAAATATTCGGGAAGGTCTCCAGGTCTTCAATCCCCTCCTTAATGGACACCAGCTGATCAGGAGAAATTTTCTTCAGATCTTTGACAACACTCTTGGCATAACAGATTTTAAACATTTAACTGTCCCCAGATCTCCTCATGGGACAGCGACTCGCCTGTTTTAATTTCTTTCCGTCTTTTGGCGATTTCTTTTTTCAATGCCAGATATTTTGATTTATTCAGCAAGAGTTTAATAAAGTACGATACCTTTTCCTTGTCTTCCTGATCCAGCCGCTCCATAATGCTTGCCTCTGATACAGTCATCTCCTGCCTCCTTACGTTGCAATTGCGTACTGCACGGGTGAACTTCTCTTTTCTATTCAACTTGTATGATAAAGGCCAAGGATATGGTTGTCAACAGTGAGGAGGGGGTAGGGAAAACAGGGTGAAGAATCGGTGGCGGCAAAAAAAGCCCTGAGTCCGGGTGGACTGAGGACTCGCATAAACGTGCTACGTCCCCTATTTTCCATACGATGTGGCATGAATAGGGGCGTTGTAAGGACACGGCATGCCGTGTCCCTACGGGCCCGTGAATAATCATAATTGCGCAGGCGGATGGAACGACGGTGGTGGATGTCCGGGTTGTATGACATGGGTGATTATTTGATATACCGTGGTTGTCCCGTAGGGGCGGTTTGCGAACCGCCCCTACATATGCCCCGCCCATGATGGATATCCGGTTCATGCATGATCGGTTATTCACCCCGCATTGTAGGGCGCGATCCTTGGGATCGCCCAGGTAGAATCTGCCGGGATGGGGAAAATCCCGGAGAATCTACTTCTTAAACAAATCGCTATGTGTGCCTGTTCTCTCCAGTCGTAGCGATTCGTCGTTCAGGGTGTAAAGCAAAAGCCAATCCGGTTCGATATGGCAGTCACGGGGTCCCTTCCAGTTTCCGGTCAGGGCATGATCTCTGTGCCTCGGCTCAAGCGGTTTGTCCTTTGCAATAAGGGTAACAATCCGTTTGAGTTTATTCAGATCCTTTCCCCGTTTGGCGACTCGCTTGAGATCTCTTGAAAACTGGCGTGTCTGAGAAACCTTCCTCATGACGGCCAAGTATCAAACATCTCATCAAGGCTGTCAAACTCCTCCACGTCCTCGCCTCGTTGACTCTTCTCCAGAGTTTCGGCAGTACGTTTGTTCGGAATTTCAACAGGGAAAGGCAGCCCGTTACCGAGACAGATTTGGCGATAAAATATGCGTATTGCCTCAGTGGGAGTCAGTCCGAGTCTTCGGAGAACCTTTTCGGCTTTTTCTTTGGTGTCCGGCTCAATTCGAGCATGTATGGTTGCAGTTTTCATAGTAGCTTTATTGTAGCACTTATGCAACACGCGGACAAGGCCGCATATCAATAATCCCGTGCGAATCGTACCGTTGCAGACGGACGGAACGGCGGTGGTGGATGTCCGGGTTGGATTGACCGGAATGGTCGAATATTCGTCGTGGGATCAATCTTAAAGAGACCGTCCGGTATGCAATATCTGCCGAACCAGTGGATCCTCTGATGTAAAAGTTTCCGAGTTGAAAGGAAGCGGTTCAATCCGATCGTCAACGGAGAACGCTATTTGAGTCAACTTGACCCGTTCTTCAAAGCGGTCATCGCTGATCTGGGGAGAGACAACCGCCACGTCAATATCACTCCACTCGTCAGCCTTTCCGGTCAGCTGTGAGCCGAACAGATAGGCCGCTGCAACCTGAATCCCCTCAGCATTGAGACGCTCCAGAAAAGCAGTTACATTTTTCAGAACTGCATCGTCGATTTCAGCCATGTGAAAACCTCACGGATTTTTTCAAGCTCCTGCTTCGTAAAACCGGGGGTACATTTCTTTCTGAAGTTCCTTTTATAGTAGGGATAGAGTGCCTCAATATTAAAATCAGTTATCCTGATCATATCGGCGAGTTTATCCTCCGGCACCGTCAGGCCCGCCGCTTTCGCTATTCTCGGAAGGTTATGAGAGCGAGGGACATTTTCGTCCTTTTTCTCGACATAAACAGCCTTCAGGATTTTCTCAACTGCAAGATGCCCGAAGAAAAGCGAATAGGAATAATCCTTCTTTTCAAAAAGATGTCCGGCAACAGACAGTGACTCCTCTGCCTCGGCAATCCAATATTTGATAAGTTCTTCTT
>CBFDDU010000048.1:0-21329 GCA_965603655.1 uncultured Candidatus Electrothrix sp. | reverse complement strand
CCGAGCTCTCTGTGCCACGACCGTAGCTGGAGGCCCGGATAAAATCCACTTCCACGGGTAGGTCAACAGCTCGGACTAAATCAGCAAGAAAAATAAAAGCTCCATTAAGGATGCCGATCACCACCGGTTTTTTACCGGCATAGTCCTTTGTCAGCTGCTGCCCTAGACTGCTGACCCGTTCTTCAAGCTCCTGACGTTGAAGAAGCGTTTCTTTTATTTTCATATTTCACCTCAATAAATGAATGAAGGCATAATAATGCCGTGCATAACTATCCGCTGTTCAGGCGCTGGACGCGGAAATTATTCAAGGATAATCGGCAGAGCAGGCAAAAGCAAGTGCTTGTCTTCTGTTTTTCAGTATGGTATCTGCTGTTGTGGAGCTCAGTTGCGGGGTGATTGGAGCGTGCCGATTATGGTTCCCCCCAAACATGGAAAGAGGTGGGCAGGGCAGGGAAAACAGGGTATTATGGCTGCCAATAGAGCGAGATGAAGAATAATGGATGTGAATACCGTGAAAAAACGAAAAGTCGCCGTGACCACCCTGGGGTGCAAGGTGAACCAATTTGAATCTGCCTCCTTTGTCTCAGGGTTTAGGGAGCAGGGGTGCGAACTGGTCTCTGCCTCAGAAGACGCGGACATTTTGGTTGTTAATACCTGTGCGGTAACAGCTAGGGCAGGGCAGCAGTCACGTCAGCTGATCCGCAGGCTCAGGCGGAGCAATCCAGAAGCCCGTTTGTTGGTGACCGGCTGCTATGCCCAGCTTACGGGAGACGAGCTGCCGGAGCTTATTGCAGACAGCTCATTGATCGTCATCGGCAACGGAGATAAACATTTGGTGGTCAGTACAGCCCTGGCAGAGGGGCAATCCATCCCGTCGTCGGTCACGGATGTCGGATTGGTCAAGGGGATCTGTCCCTTGCCGGTGCGGCGTTTCAGCGGCAGAACCAGGGCCTATATTCGTATCCAGGACGGCTGCAATAATTTTTGTTCCTACTGCATTGTCCCTTACACCAGAGGGCGATGCCGGAGCCTCCCTTTGGCTGATGTCCTTGCCCAGGTTGTAATTTTTGTTGAGGAAGGGTACCGGGAACTGGTGATCACTGGTATCAATGTGGGCAAGTACGGCCTGGATCTGACAGAGGGTGAGAATATTTACTCTTTGCTGAAGACCCTGTGCCGTCGTTTTCCGGCACTGCGGATTCGTCTCAGTTCGGTGGAGCCTGCCGAGGTCAATGAACGTCTGCTGGATCTCATGACAGGGTTTGCTAACTTTATGCCGCATCTCCATATTCCCCTTCAGAGCGGGGATGACGGGGTGTTGACGCGAATGCAGCGTAAGTACACAACCGAGACCTTTGCCCAGGTGGTTGAGCGGGTGCGTATGGTTTTGCCTCACGCAGCAATCGGTTGCGACATCTTGGCCGGTTTTCCCGGTGAGGATGAGCAGGCTGCGGAAAACAGTTTCTCTTTTCTTGCGCAACTCCCCATCACCTACCTCCATATTTTTCCCTATTCCCTCCGTCCCGGAACTGCTGCGGCGAAATTTGCCGATCAGGTGCTCGGTCCGGTTAAGGATGCACGGGTCGCTCGTTTACGGGAGCTTGATGCACAAAAAAAAGCGGATTTTTATCAGCAGCATTGCGGCACAGAACAGAGGGTGTTGCTTGAGGGTATTGACAAACAGGCCGGGTTGTTCAAAGGATTTTCAGAGAATTATATCCCTGTTCGTTGCAAAGGGGATGCACGTTTAGCGGGAAGTTCGGCAGGAACCGTGGTGCCGGTTCGGCTTATAGAAGTACGGGGCGAGACGGTCCTCGGAGAAAGTATCAATTCCTGACAGGGCTTTTTTTCTGTCCCTGCCCCCTGTCCTTATTGTCGAGAGGTATGCAGGCTACACGGAATCCTCACCTGTTTCGCCCGCAGGCGGTTGCCCGGTTTCAAGAATTTGCACCTCTCCCTTTTCTCCGTCTATCCAGAGGAAATCGCCGGTTCGGATACATTTGGTACATTCGGTAACATCAACGACACAGGGCAGGGTATATTCCCGGGCAGCTGTCCCGGCATGAGAAAGATAGCTGCCGATTTCTACAACAGCACCTCCAGCTGTGAGGAAAAGCGGGGTCCAGCTCGGATCGGTATAGGGTGCCACTAATATTTCTCCGGGAAGCAGTTCTGGACTCTGTTTCGGGTTTATGATGACCCGGGCTCGTCCGGTATAACTGCCTGGTGAAGCGGTCTGTCCTGGAAGAATCACTCGAGGTGCTCTTGACGACCAAGACGTGTTCCGAGTGCTGCCTGGCAGGTTTATGCCTGCGGCCTTGGCAGGCGTTTTTCTTGTGGCCCTGATAAGCTCATGACGTCGTTGATGGATGCGATCCTCAATATCCGACCATCCCAGAAGACCTTGTTGAATGTGCGTGATCTCTTGGAGTCGCAGAAAAAAAATATCCCCTGTGCATTTGAGAACGCCTTGAACCAGAAAATCTTTTTCAAGGAGAAGAAGTTCTTTTCGCACAACGGACATTGCCATCAGATGGTACGAACGGGAACGCTCTCCGAGCTTGAGAAATCGCTTGGTTGCTTTATAAAGAAACAGGATAAGATGCCAGCGCAGTCGAAAAGGACGTTCAAAGGGATGTCTTTCCAGTTGGTGCTTTATTTTGCTGGTCAAATGATCGTGTTCTTCAACAGAGAGTTTTTCGGTTTGTTTGTTGTCAGGTTTGTCACCAGGACGGGCAAGCAGGCGATCACGGATCAACTTTATAACATGATTAGGATTTTCTTCCCATCTGACAGATTGTAGTTCCAGCTCTTTTGCTGCTCTGTAACCGTGTTGTTCAATAAAGTTTGCAAAGAGTTGGAGAAAGGGGCGGGCGTTTGGGTCTTTTTCGAGGGCCTTGAGTACCTGGTCAGACGGACGTTTCAGGAACTTGTTTCGGATCGAGGGGAATTGCCCGGCTTTAAAGGCGAGCTGTTCGATTGCGGAATCTATAGCCTCGGGATAGAGGCTGCCGTTTCCGACACTGAGCAGGGAAAGCACTTCGGGGCGCAGGTTGGGTAACCAGTATTCGAGCAGTATCTTGAGGGGGGCAAAAGTGAACAGATGTCGTACTGAGGAAATATTGATCCATAAAGGAATGCTGCCGACGGGATCAAATATTTCCGGTAGCAGGCAGAGCCGTAGTATGCTTTCAAGGGGCTCTTTTTTTTGATTTTTTTCAGTGTGTTTATAGAGTTTCCTGCGTTGCTCCGAGAGATTTTTTGGCATGTTGCGAGATCTGGCAAAAAAAACACCGAACAGGAAATAACCACAGAGCCAGAAAAGAAGAGAAAATGGAAGCTTGCGCCAAGAGAGCTTTTGGCGTGGCAGGGAGCTTTTCGGATTCAGGCCAGAGAAAAGATTCACCAGTTCGAGATCGGAAAGTTGGAAGGGGAAAAGAGGACGGATGTATTTGAGGTCAAAATAATAATGACCGTGGATGGAGCGTAACAGCGGTGAAGCTGCCAAGGAAAACAGGTCAGCAGTCAGCGGTGTGAAGGGCTCTACTGGGCTGTTGATTGTTGGTTTGAACAGGACATATTTACCCTTTGGTTCCAGCTGCTTGTTTTTGCGGCCCATGGGAGATATTGGGCGGGATTGCAGGATATAGAAGTGTCCGTCGGAAACGGCCCATTCCATATTTTGGGGAGAGTCAAAGTGTTTTTCGGCTTTGAGAGCCCAAGTGGCAACGGTTTCGAGAAGCTCCAGGCTGAGGGTTTGTTGCTGCTGGAGCCCAAGCGGAACTTCTGTCAGACGAGAGGATGTTTCTGTCTGGAGCTTGTTGGGGACCATAACGCTTTTTTCTGCAATTCGTTGGTCAAGCAATTGCAAGGTGTCGTGGTCCAGGGTGTAGCGGTCCGGGGTTACTCGCCCGTCGACAATGGCTGCTCCCATGCCCCAAGATGCTTCAATCACGATTTCATCCGCATTGGTGACCGGGTTGGCGGTGAAGGTAATGCCAGAAATCTCTGAGCGAACCATTTTTTGGATCACTACTGCCATGGCGGCTGCATGTTCAATGCCGCAGGCGTTTCGATAACTCACCGCCTCTTTGCTCCAAAGGGAAGCCCAGCAATATTGGATCATACGCAACAGGTTGGCACGTTCAACATAATAATAAGTTGCGTGCTGACCAGCAAAGCTGGCTTCTGACATATCCTCTGTTGTTGCAGAGCTCCGTACGGCACAGACCGTTTCGTCAATCCTGTTTCCTACCAGTCGGTGATGTGCCGCTAGAATACTCTCAGCCAGCTCTTCAGGAAAACTCGCATTGGTGATAGTGTTACGAATAACACCACAGGCACGCGCAAGCTCGTTTTTTCGCGTTTTGTTGAGAGAATGCAAAATTTTTTGCAGCCGGAGAGAGGTAAAAAAAATATTGTATGCCTCTGTCGAGACCACAAACCCCGAAGGAACCGGAAATCCTTTCCCTGCAAGTTCGCCCAGATTTGCTCCCTTTCCGCCGACCCTCTTGATATCATTCTTGCGGACAGCGGAAAGTGTGCTGATGTATCTGTTGGTCATTGTAGAAATATCTATGTGTCGGTGGGGCAGGTTCTGTGGAGGATAACAGCTCTTCGCTCCGTTGTTCCTTTCAGCGACCGGCTTTGTTCGACCGATAAGAGCAGATAAAAAAGGTAAAATATATCAGACAGAAAATACTCTAATACTCTTGTTAAATGCATTGATTATACTAAGGTGATGGGTCCGTAGTGCTCGTGAAAACGAACACTTCACCTCGTCTTTCATTAACGTTAGGAATTTTCAACACAAGATATGGTAGGGCATTCTTCGTTATTTCGCAATCTTTTTCATATTCCCCTCTGCAAAACATCGGGATTTGACAGAAGAGGCAAATGTTGATATTTTTTCCATTTGATTTTTCTGATAAAAGGAACAACTCTGATGATGCACTCGGTATCAACGGCAGCCTGTCGAAGAAGAGGAAAAGGATCTTATGCAAAAAGCTGTGCTTCGTAAACGTCTGATAGTTTCTCCCATCTGGTTTCTTCCTCTACTGGCTCTCTGTATCGGTTTTTGGCTGCTGATCAGCAGTTATCGTGATTCCGGTATTGAGGTCACTATTCATTTTTCCGGTGCTGAAGGGGTGACTGCCGGGAAAACCAAGGTGATTTATAAGGGCATCCAGGTGGGAAGCGTCAAAAGCGTTGTTATGGACAGCGAGCTGGAGGGTATTGATATTACCGTTGAAATGGATCGGGTAACCAAGAAAGGTTTGGTTGCGGACACTATGTTCTGGATTGTTAGGCCTGAGGTCTCCGCAGGTCGTATTACCGGTCTGGACACCTTGGTTAGCGGTGCCTATATCACCCTGCGCATGGGGACTTCCGCAAAATCCGAGCGCCATTTTTCAGGATTATCCGATCCTCCTCCCATGGGCGCGGATACCCCTGGTCTTCATATCAGGTTGAAAACCGATACCCTGTATTCGTTGCAAAGGGGGTCTTATGTGTATAGTCGGAATCTCCCTATCGGTAAGGTGGATGATTACCGCCTTGAACAGGACGGCAGTATTATGCTGGATGTGCTTATTCAACCGGAATTCAGCCATTTGATCCGCGAAGGAACCAGATTCTGGAATGCCAGCGGTCTTTCTGTTACCGGTGATCTGCAACGAGGGTTGAGCGTCAATGTCGAATCCATGGCTTCGCTTATCTATGGCGGCCTGACCTGCGGCACAGCAGAGTCGTTGAAAGAGACGCCGCCTGCCCGGTCCGATCAGGTGTTCACTCTGTATAAAGATTTTGCAGACGCCGAGTACGGTATCCCCATGACCCTGCAACTTGCCAGCGGTGACGGTATTGTTCCGGGGAGAACCAAGGTGATGTTTCGAGGGCTGAAGGCGGGCATTGTTCGTTCGATTGATATCAATAATGATGATTTTCACACGGTGACAGCAAGCATTCTCCTTGATCCGAGGGCGGAGAAGATCCTTCGTGAGCAGAGTAGATTCTGGGTTGTTCGTCCTCAGGTCTCCCTCAGCGGAATCAAAAATTTGGAAACATTGATCTCCGGGGCCTATATCACCTTTCAAATCGGTGACGGTGAGCGGCAGGATCATTTTATTGTTGAGTCTTCACCGATGCCCAAGCTTTTTTTGCGACCGGGAAAACGTTTTCAGCTGGAAGCGGAAGACAGCGGTTCTTTAGGACTTGGTTCGCCAATTCTGTACAGGAAGCAGGCGATCGGAGAGGTGACGGATTTGCAGCTGAGTGCAGCCGGGGAGAGTCTTGCTATAGAGCTTTTGATCTATGAGCAGTATGTCGGCCTGATCAAGAATAATACCCGGTTCTATAATATCTCGGGTTTCCAGCTTGATGCCTCTTTGCAAGGGCTTTCCTTGCAGACCGCTTCTCTGAATTCCATAATCGCGGGCGGAATTTCTTTTTTTACGCCCGGTAATGGGGAGCAGGTTGCAGAGGAACAGGTTTTTCCGCTCTATCCCGGACGAGAAGAAGCACTGCAAGCGGGTTCTCTTTTGCTGACCTTGGAGTTCCTCCACGGCGGCGATATTACGGCCAGGACAAAAATTAAATATAAGGGAATCACTGTGGGTACTTTGGCCCGTACCTGGTATGATCCTGATAAAGATAGAGTGGTTGCCAAGGCCACTGTTCAGCAAAAGTTCAGCAGGCTCTTTCGGCAGACAACAGCTATCTGGCTTGTTAAACCAAGAGTGAACCTTTCCGGCGCCGAGCATCTGGGGACGCTGATTTCCGGACCTTATCTTGATCTCCTTCCCGGAAGCGGCGGCCCGAGAACCCGTTTCGCGGTCCGTGATTCCGAACCCAGGCTTTCCGTACCTGCGCCCGGCCTGCATTTGGTCTTGGAGGCGGAAAGGATAGGCTCCTTGAAAAAAGGTAGTCCGCTCTATTACAGGCAGGTGGAAATAGGGAGGATAACCGGTATAGAACTCGGGCCGACAGCGCAGATGGTCTGGATTCATGTGGTCATTGAACCGGAATATATTCCTCTTGTCCATCGAAGCTCCAGATTCTGGAATGCTGGCGGGGTCAAGGTGATTGCCGGTCTTTTTTCCGGGGTTTCTGTGGAAACAGAATCCTTGGAATCCATTATCGCGGGCGGCATTGCCATGGCTACGCCAGAAGAACCGGGTACGTTCGCAGAGGAAGGGGATCATTTTCTGCTGGCAAAAGAGGCTGATAAAGATTGGCTGGCCTGGTCGCCCAAGATTACTCTGCCGCAAAAAGAAAGGCTGACAGGACAACATAGGGTTCAAGCGGGAAAAAAGAAGAAGAGAGTGAGCGGAAAGGAGAAAAGATAAGATGGAAACAACAGTACGTTTTATTGAAAGCATATCCCGTACCTCGCAGGTCAATAGCTATCGTTTTACCCGTCCGCCGGGTTTCTCCTTTCAGGCAGGGCAATATGTGATTGTTGGCCTCGGCCATGAAGGTATGCTGGTTCATCCCTTATCCTTCAGTAATGGACCGCAACAGGATTTTCTGGAATTCACCAAACGGATGACCGGTTCTTCCTATAGTCAATATCTCGAAGGATTGTATCCGGGCGATGAGGTGATAATGAAGGGGCCAAACGGTGATTTTTACATGGCAGACATTCCGAATGATATTGTCTGTCTTGCAGGGGGAATTGGCATTACCCCCATCCGAAGCATGCTTGTTGATTCGGCATTTCGGCATGATCGCCGCAGAATTACTTTGATTTACGGGAATGCGGACGACGATGATGTTGTTTTTGTTGACGAGCTGAAAAAGCTGCAAAAGTTGTATCTGCCCGGTTTTCGGGTTGTCCACGTACTGGGGCGTTCTTTGGGAAAGATGCAGGCCTATCAGGGGAGGATCAACTCGAAGATTATACGTTCTGAAGTAACAGCGGATCTCCAGGAAGCGACTTTTCTTATATCCGGGCCACCGGTGATGGTCAGAGAAATGGAAGAACAGCTGGCCCTTCTTGGGGTGAGCTCCTCGCGAATTCGTGTTGAACGTTTTTTAGGATATACTTGAAAGAAGAAGATTCTCTCCTGCTGCTGCGGGGTTGGGAAAATATTATAATATCTCTATGACTAGGTTGATGTATGGATGAATCTCTTGCCGCGATGTGGCTGAAAATCAGTTTGGACTGCCCCGAAATAACTCTGGAAGCAGTTGTTGATCTGCTGGGCGTACTCAGCGGCTCAGCAGTGGAACAAGCACCGGTGAAGAATGGCCGGAGTGTGGTGAATAGCTTTTTTTGTCTTAATCAAGAGAATGAACAGGACGATATTCTGCCCCGAGTGGGGCAGGAGTTGAACGATCTGTTTACCCTTTATGAGCTGGAGCCGCCAAAACCGACATGTTCTGTTCTAGCGGATCAGGACTGGGCGACCTCATGGCAGCAATTTTTTACCCCCTTTGCCATTATTCCTGGCTTGGTGATTAAACCCTCCTGGGAGGAGTATCTGCCCGCAGCAGGCGAGCAGGTGATTGAGATGGATCCGGGCATGGCCTTTGGCACGGGTCAGCATGCCTCCACCAAGCTAGCTCTCGGCCTGATTAGTTCCTGTTTTGACAGCAGGGGGGGAGAGAAAGTACTGGATGTCGGGACAGGGACAGGTATCCTGGCTATGGGGGCAGCTCTGTTCGGTGCGAAGCAGATCAGAGCGACGGATAACGATCCAGAGGCGGTGCGGGTGGCTGGCGAAAATATTGCCCATAACAAGCTTGAAGGGCGGATTACCGTCTCCGGTGACGATCTTGATGAGCTGGCAGGCGGCTTTGATCTTATCTGCGCCAATATTATCCATGAGGTCCTGGTGGAGATGGCTCCTGATATTGTCCGGCTGCTTGCCGACAAGGGAGCGGTTGTCCTGGCCGGTATCCTGGCAGGTGAACAGGAAAAGAATATCATTAAACTGTATGAAAAGCTCGGCCTCACCTTGCAGGAAGCTCGCTACGAGGAAGAATGGGTGTCCTTGTTTTTGGCTCGATAAGAGAGAGCCGGAGTTGAGAAGCATTTTTCATTGAATGTCTACCCTTGGGAGAGCGCATGGAGAAATATCAGGAAGTCTTTGACCGAAGCCTGAACAATCCCGAAGAATTCTGGGCTGAAGCTGCCGAGACTATTAGCTGGTACAAAAAATGGGATGTCGTACTGGATAGCTCTGATCCGCCTTTTTATCGGTGGTTTCGAGGCGGCGAGCTGAATACTTGTTATAATGCTGTGGATCGGCATGTAGAGAACGGGCACGGCGATCGAACGGCTATTATTTATGATTCTCCGGTGACTGATACGGTGCGGAAGATTTCCTGGACAGAGCTGCGTGATCAGGTGGCCCAGTTTGCCGGGGCACTTAAGCAGCAGGGGGCGGAAAAAGGCGACACCATCATCATTTATATGTCCATGATTCCCGAGGCCCTGGTCGCTATGCTGGCCTGCGCCCGGCTCGGTGTTATTCATTCTGTCGTGTTCGGAGGCTTTGCAGCTGATGAGCTGGCGATCCGCATTGATCATGCCCGGCCCAAGATGATTCTTTGCGCCTCCGGGGCTGTTGAAGGGAAAAAGATCCTGGCCTATAAACCGCTTATTGATGCGGCCATAGAGCAGGCAGAGCATCAGCCGGAAAAGACCATTGTTTTTCAGCGTGATTTTCTTCGGGCTGACTTGGGGCAGCCCGGTGATTTGGACTGGCAGGAGCTTGTCAAGGATGCCGAGCCTGCTGATTGCGTTCCGGTCGCCGCCACTGATCCACTCTATATCCTCTATACCTCCGGAACCACGGGGATGCCCAAGGGCGTGCTTCGTGATAACGGAGGTCATGCCGTGGCCCTGCACTGGAGCATGAAAAATATCTATAATGTGGAGCCGGGTGATGTCTATTGGGCAGCCTCGGACGTGGGCTGGGTGGTCGGTCATTCTTATATTGTCTACGGACCGCTTCTGTACGGCTGCACAACAGTGATTTATGAGGGCAAGCCTGTGGGAACCCCGGATGCAGGCGCATTTTGGCGGGTTATTGAGCAGCATAAGGTCAAGGTGCTCTTTACTGCACCCACCGCCTTCCGGGCAATTAAAAAGGAAGATCCAAAGGGGCTGCTGCTGAAGAAATACGATCTCGCGAGGTTCAAGGCTCTTTTCCTTGCCGGTGAACGACTCGACCCGGATACATACCAGTGGGCCAAGGATCTTCTCGATGTTCCGGTGATCGATCATTGGTGGCAGACGGAAACAAGCTGGGCAGTCGCGGCCAATCCCCTGGGGATAGAACAATTTTCTGTAAAGCCGGGGTCGGCAACTAAGCCCGTTCCTGGTTATGATGTAAGAATTCTTGATTATGCGGGGAAGGAGCTCGGACCGGGAGAGGAGGGGAATATTGCGGTCAAGCTGCCCCTGCCGCCTGGAACTCTGGCGACCCTGTGGCGGAATAACCAACGCTTTGTTCAATCGTATCTGTCCGCTTTCCCCGGCTATTATGAAACCAGTGACGAGGGATATATCGATGAGGACGGCTATGTCTTTGTTATGGGCAGGATTGACGACGTGATCAATGTGGCCGGGCATCGTTTATCCACCGGTGCAATGGAGGAAATCGTTGCAGCGCATCCGCAGGTGGCAGAGTGTGCCGTTATCGGGGTGGATGACGCCCTGAAAGGACAAAAGCCCCTGGGCTTGGCAGTGCTCAAAGCGGGTGCCGAATGTGATGAGGAAAAATTGAAAGAGGAACTCGTGCAGATGGTACGCACTCGGATCGGTCCTATTGCCTGTTACCGTGACACCGTCGTTGTCAGCCGACTCCCCAAGACCCGGTCCGGCAAGATTCTTCGGGGAACCATGCGTGCTATCGCTGCGGGTAAGAAATACCGGATGCCGTCCACTATTGATGACCCTTCCTGTCTGGGGGAGGTTGCTTCGGCATTAGAGATGATAGGGTATCCTGTGAAACAATCGTGAAAAGTGGAGGAATACCTGTCAATAAAGGAATTTTTTTTTGAGATATTTTCTCGCTGCCTTGTGTATTTTTTTTTGAGGGTGTAAACTGAGTAATAAACGAAGCCGTTCTGCGGTGGGTTCGCAGATTAGCATCCATGGGGATGCCGGGTCGCTGTCGTCATCGGGAGAGCCACTGTCGTTAAAGGGCAGGGAAATGAGAGGCTTCAAGGCTTTTTACAAGGAGGGTACAAGTGGACAGAATAGATTTTCCCTTATTGGGAAACAGTATTATCATGGCGGTAGTTATACTGGTACACGTTTTTTTTGCTTTTTTTGCCGTCGGTGGGTCTGTGCTGGCTGTTGTTTCTGAATGGTGGGGAACTAAAAAAAAGGATAACGACTATATAAGGCTGGCTAGGAGCGTGTCAGGTTTTCTTTCCGACATGATGAAGATCAACGGTGTGCTCGGTGTCGCTATAGTAGTGCTGACCATCGGTCTGTGGACCCCGTTCGGTGCTTTTCTTTACTCAACCCAGTTCTGGCCTTTTCTGGCTGAAGGCGGCGTTTTTCTGCTTCTGATGATTTTCGCTGTCATCTATCATAACACTTGGGATTCTGTTTCCCGAGGAATGCATATTTTTTACGGGTTATTGACGGCCTTTTTCGCCATAATGGCCGGAGTATTGATTAATGCCATCTGGGCCTTCATGATGGTTCCGGGCAAGTGGATAGAAACGCAGAGTCGCTGGGATGCCTTTAATACCCCCATTCTCTCTGAGTCTACCACCCATCTGATTCTGCCCTGTCTGATCAACGGTGCGTTGCTCGTTTTTGTCTGGAGCTACTGGAAGTCCAGAAAGCCGAGCGAGGATCAGCAGTATTATGCCAAGGTCAATCGATTTACAGCACGTATCGGTGGCACCCTGCTTTTTTTGCAACCGATCTCTGGCATTTTCTTTCTGCTCAAAGTGAAATCAGCCACAGAGGCCCTTCCTACACCTAATCCCTGGGCACAGTTGTCCGGTGGAGCTGCACAGCCTTTTCTGTATACTATGATCGGGTTGGGTAGTGTTGCGGTGATCTGTGCGATTCTTTATTGGGTCATGGGCCATGAAAAGGGACGAAAGGCTTTGCTGGCGGCCTCGTTTGCTATGTTCATCGCCTTCTTCATCGGCGGTTTCACCCGAGAAAAAGCAAGGAAACCGTATCTGGTCTGGAATGTTATGAGTATGGATCAGCAGTTCACCAAAACAATGAAAGACAAACTTTCCGGTGGAGCGGAGCAACCCGCTGGAGCCGTTGTGAATGGTGAACAGGTTTTTCAGGGCTGTAAGGGCTGCCATTCCTATAAAGGGCAGGGAGGCTCAATGGGCCCTGATTTGACGAACGTACCGCAGAAGTATAATAATAAGAAAGATGAACTTATGGATTTCATTCGTCAGCCCCCCAGTCCGGCAAATATGGTTATGACTCCTTTTAGCGGGTCGGAACCCGAGCTTGAGGCCCTTGCGGATTATTTGTTGCAGAACTGATCGTACTCTTATCTTCTGAGAAAAAAGCCGCTCCTTAGTAGGAGCGGCTTTTTTGTTGCTCTACGCGGTGGAGTTTGGAATGTTGAACATATATATAAAGGAGGATAAGGCTATGGACTCTCAAATTAAGGTGTTTTTTGCTGGACAGATTCAGGAAGGATGCGACCCGCAGCAGGTACGGCAGAACTTGGCTAAGCTGCATCAGGTCTCTCTTGAAAAAATAGAGGCTCTTTTTACCGGCAAACGCAAGGTCGTAAAGCTCGTTGATGATTACGAGGCAGCCCGAAAGATTGAGCAGGTCTACAGCAATGCCGGGGCGGTCTGCATTATTGAACCACCGCCGCCGGGGGAAGATGAGCCTGCACCCATCGCTGCTGCGGCAGTAGAGCCTGTTGCTGTGGAATCCCAGGAAATCGAACCGGAGCAGAAAGGCAGTGAGCAGGAACAAGCCGATGCAGATTCTCTTTCGCCCAATCTCTTTGTTTCGGATGCCCTTGAGACGCCAGCTGCCAAGTTTGAGGTTCTCACCTACCGCTCCCTTGCTGGCAGCGATAATATGGCTGTCGCGAATATGATTCATAAGGCGCAGCACAGTGGTGTTCGCTTAAAACAGGTCAGGATCACCTTGGCGGACAGCGAGGTGATACTGGAAGCCGGGGCGCTTCATTTCCAGAAGGGCGATATCATTATTGAGAGCAAGGTCGGTGGAGTAGGGGGGCTCTTTAAGAAGGCCGTCTCCAAGAAGCTGACAGATGAGTCCGCCTTTAAACCCACCTACAGGGGGAGTGGCGAGATCTACCTTGAGCCGGGATTCGGGCATTTTATTCTGCTTGCTCTTGAAGATGAAGAGATCGTTGCGGATAAGGGTATGTTTCTCGCCTGTCAGAGCTCGGTGGAGGTGGGCGTTGCCACCCAGAAAGGGCTTGCGACTGGTTTGCTCGGCGGGGAAGGGTTCTTCCAGACCAAGCTGTCTGGAAAAGGTATCTGTGTCCTGCAATCGCCGGTTCCTGTCAAGGAGATCATCAAGGTCTCACTTAACGACGAGACTCTTCAGGTTGATGGCAATTTTGCCCTGCTTCGCAAAGGCAATGTGGAGTTCACGGTCAAGGGCGCAACTAAGTCGTTGATCGGGTCCATGACCAGCGGCGAAGGGCTCTTGCAGACCTTTCACGGCACAGGGGAAGTCTGGCTCGCCCCCACCCAATCGGTATATGAGCAACTGGCTTTGAGCGGTATCGGTGGTATGGCTGGGAGTGGGAAGGGATCAGGAACCCGGACGAAATAGGGGCAGCCACGCCGTGTTCCTACGTCATCTGTCCGGAATAGAATGAGTTTGTAGGGGCGACCGGCGGTCGCCCTTTTCGTAGTCGCGTCAGGTTCGCATCGGGCAGGCAGGCACAGGGCCTGCTCTACAAAACCCTTCACCGTAACCGTCGCCCGGCCAGCCAGATCAGCACCAGTACGGGCAGGCCTATCAGAGCGGTGACGAGAAAAAATTGATGATACCCCCAGTTCGTGACCATAGTACCGGAGTAGCCGCCGATCAGCTTGGGCAGCAGGGTCATGAGGGAACTGAAGATGGCATATTGCACAGCAGTGAAGGAGACATTGGTCAGGCTGGCGAGAAAGGCGACAAAGGCGGTGGTGGCAATGCCGCCACTCAGGTTATCGGCGGAGATGACCAGGTAGAGCAACGGGACATTATTGCCCGCATCTGCCAGCAGCATAAACAACAGGTTGGTGGCGCTGGAGAGCAGGGCTCCGAGAAAGAGGATGTGCATCACCCCGTAGCGGACAGTCAGGGTGCCGCCGAGAAAACCGCCCAGCAGGGTCATAAAGAGGCCAAAGGTCTTGATCACGCTGGCAATAGTCTGTTTGGAAAAGCCCATGTCTTGGTAAAAGACATTAGCAACCACTCCCAGAATAATGTCCGATATTCGATAGAATCCCACCAGAGCGAGCAGAAGCAGGGCCGTGTGCAGGCCGTAGCGGTTGAAGAAATCAAGCACCGGGTTGACATAGGTTTGGCTGACCATGCTGCCGTCCACCAGATTCCAGCGCATGAGCATGAAGGCGCTGGTCAGGGCGCTGAGCAGCGCCACCACCAAGCGGGCTGTCTCTGCCAGAAAAGAGACCAGCGGGCTGATGGTCGGAGCATCAGGGGCAGCGTCGGTTACCCCACGGAATAAGCCGTGGAATAAGTCACCGAGGCCGCTGCTGAGAAAAAAGACTGTGATAAAGACGCCCACGGTGCAGACAAAGAGGAAGAGAAAACGGAGATAGTAGCTAGCCGGGTAATCGTAATTCTTGGAATTGGCTGCCGGTTCCGGGATCAGCAGGGTCGTGACCACCCCGACCAGCATGATGGCTGCCATGCAAAGGTAACTGTACTGCCAGGCTGCGTAGCTATAGGCATCTTTGCTGGTACCGAACCAGGATGCCAGATACAGGGCCCCGGCTCCGGCGACCAGCATTCCTACGCGATACCCGGCAATATAGGTCGAAGACAAGAGCGCCTGCATATCTTCTTCTGCGCATTCGATGCGGTAGGCGTCAATGACGATGTCTTGGGTGGCGGAAGAGAAACCCAGCATGACCGCTGCCAGGGCCATGGTGACCAGAGTTTGTTGTCCACTGGCAGGATCGGTCAGGGCCATAAAGCAGATGGCCGTGATGACCGCAATCTGGGCCAGCAGCAGCCAGCCCCTTCTTCTTCCCAGCTTTCTGGTGAGAAAGGGCAAGGGAAGGGTGTCAACCAGTGGCGCCCAGACAAATTTGAAGGAATAGCCCAAAGCAGCCCAGCTGAAAAAGGTAACAGCGGAACGACTGACCCCGGCCTCCCGTAACCAGAGCGAGAGGCTGGAGAAGATGAGCAGGATGGGGATTCCGGCAGAAAACCCGAAAAAGAGCATGGTCACCACCCTGGGGTGGGTCCACGCCCGCATGGCCTTTTTCCAGCCTTGGGGTGCGTCTTCTTCTAAAGGGACGGGGGCGCTCTCTTGTTGATCCGCCAGTTTGTCCGTTAGTTTGTCCATCAGCTTGTCCGTTGTTCGTGTTGAAGAGGTCGGTGCATTATATGGTGTTATACACAGTGCTGTCGTTCAGGCGGCATCGGTACTCTTGAATTTGCACGAGGGTATACTCGGCAAGCAGGCTGTCTTGGTGATAGGAGTATCGTTCAAAAAAACGGGCGAATAGGCTCAGGCTCTCCTTGCGGAGCACATCCGGGACTAATTCCACCTGCATGTCCTGATATAGGGGCGTAAGCTGTTGCAGCGGCAGGCAGGCTCCGCCGCCCATTACATCCTCATAGGCCCAGACAAAGCGACGAATCCCGGAGAGGAGTAGGGTGCTGTAGCACATCAGGCAGGGCTCCATTGTGGAGTAGACTGTAATCTCCCGACAGTCAATGGCAGGATGCTCGGCAAGTAGGGAGCGGAGGGCCACCATCTCGGCATGGTCGATTTCATTGGTACAGGCTCCTTCGCTGTTCTGGCGATGGGCTCTGCCTATGATCTCGTTCTCCTGGACCAATACGCAACCTACCGGAAATTCTCCGGCATTTAGGGCCTGACGGGCTTCGATCAAGGCCTGCTGCATAAACTTTTTATCCTGTCGTAATAATGTCTTTTGCATAGTCAATTATGTTGATGCTACGTCCCCTCTTCGGAGGGGTACTCTTTGTGGATATTTTATGGATATATTCCTTTGTAGTTATATGTTATCGGTCAGAGGGCTCTGCCGAAATGGAGCACAGACTTTGCAATCACTGTTCCTCCTGGTGTTTGCACCCAGTCATGATGGTTGTCCTTAAAAGGGAGAAAAACCAAGGATGAGGAAGTGACCTCCGGTCGGACAGAGGGAAGATGCGGATAAACCTTTCGTTTGTTTATCGCCGACTCGGCTAGGACCAGTTTCAGTGATTGCTTTGCCTCGCTTAACGGCAGGGTAACCGGATACATATTGGCCACAATCTGCATTTCCTTTTCCTGCTGTTCCCGAGCCAATCGCCATTGACTGACAGTTGCCTGTTTTGCGGTGCGGAGGAAGATTTTCGGGCGCAACTTAAAGGCCGGTATCCAGAATTGCATGGCCTGCTTTTCCCATTCCTTGCGAGGGACCAAGGGCTGATTCGTTCGGCGGATAAAATCAGCAAAGCTTTGAATCTCGACAGCAGGAAGATTGACGCTCATTCTCCAAAAAGGCAGATAGAGGGCTGTGTCCGCCGGGCCGGGAAACATGGAGCAGGGGGTGTGGGAAAGCCCATTTTTGCCGATCCTCCAGGCTGTATCGCAGTTTGAACAGGTCAATACCAGGCAGTCACCTGCTCCGTCCAGGTTCCAGCCGCAACGAGGACAGAGGGTGGCGAGAAATTTCATCTGCCAGTTAGGTTGGAACGGAGTGCTCTTCAAGGCCTGAACAGCTGATGCATCGGCGTGGGCCAAGGGTTCACCCAGGACGCCATCAAACAACTCGTCCTCACGGGGCAAGAGGGGGAGGTAAATATAACTGAGGGTTTCACCGATATAGGCCCTGTGATACAGGGATTCGTCCTCCTTTTGAGATAAGGACTGAATCCGGGCTGCTTTTTCTAAGACCTTTTGAATATTCACTGCCAGGGGGATAAAATGGCCTTTTGTCTCGTTATGGATGCGAACCAGCTTCATAGCCTGAGGGCGAAGCCCGAGAGAAGGAGGGAAGCCGTGCTGAGGGCAACCGTCTTGGGTGGTATCCAGCACCTTATAGGAAATGCCAGACTCGCTCACTGTAAAGATATTTCCCTTAAAACGGAGATAGGGGACGTACAGGATTTGGTCCTGCTTCTCCGGTATCACTCTATTAGGTAAGGCATAGCGGAATGCCCCAGAAATTTGCAGGAAGTTTTTTACCCCACAGTAAGGACAGGTCAGCAGACGATCCTCAACCGACAAGGTGACTGAGCCGCCGCATTGGGGACAGGGCTGTTCAACTTGAATATTCATTACCTGCGTTGTGGATTGTCATCCAGCACCCTCCGGACGGTCTTTGCCAATTCTTTCCTGCTGATCGGTTTCATAAGAAACCCGCGCATTCCTGATGCCTTTGCTTGATCTCCATTAACCAGCTTGCTGAAACCTGTGCAGAGAATAATGGAGGCATCCGGCCTCAGGGCAAGAAATTTGTCTGCTAGGTCAAGTCCGGTCATGTCGGGCATGGTCATGTCAGTAATGATAAGGTCAAAGAAATCAGGCTTATCGCTGAGCAGTTGCCAGGCATCTTTGCTGCTGGTCAACGCAGTAACCCGGTAACCGAGATCCTCCAGAATTTTTTTCCCCATCACCACAATCACCTCTTCATCATCCAATAACAAAATTTTTTCATTTCCGACAGGTAAAGGTTCTTGTTCCGTTGAACAGGATTCTGCAGGCGATGACTGAACGTAAGGCAGATAAACATGAAAAACACTTCCTGCACCCGGGCTGCTGTACACGGAAATATGACCGCCGTAGCCATGCACGATACCTTGAACTATTGCCAGACCTAAACCCGTACCCTGTCCTTTGCCTTTTGTTGTGAAGTACGGATCAAAGATCCGATCCAATGTCTCCTTCTCCATACCGTAACCGGTATCGCTCACCTCAAGCCTTAAATATTGGCCGGGAGGCAGGATCATCGCTAAAAAAACATCACCGTTCTTTTCAACGTTGATCATACTTAAAGAAACCCCCAAAGTCCCGCCTGTCTCCTGCATGGCATGATAGGCATTGGTGCAGAGATTCATTATGATCTGATGGATCTTTGTCGGGTCGGCATGCACCACACCGGATGTCTCCTGAATATCCTGTCGGATTTCAATAGTCGTGGGAATGGATGCCCGGAGCAGCTTCAAGGCCTCTTTGACAATCAGGTGAATTTTCAGCGGTCGGCGTTTATGTTCACCCTGTCGACTGATGGAGAGAATCTGCTGCACCAAATCCTTGGCCCGATGTCCGGCATCAATGATAGCCTGCTGTTCCTGCCAGAGTTCACTCTCGGTCGAAATTTTCTGCTGAACCAGTTCCGCATAACCGAGAATAGGAGAAAGGATATTGTTAAAATCATGCGCTATGCCGCCTGCCAATGTTCCGATGGCTTCCAGACGCTGGGTCTGAAAAAGCTGGTGCTCAAGTTTCTTTTTTTCCTTTTCCTCTTTTTTCCGTTCGGTAATATTTCTGATAATTGCCCGTTCAAAGATCACTCTGCCTCCCTCGATCTGGGGAAAAGCATTGAGTTCCACGTTGATCAGCCCGCCAGCTTGTGCAACAAAAACTGTTTCATAGTTTCTGACTGTTTCTCCAGAAAATACCCGTCGGAGGACAGCGGCGGTCTTTTCACGCTCATCCGGATGCACGATATCAAGCAGAGGCATACCGATATACTCTTCTTCGGAGTAACCCAAAGTCTGCAGCTCGGCAAGATTGGCATCAATGATTTTTCCGTCCAGTCCGACGATATGGATCATATCCAAGGCATCATTAAACAGACTTCTGTATCTGACTTCATTTCTCCGTACGGTTTCATAGGCATTCTGCAATTCAACTGTACGCTCGGCAACTATTTCCTCCAAATGCTTTTGCATCCGCCGCAACTGTAAATGATTTTTTACCCGCGCCAATACTTCTTCACGCTGAATCGGCTTGGAGATGAAATCCACACCGCCGACTTCGAACCCCCTGACTCTGTCATGCAGCTCCTGTAATGCACTGACAAAGATAACAGGAACCTCGGCGGTACGCTTATCCTGCTTCAGCCTCCGGCAGAGTTCATATCCGTCAATGTCCGGCATTTTGACATCAAGCAGGAGCAAATCAGGGGGCGAGGCAAGCGCTGAATCAAGCGCCAGAACCGGTTCTTGTGTCGGGCGGACCTTGTACCCTTCCGAGGAAAGCATATCCGTCAGCAGACGCAGATTTTCCAGGGTATCATCAACGACCATAATTTCTCCGCTATTCTCAACCATCATCCTATCCTTTGCAGACATTAGAAGCCTGCTTAATCTGTTGCGCCGTTCAGCAGTTCCAGGATCCGGCCGAATCGGAACTCTCGTATCAGCATCTGTAATCCGTCGGCGGTTTCGGAGTGCGTATTGAGGATCTCTCCGATCACCTCTTCAGTTGCTGCAACATCCAGCTTATGCACCGCCTTTTTCAGTCTCTCCCGTTGTTTGGCAGGAAGTTCTTTCAGCATTGCCGCTGTAACGATACTCCTCTGGTCCGCAGTGTTCTTTACTTGTCCCTCTTCGTAATTATACCGCAGGTCCAGATATCTTTCCATGACAGAGAAAAGCTCCCCGGAGCGAAAGGGTTTATGCACCACCTCGTCACAACCGGCCGCCAGAATTCTGTCGTGCTGGTGCCTGAAGACGCTGGCGGTGAGAGCCGCGACAGGCACGCTGTTCCCGCCGGGCAGAGCACGGATACGCCGGGTCGCCTCATACCCGTCCATCACCGGCATCCGTATGTCCATCCAGATGAAATGCGGCCGCCATTGTTCAAACATCGCCACTGCCTCCTTCCCGTTTACCGCCTCCCGCACCGAAAAGCCTGTCTGCGTCAGGAGGGTAGTCATCAGCAGCCGGTTATCGGGATTATCCTCCACCACCAGAATGCGCAGCTCCGGCTGCCCTTCAGCCAGACCGATTACCTCTGGACCGGACTTCCGCAGTACAGCCGCTGTTTCTTCGGCCCGAGCAGGAGAAAGGAACACTCGTACCCGAAAAATACTGCCTTTTCCTACCGTGCTTTGGATCTCCAAAGTGCCGCCCATCAGTTCTGCAAATGAACGGGAGATGGTCAGCCCCAGCCCGGTGCCCTTACTGCTGTCAGACTGGAAAAACGGCCTAAAGACAGACTTTAAGTCATCGGGAGGGATGCCGGGGCCGGTATCTTCCACCTCCAGTTCAAGCCGCAGGCCCTCGCCCTGAATCACGGTTCGGGCCCGCAGGGCCACACTGCCTCTGCGGGTGAACTTGACCGCATTGCCCAGCAGGTTGATGAGAATCTGGCGCAGTTTGTTCGCATCCCCCCTGACAAACCGTTCGGTTTCCGGCGCGACCTCCAAGTTGAACAGAAGGTTCTTGACCCCGGCCCGGGAGCTCATCATTTCTCCGACTTCTTCCAGCAGACCAGGCAGTTCAAAGGGTTCGGAATCCAGCTCTGTCTTCCCCGCCTCGATCTTGGAAAGATCAAGGATGTCGTTGATCATCGCCAGCAGATGTTCGCTGCTGCGATTGATGATGGCGAGTTTCTTCTGTTGATCGCCTGTCGTCTGGGGATCCCTTGCCAACATACCGGAGAAGCCGAGAATGGCGTTCAGGGGCGTTCGCAGCTCATGAGACATATTGGCAAGAAAGATACTCTTGGCTTTATTGGCGGTCTCGGCAGCCTCTTTGGCCTTGCGCAATGCCGCCTCGGTGTGTTTTTTTTCGGTGATATCATGCATGGAAACAACTGCACCGAGTTTGTGCCCGTTCCTGTCATGCATAATCCGACCCGATACCAGAAGGGTTCTCCGTCTGCCGTGCTCAGGCGCAATAACTATCTCCTGGTTTTTCACAACTTCACCGTTGAAAGCACGGAACAGCGGAACCTCCTCCTTGCACATCAGGGTTACTCCGTCGGCCGAATATAAATCATAATGAGCCGCCCATCGATCAGGAGGGAGTTCTTTTTCACGTATCCCGTGAAACTTGCGCGTTGCCTCATTAAACAAGGTAAGTATGCCATGTTCGTCACAGGCCACAATGCCATCCTGGATATTTTCCAAGACCGCCTCAAGAAAAACCTGCTGTAGAGTCAGTTCGTTATTCGTATCGAAGAGTTCTTTGG
>CBFDDU010000047.1:0-21363 GCA_965603655.1 uncultured Candidatus Electrothrix sp. | reverse complement strand
GCCGGTTCTTCATGTCGGTTCCTGTGTTGATAACTCCCGCCTTCTTATCGCCTTGACTGCTATGGTCAAAGAGGGTGGATTGGGTGATGATATTGCTGATCTTCCTGCAGTCGGATCTGCGCCTTTGTGGATGAGTGAAAAAGCGGTTGCCATCGGCCAATATTTTGTCGCCAGCGGTGCCCACGTCATCTTCCAGGATTTGCCCATCAACGGGGCCAAGAAGTTTTCAGAGTATCTCTTGAAAGATATCAAAGAGGAGTTCGGTGCCTGTTGGGGCGTGCAAAGCAATCCCCTGGATATTGCCAAGGCCATGATTGCGGCTATTGATGGGAAACGCGAGGCCTTGGGGATCAATAAGAAGAAAGAACGTGTACTCATGGATATGGCTATGCGCCGTGAACTTGAGGGCGGTGGTGTAGCCGGTGCCGGTTGCGGCGGTTGAGAAGAGACACACAGGCATTGATACGAAACGGCGGGTAGGGGCACGGCATGCCGTGCCCTTACGGCACAAAAATGAGTTCTGCAGAACAAATTTCTGCCCGCAGGGCGGATCAGGTATAAGGAGGATTGATGAAATCGGGGAGCAATTTGGAGCGGGTGCTCAGGAGCGGCGCATTTGCCGTGACCGGTGAGCTGGGGCCGCCGAAGAACAGTGACCCTGATGTGGTCAGAGAGAAGGCGAGGGTCCTGAAGGGCAATGTAGATGCGGTCAATATCACTGATTGTCAGACCGCCATTGTTCGGATGTCGTCCATCGGTGCCGGGCTGCTGGCCCAGGCCGAAGGGGTGGAGCCGGTTATCCAGATGACCTGTCGGGACAGAAACCGGATCGGTATGCAGTCGGATTTACTGGCGGCATCCGCACTGGGATTGAAAAACTTGCTTTGCCTGACCGGTGATCATCAGAAATTCGGAAATCATCCTGGAGCAAAAGGCGTGTTTGATATGGATTCCATCCAGCTGTTGGGGATGATCCGGGATATGCGGGACGGAAAGAAGTTTCAGTGTGGTGAGGATATCAAGGGGAAAACAACAGACATGTTCCTTGGTGCAGCAGCTAACCCCTTTGCCTACCCTTATGAGTTTCGGGCAGTGCGCATGGGGAAGAAAATTGCTAACGGCGCTGATTTTATCCAGACCCAGATAATTTATAATCTGGAACGCTTTGCCGAGTTCATGAAAACGGCCCGAGAGCTCGGACTGCATGAAAAGGCCTATATCCTTGCTGGCGTGACTCCACCCAAGTCAGTGGGGATGGCACGCTACATGAAGAAATTTGTGCCGGGCATGGATGTAACCGATGAGGTTATCAAGCGGATGCAGGGGGCAAAGGATAAAAAGCAGGAAGGAATTAACATCTGTGTTGATATTATCAACCAGGTCAAAGAAATTCCCGGTGTGGCTGGTGTTCATGTCATGGCCATTGAGTGGGAAGAGGCAGTTCCTGAGATTTGCGAGAAAGCGGGCCTGCTGCCGCGCCCGACCTTTGATGATGATTTAGCAAGCGTACCTGAGACAAAAGTTGCGGCAAGAGAAACCATAGAGGTACGAACTGCTGCTGGTGCTTCTGATGATGTTCTGGAACAAGCCAAGGCCGAAGCTGAAAAAATTATAGCCGCCGCCCGGACGGAAGCTGCCGCTCTTTCTGCTCAGGCTGCTCAGTCCGGTGAAGCGACAACGGAAAATGCTGCCGTCAGCGGACAAGCGGCAGATGATGCAGGAGAACATGCGATGAATGAAAAAGGCCGCCGTGCGGCATTGGAATCAGTCAATCAGGGCCTGGATGCCTTGAAAAAGGCCTACGGCCTGAGCGATGATCAGTTTGATGCATTGATGAATTTTGTTGATGCGGCATCGGTACTGAATAAAGAGCCAGAGGGGCTACAACCTGTCGGAGCAACTCCTGCACCTGCCGTTCCCGCAGCTGAAGAAAAAGCTGATGATACCGCAGCAAAAGCGGCGGCGGAGAAAGCTGAAGCTGAAGCAAAGGCCAAAGCGGAAGCTGCTGCTCAGGCAGGTGCAGAAGCTCAAGCCAAGGCTGATGCAGAGGCCAAGGTGAAAGCCGAAGCTACTGCTCAGGCAGAGGCGGAAGCAAAAGCAAAGGCGGAAGCAGAGAAAAAGGCTGCCGCAGAAGCTGCTGCTGATAAGGCAAAAGCGGAAGCGGACAAGAAGGCCGCTGAAAAGGCTATTCCGGCTGCTGCTCCTTCTGGCTTGGATGCTCCGGTTCTGTCCACCGATGAAACACCTTTTGCCGAGCGCGTGACCAAGGTGCCTGCATCCAGCTATACGACGGCGTATTCCGGTGCGATTCGCGAAGTGACCATGGGGAACGGTGATAAGGCCGTGACCGTGGGTGGTGCTACTTCTCTACCCTTCCATCTCTTTGAAGGTGAGATGGGCAATAAGCCGCTCATCGCTATGGAGATCATGGATGTCCGTCCTGATAACTGGCCTGACACCCTGACCCAATACTTTGACGATGTTATGGACAGTCCAGTGGATTGGGCCAAGAAATGCGTTGATGTGTACAAGGCTGATGCCCTGAATATCTGGCTCAACGGCACAGATCCCAACGGGGAAAATCGTTCGGCGGCAGATGCGGCCAAGGATGCGGCAGCTGTGATTGAGGCTGTTGATGTACCGATCATCATTTGGGGTTGCGGTAATGCTGAAAAGGATACTGAAACCCTGCGTGAGGTCACCTCCTTGATCGGTGACAAGAAGGTTTGTCTTGCTCCTCTTGAGGATGCCAACTACCGCGCTATCGGTGCAACGGCAATGGCTTTCCAGCACCCTATGGTTGCGGCTTCACCCATTGATGTCAACTTGGCCAAGCAGTTGAACATTCTCCTGGAGAATCTCGGGGTGCCGCTTGATACGGTTATGATGGATCCGTCAGTTGGTGCGCTGGGCTACGGTATTGAATACACCTATTCGGTTATGGAGCGTATTCGTATCGCAGCATTGACCCAGAAAGATGAAAAACTCCAGGTGCCGATTATCTGTAACCTCGGACGTGAGGTTTGGAAGGCCAAAGAGGTTGGGCTACCCACTGATGAACTGCTGGGTGATCAGGAAAGTCGTGGCATTATGATGGAGGCGATCACTGCATCCTGTATGCTTATGGCCGGTGGTGAAGTCCTGATCATGCGCCATCCCAAGGCGGTCAATATGACCAAGGCGCTCATTAACGGTTTGGCCGGTTAATGACGATCCGCCAACTTGCTCTAAAGCAAGTCCTGAACCTGAACTCTGAACCGTCTCTACCCTAAGGGAGTTGTCTCAATGTCGAAGATCATCTGCTCCGCAGCGATTCGCGGTGCCCAAAAAATCGTGGATATGGCTGAAGCGTCCTACGAGGAGGCCTTAAAGAAGTACGGCCCTGAACAGGAAGTTTCCTTTCCCAATACTGCATACTATCTGCCGATTATTTATTCCATGCTTGGTGCCAAGGTGGAAAAACTCGGCGATATGAAAGATATTTTTCAGGAGTGTCGCAAGCTCCTGCCAGCTGTTGTTTCCGAGGACATTTGGTTGCCCTACCTAGCACCTGCCCTGGATGCCGGAATGGCTACCTATTTTGCCGAGGAAATGTACGAGGCAATTGAGTACCTGAATTCACCGGATTACTACACCAAGACTGAAGATCCCACAGAGAGTAATATCTGGTTGGGTGCAGCGGACGATGTTATTTTCCGGAAACGCGGCGTTGAGTTTGTTGACGGCACGGCTCCGGGTTTTGCCGCCATTGTCGGCTCACCGTCAGATCCTGAGGTTGCTTCCAAGATCGCCTTGGAATTGCAGGAAAAAAATCTTTATATCTTCATGCATACTGATTCCGATGGGAATTATATGCCTGATATGCTCGCGAAAAACGGCGTACAGGTTGGTTGGAACACCCGCCTGGTCCCCTTTGGCAGGCGTTATACCTCGGTGGTTTTCTCCATCGGTTTTGCCTGTCGTGTGGCCATGGCCTTCGGCGGTGTGAAGCCGGGTGACTCCAGAGCTAACCTTATTTATAACAAAGACCGAACCTACGCCTTTGTTATGCCTTTTGGTCAGGTCAGTGACGAGTGGTATGCCAACGCAGCCGGAGCCATTAACTGGGGTTTCCCGACGATCTCCGACTACGATATTCCTGAGATTCTGCCCACAGGTATCTGTACCTACGAGCACGTGGTCTCTAATGTGCCCCATGATGAGATCGTCCAGAAGGCCATTGAGGTGCGTGGCCTGAAGGTCAATGTCGCCAAGATCGACATTCCTATGTCCTTTGGCCCGGCCTTTGAGGGCGAGCGTATCCGGAAAGACGATCTATTTATGGAATGCGGTGGTGGTCGAACCACCGGCGTGGAGGTCTTGATCTCCAAGGAAATGGACGAGATTGAAGATGGCCTGGTGACTCTGGAAGGGCCGGATATTTCCGACATCGAATTAGGGCAGAACCTGCCCATCGGTATATTGGTCGAGGTTGCTGGTCGCGAGATGCAGTCGGATTTTGAGCCGATTCTGGAGCGTCAGTTTCATCATTTGATGAACTATGTCCAGGGCATCATGCATATCGGTCAGCGAAACATCATGTGGGTTCGTATCGGTAAGGGTGCTGTGGAAAAAGGCTTTTCCTTCAAGCATCTCGGTGTGGTGTTGCACGGTAAGTTGCATCAGGAATTTGGTGCGATTTTGGACAAGGTCCAGGTGAAGATCTACACTGTGCAGGATAAAGTGGAAGAGGTTATGGAGATCGCCAAGCAGGTTTATGAAGAGCGTGACCTGCGTCTCGGCTCCATGACGGATGAGACCGAAGATGTTTTCTACTCCTGTACTCTGTGTCAGTCCTTTGCACCCAGCCATGTCTGCGTGATCACACCGGAGCGTATCGGTATGTGTGGCGCCTATAACTGGTTGGACGGCAAGGCCTCCTATCAGATTAATCCCACCGGCCCGAACCAGCCCATTGATAAGGGCGAATGTACGGATCCAGATAACGGCTATTTTACCGGGATTAATGAGTTTGTCAGCCAGGCTTCCCGAGGAGCGGTGCCTGAGGTCAGTTGCTATTCTTTGATGAATAACCCTATGACTGCCTGCGGCTGCTTTGAGGCTATTGCAGCGATGTTGCCGCAATGTAACGGAATCATGGTTGTTAATCGTGATTACATGGGCATGACCCCTTCCGGTATGAAGTTCACCACCTTGGCCGGTATGGCTGGCGGCGGTATGCAGACTCCCGGTTTCATGGGTGTGTCCAAGCATTACATGTCCAGTAAAAAACTCTTCAAAGCTGAAGGCGGCGTTAAGCGAATGGTCTGGATGCCGAAAATCCTCAAGGATGAGATCAGCGAGAAGCTCAAGGCCTTATGTGAGCATGAGGGAATGCCGGAGCTCTACGACATGATCGCTACAGAAGAGCAGGGCACCACAGAGGAAGAAATCCTTGCCTTCCTGAAGGAAAAAGGTCATCCTGCGCTGGAAATGGAAACAGCTATGGGCTGATCGGCGCTGATTCGCGACAGAGAAGAGAGCATCGCATCCGGCAGACAGATCTGGCGGATGCGCCCAAGATATAATAGGTACTCAGAGAACAAACGAACAGCCGCCGGGCGGATCCATTGAAAAACGGCTGCTGCATGGGAGGATAGATAATGGCGTTAACTGGTATACAGATACTCAAAATGCTGCCCAAGAAGAATTGCGGCGAGTGTGACATACCTACCTGTCTCGCCTTTGCCATGAAAGTGGCTGCCGGGCAGGCCGAAATCGAAACATGTCCTTATGTAAGTGATGAGGCAAAGGCTACCATTGGTGAGGCTTCGGCTCCTCCGATTCGTACCATCAAAATCGGTGCCGGTGATGCGCAGTTCACCGCAGGCGGTGAAACCTGCCAATTCCGGCATGAGAAGCGGTTTGAGAATCAGACCGGCTTGGCTGTCCTGATTGCGACAGACGAGGATGCCGCCTCGATTGACGGCAAGATTAAGCGGGCCAACGATTTTGAGTATGAGCGTGTCGGAGTTCTGATGCGTAATAATCTGGTCGCTATCAAGGATAAGGGTGGTGCTTCTCTGGCTGATATGGCCAAGAAGGTTATGGAAGGTGCTCCTCAGCAGGCTATCATTCTGATGAGTGATAATGTGGAGAGCCTCAAGGCTGGAGCTGAGGCCTGTGGTGCGAATAAGCCGTTGCTCTACGGTGCCACTGGCGAAAACGCGGAGGCCTTTGCTGGCCTTGCTCAAGATACCGGCTGTGCGATCGGTGTGAAGGGCAAAAACCTTGACGATTTGGTGGAGACAGCGGATAAATTGATCGCTGCCGGAGTCAAGGATATGGTTATTGATACCGGTGCTCGGACCCTTAAGGGAGCCTTTGAGGATAATGTCGTGGCCCGTCGCGCTGCGGTTAAGGATAAATTCAAGGCTCTTGGTTTCCCGACCATCACTTTTCCCTGTGAGATGTGTGATGATCTGATGATGGAGGCCATGATTGGCTCTGTTCTGATCGCCAAGTACGCAGGCATTACCGTATTCTCCGATCTTCAGGGAGATATACTGTTCCCGCTTCTGCTTGAGCAGCTGAACATCTTTACTGATCCGCAGCGGCCTATGGTTGTGGCTGAGGATATTTATCCGATCACCGGACCGGGCGAAGATTCACCGGTACTGATCACCTGTAACTTCTCCCTCACCTACTTTATCGTGTCCGGTGAGATTGAGGGCTCCAAGGTGCCCAGCTGGCTGTTGATCAAGGACACTGAAGGTCTGTCCGTATTGACTGCCTGGGCTGCCGGTAAATTCGGTGCTGATCTGATCGCTATGTTTGTCAATAAGTCTGGAATTTTGGATAAAGTCAAACATCGGGAGCTGATCATTCCGGGCTATCTGGCCACCATCAAGGGTGAGCTGGAAGAAGAGCTGCCTGACTGGACCATCACCATCGGTCCTCGTGAAGCCGGACATCTGCCTTCCTTCCTCAAAGAATGGAAACCAGCTGCTTAAATCGGGCTGACGGTGCAGTTTTGCTTTGTACAGACAGCCCTGTCGTCCATCGGATGATGGGGCTGTTTGGTCTGAAGATGTATAGTTTTTAAGAATATTGTAGCAGGTGAAATTGATGACTCCCAGTCTTTATCATTCAGCGATAGCTATCAATATAGGCGGTGAACTTGTTAAACAGAAGGAGTTCAGGGCGCATTCCGAACTGACAGTGGTTATTGACGGTGCCGATTATCAACCTGATCTTTCAGTGTATAAGAGGAAGAAATTAAATTTTATAAGTGAGCAGGACGAGCCTAAAACAGAAGAGCTTCCGCTACTGGCTATAGAAATTGTTTCGCCCAGTCAGACAATGAATGAGTTGATCAAAAAGGCTGAGTTCTACGTCGGTTCCGGTGTTCCTTCGGTCTGGATAGTGCATCCGCAGACACATAGTATTACTGTAAAATCGCAGGTCGAAACGAAAATTTATCATGAAGGTGTCTTGGAAGATATGACAGGCATCAAGGTTGATCTCGGGGTTGTTTTTGAGGACTGAAAAAATACCGAGATATAGATAATTATACTCACGTTGAAAATAGACGACGGCATTCTGAAGAAGTTCTTGTGGCTTCTGACACACTTTAAAAACGAAATTAAAATATTAGATCAATCTGAATATATTAGTGATGATGAATACCTGCGATCTATTGACGGTATGGTTGAAAGTATTCAGGAGGCTCGAAATGAACCGAATCATCAAGGGGTAACCCTGGACAAGTTGGACTGGTGATGTATACAGTTAGCTTTATAATAGCGTTCACATCACATCTTGGCTGACTCCGTTGGGATTTGCCGAGAGCAGAGAATAAAAAAACGTTGAACCAATCAATAAACACTGGAGATTGCAATGGGAAAAGGAATGGAACACAGGGCCGGATCAGTCATGGTCGTGGGCGGAGGTATCGCCGGGATACAAGCTGCCCTTGACCTGACTGAACTTGGTTATTACGTCTACCTGCTGGAAAAAGCACCGGTTGTGGGCGGGGTTATGGCCCAGCTCGATAAGACTTTTCCGACCAATGACTGCTCTCTCTGAATACTCGCACCTAAGCTGGTAGAGGCCGGTCGGTCTCCAAATATAGAGATGATAACCAATGCAGATCTTTTGGCATTGGACGGAAAACCGGGTGATTTCACCGTTAAGGTACGTAAACGCCCTCGTTATATTGATGCGGACAAGTGTACAGCCTGCGGGTTGTGTACGCAGTACTGTCCCAAGCATCTTTCAGATGCGTACAATGAAGGACTGTCTCTGACTCGTCCTATTCATATTGATTATGCCCAGGCCGTGCCTGCGACATATTATATTGATCCTTCGGCCTGCATGTCAGTGCAGCACGATACCTGCCAGATCTGCGTGCCGGTTTGCCAGAGTCATGCCATTGACTTCAGCCAGCAGGCGGAAGAAGTTGATATCAAGGTCGGGGCAATGGTGCTGTCACCGGGCTTCGGCAGGATTGACGACGCCACGCTGGAGAAATACTCCTACGGTGATCACCCGGATGTGGTAACCGCTGTTGAGTTTGAGCGTATGACCACAGCCTCGGGACCCTTCCTCGGCGAGGTGAAGTGCTTCTCCGACGGTCGCCATCCCAAATCCATGGCCTTTATCCAATGCGTTGGTTCCAGGGATCTGGGTTGCAATAACGGTTACTGTTCTTCAGTCTGCTGTATGTACGCAATCAAGGAAGCAATGGTTGCCAAGGAGCATGATCCGGAAGTAGACATCACAGTCTACTACATGGATATCCGCACTCAGGGTAAGGATTTTGATAAGGCCAGGGAACGGGCTGAGGCTATGGGCGTGAAGTTTGTTCGTGCCAAGGTCGCCGGTGTGACTCCTTGGGAGAACAACCTTCGCTTGACTTACTCCACCTTGGATGGCAAACACGAGTTCAAGCCCTATGATATGGTGGTTCTTTCCGTGGGTCTGGAAGCGCCCAAGGATGCCCAAGGCATCGCGGATATCACCGGTATTAATCTGAATCATTATGACTTTGCCAAAACAGATACCTTCAACCCGTTGAACACCAGCGTGGAAGGGGTGGTTGTGGCCGGGGCCTTCCAGGGACCCAAGGATATTCCCGAGTCAGTTACCCAGGCATCGGCAACGGCCGGTATTGTGGCCGGGATGCTGGAACAACAGCGCGGGTTAGGAATTGTCCATAAGTCCTACCCGGACGAGAAGCCCATGGGCGAAGAGGTCCGCATCGGGGTCTTTGTCTGCCATTGCGGTATCAATATCGCCTCGGTGGTGGATGTCCGTAAGGTGGAAGATTCGGTTGAGGGTATGGAAGGGGTTGTGTATCATACCGATTCTCTCTATTCCTGTTCGGCTGATGCTGTGAAGACGCTCAAGGATAGGATTATTGAACATAATCTGAATCGGGTGGTCATTGCCGCCTGTTCGCCCAGAACCCATGAGCCGCTCTTTCAGGAAACACTTAAGGATGCAGGCCTGAATCGCTGCTTGATCGAGATGGTCAATATTCGCGATCAGTGTTCCTGGGTGCATGCTGGCGAGCCGGAAGCGGCCACAGATAAATCAGAGGATCTGGTGCGCATGGCTGTGGCCAAGGCCAGAGGAATGCGGCCTTTGCCGGAGCAGACCGTGCCGGTTACTCCCAAGGCTCTGGTTATCGGGGCAGGAATTGCCGGGATGACTGTGGCGCTGAACTTGGCAGAGCAGGGTTTTGATTCTGTGCTGGTGGAAAAAGGCGAAAAACTGGGCGGCAGCCTGGGTCTGCTGAATCATACCCTGGATACCCACGAGACTGCTTCTCATCTGCACAAGCTGGTGGCCGAGGTTGAGGCGAATAAGCATGTTGACGTGCTGACCAAGGCTGAGCTGAAAGATTTTTCTGGCTTTATCGGGAATTTTTCCTCTGTGGTTGCAGAAGAGGGCGGTGCCGAACATACGGTTGATCACGGCGTTGTGGTCCTGGCTACCGGTGGCCATGAGCATCGACCCGAAGGCTACCTGCTGGAAGAGAACGACAAGGTGGTCACCCAGACTGAGCTGGAGCAGCAGCTGGCTGCGGGCGGCAAGGCGCCGGAGTCCATTATCATGGTCCAGTGTGCCGGTTCGCGTGGTGATGACCTGAAGTACTGTTCCAAGGTCTGCTGTAATCATGCGGTCAAGAATGCGCTCAAGATGAAAGAGCTGAATCCGGCCAGCCAGGTCATTGTTCTGTATCGGGATATGCGGACCTACGGTTATGCAGAGGATGCCTATCGAGAGGCCCGCCTCAAGGGGGTAATCTTTATCCCCTATGAGCTGGACCAGAAACCGCAGATTTCAGCAAAAGGCAAGAAGCTGACAGTGAGCTTTTTTGATGCCCTGTTGCAGGAAGAGGTGGAAATGACCCCAGAGATGGTTGCCCTTTCTGTGGGAATTGTCCCGGACGGTACTGAGGATCTGAGCAAACTGCTCAAGGCGCCGCTTACCGATGATCGTTTCTTCCTGGAAGCCCATGTGAAGTTGCGGCCTGTTGAACTACCGGTATCCGGTGTCTATGTCTGCGGTCTGGCCCACGGTCCGAAACCGGTGGACGAGACCATTGCCCAGGCCCAGGCAGCTGCGGCCAAGGCAGCCATCCCGCTGGTCAAGGGGGCTGTCAGCATTGATCCGATTGTTTCAGTAGTGGAGCAGGAAAAATGCATAGGTTGCGGTATTTGTGCCAGCCTTTGTCCTTTTGGTTCCATTGAGATGATTAAGGTAGACAAGAAGCGCAAGGCGCAGACCATTGCTGCTTCCTGTAAAGCCTGCGGTATCTGCTCCAGCCATTGTCCGACCTTTGCCATCTCTATGGGCGGGTTCACCAATGAGCAGATCATGGATCAGATTACTGCCTTTGGTAATGTACAGGCAGCGGAGCCGGTCGAGGCGTAAAGCGTAATCTGATAAGGCACTGTAGGGGCAGACCCCTGTGTCTGCCCTGATTTATCGGGCGAACACGGGGATTCGTCCCTACGCCTGATTTGAAAAAACAACATCTACGCGAGGTGTTTTGATGAGCAACGATTTTAGTCCCAAAATTCTGGGTTTTTTATGTAACTGGTGCTGCTATGCAGCTGCCGATGCAGCCGGGGTTTCTCGGTTTCAGTACCCGCCCAACCTGCGCACCATCCGGGTGATGTGTACCGGTCGGGTTGATCCTGCCTTTATCCTGCGCGGTTTTATCGAAGGCGCGGACGGTATTTTTACCGGCGGCTGACAACACGGAGAATGTCATTACCAGGTAGGTAATTACGATGCAATGGGTGTGGATGCGCTGGTCAGAAAGGTACTGGAAGACGTGGGTATCCGCAAAGAACGTTATGATTTACAATGGGCTTCAGCTGCTGAGGCACCGCGCTTTGTTCAGTTGATCACTGGATTTACCGAGCGTATGAAGGAACTCGGCCCGCTGGGCGAGGCTGAGGGCCTGTCTCAAGAGGAGATCAAGGAACGATTGGAGAAAGCCCTTGCAGTGGTCTCCGATCAGAAGGTCCGAGTCAGCTTCGGCAACGCCAGTAAGGCGGTGCGCAAGGATGCGGTTTGGACACCGGAGCATATCGATGAGGTGGTCACAACCAAGATGGCTAAGACCTTGGATAAGGCTTTGGCCTAAGCTTACTTGCTTTAATAAAAGATTTTGTTGTTGATACAAGGCGTTGTTTTCTTCGGAAAATAGCGCCTTTTTATTTTTGTATGATATTATTATCTTTTTTTGTCATGTATGCATTTTATTTATGATGAAAAATGTTTTAAAAAATTGACCTAAGGATAGTTTTTTTAATTAATATTCTTTTTGTTGCTTATGTGAGGCGTTGTTTTCTTCTGAAAACAACGCCTTTTTTTGTTTTTGTATGATATTATTAATTTTTATTATTTTGTGGTATAGGTATGCTATCTTTTTTTGTCATATTTTTTTTATTGGTATTTCTTTTTAGTGTAAAAAATTGTTTTTATTGTATTTAGTTTTATTAAATATGAAAAAAAACTGTACTAAGTCATTTACTGGTGATACAAAAAAGATATGAAGCCAATGGATATTGGTTCTTACTTCTATTTAATGATTTTTTATTTGCTCATTATTTTGAGTAAGGTAAAAATCTGAGTACATGTCGTTTTTTATTCACCAATTCTTTTGCTCTTATTCAAGATAGCAGAAGGATGTTTTCTAACTAAAGGAGAAGGAAATGAAAATAAGAATGAGTTTTTTGCTTAGTATAATGGCTCTTGGTATTTTATTAATGACAGTACCAGTTACTGCTTTTTCCGCGACCCAGATGTTTGAACAGGCCCTGCAAGCTTTGCCTCAGCAGGATCGTGATACAATCATGGATAAGATGGCTGAGCGGCAGATACGACTGATGGAGGAGCAGAAAGGGCTTGAGGCGTTAACTTCGTTTGAGAGGGATCAGTTGGCAACAGCAATGGCTTTTCAGGAAAAGCCCTTATTACGGAAGTTCCTTGGTCAACGCGATGTACCGGCCCACTTAATGGACAAGGTGAGAGGTCAGGTGATGAATACTATTACCGCCGATATTGTATCTCATAATAATGAGTTGTGTATGCCGATTATTCAGCCGTATATGTCAAAGGAAGTAAGGAAGAGAATTCAGGTAACGACTATCCCTATGTTTACTTCAGGGATGATTGAAAGGGTTCGGGCGCGCTTTCAAGCAAAGTTATAGGCACTTAAGTAAATTGATTATTTTAACATAAAAATGAGGAAGAAAAATGAAAAAGATAATAATCAGATCAGCACTCGGACTGGCTGCTGCCGGTTTGATTATGGCTGATTCCGCTGCTGCAATAGAGGTGGACGTCAACGCCGTTGCAACAGTTGATCAATTATTGGTTCAGATGCAAGAGGAGATGCAGCAGGAGATGATTAACACAAACTACTCTACGAGGCTGCTTAAAAATCGGATGCAGGCCCAGATGATGGCAGAGCGTGCCCCTCGGAACTTCATGAAGGGGAGCGTTCAGTCTGCCATGATAGAGAAAGTCCGTGACCAAATAAAGTTGCAGCAGATGGAGGCCATGACTGTTCGCTAAGCATCTCTGGCACATCGCTGTTTTTCCTGCACCCATTAGGGGAAACAGATCGTCGTAAAAAGCTGTAGTAATGAAGCTGTAGGAGCTGCCAAGGGAACAAGGCGGTTCTTACAGCTTTTTTATTTTGAGAGGAAGCTCATGATGTAAGGAGTTGGCTTGTTTCCAGCTTGACCGGTGCTCATTTCTTCTGTATAGGTAGAAAAAGTTTGTTACCATTTTTTTTAAGTGATGCCCTCCGTTGGAGTACATCGCTTTTTTTATTGCAAAACATGAGGGCAAAATTCGTTTCTCGCAATATGTTTTGAAATCACATTGAGTTTGGAGACCCGCTGCGTTGAATAGCGTGGTTTCTTTGCAAGGAGATAATATGACAGAGTTTAATAATGTAACGGTCAAGAAAGCAGCGAATATCTATTATGACGGCAAGGTGACCAGTCGGGTTGTTACCTTTGCCGACGGCACCACCAAGACCTTGGGGATCATGATGCCCGGTGATTATGAGTTCGGGACCGAGAAAAAAGAGCTGATGGAAATCACCAGCGGTGAGGTTTCTGTACTGTTGCCCGGTTCTGAGGAGTGGGAGACTATTGCGCCGGGGAGTTCTTTTGAGGTGCCTGCTGATTCTAAGTTTGGGATTAAGATTGGAACGGTGACTGATTATTGTTGTTCTTATTTGGAGTGATACGGTTGCTCGCATGCATTCGATCTAAGTCCATCCCTTAAGGAGGCGCAGCTTTTTTGCTTCTCCTTTTCTGCTCACTGCCTTTTCCAACAGAGGCAGCATGTCCTGCCGTTTTTTTCACAGAATTTATCGTTAATTTTGGTATACTCCGTAGTTAAAAATAAACAGAGGGGAGATTATGCCTGAAGAAAGGAACGAAAAACTGGAACTTGCCGCAATGATCAAGGCTCTGCGTTCAGAGCTTGTTAAGGCACAGCGGGAAGGGGAGGGCGAGGAGATTCGTTTTACCATTGAGGATGTGGAGCTGGAGGTTGAGATTGCTGCGGAAAAGCAGGTTGAGAGTGGGATTGCAGCGAAGTTTTATGTGTTGACCAGCAGTTTGAAGGGGCGGGAGAAGGATCGGGTCAGCCAGAAGTTGAAGTTAAAACTCAAGGCGCATAACGAAGAATTTGATCCGAAAACCTGTGAGATGAAGACTGCTCCGACCAAGATCAGTGGAGAGGTTTGAGGGATCTTGAACGGTCGTTGTTTCTGAATTATTCAGCAGGGGATGAGCAATGTGTGCTCTGAAAACTGAGTATTGCGTCGAAATTCGAGTACCGAAGAAGAATGGCAAACACCAGTTCGGTTCCGGTTACACGCTGGGGCCGAACTGGGTGTTGACAGCTCATCATGTGTTGTTCGGTGAAGAGGTTGATGCCGCACGGCCTCTAAAGATTACGTGGAGAGATACATGGCGGACTGAAACTGGGGACGAGAAGGAAGGAGGAAAATCGCTCTTCTTGGTGAGCAGAGACAAGATTGTCTGGTATCATAAGGAGCACGATATCGCCCTGATCCGCTTTGAGCCGTCGTATAAGAATGTGCCCGGAGCATGGAGTTTGATTACTGAGAAGAAGCCAGATGGAACTCCGAAATGGGAGAGCCTCGGTTTTCTAAGTAATCTGGCTAATGAACAGGACAATCGGCGTCGGGTGAACCCAGACGGAAGAGTAGGTCGTATTAATAAAGAAGATAGTGTTGTTGACCTCTATGTTGACAGGCCGTCTCCAGATCTTTCGATGGTAGGAACGAATGAATACTGGAAAGGCTTCAGCGGTTCGCCGATTTTTGTTGAAGATAGACTCGTAGCTGTTGTTCGGTCAGTGAATACCGGAGAAAACACTCTCACCGCCTCTTTTATCAGCGCGGCTCTGGACAGCAAAGGGGAAGGAGAGGGGCAGCTCGTATTACGTGATGTGCCCGGTTTTTTCATTGCACCGGACAGGAAAAAATGTTGGAAAAAGCTTCAGGACAAGATTGCGAGGGGTCTCAAAGATGCTCCTGATGTTTTTACTGCGCTTCAAAAAGAGTATCTGAGCAGGGTTGATACAAATGCCGAGATCAAGAATGCTGTCGATTTAACAGGTCTTCTGTATACTGCACCGAATGTTGAAGTGATCCATTGCTTCAACCGTGTTGTTTCGATCATGCGGAAGCAGGAACGAGTGCAAGAGGTTCAAATAATGAGAGACCTTGCTTCTGTTTGGTTGGTTCTTATGGCGGCAGATCAGGGGACCATTTGCGGAATAGAGGCGTTCAGAGAAGATCCATCCGCTCAATCTCTGGACCTGCATGCTGTAGAACCTGTTTTATTGGATGTTGAAGCTCAGGCTGCCAATGCGGAAGATCGAAAGCCATATCTTTGTCTTGTCGGAAAAGATCTTCGTTCTCCTTTTGATCTGACACCGAGTCATGCTGTTGGACTGGATGAGGATGACCGCCAAGCGGCAAAGGATGTGCGGAAGAAACATAATCGCAAGACGAAACCGGGTTTTGAGGTTTTTTCTCTTGAGGAGGCAAAGACCGCCTTGGAGAAATTTGCCACTCGTCCCGAATCCGGCCTGTCCAGCCCTCTTTCTCCTGATGATGATGTACAGCGGGGCCTTGATATTGACGATCAGTTGGAATGGGCTTGTGAGGAGCTGGAAGAAGAACTGGAGGGGAAAATTAGCTATTATATTAGGCTGACAGAACCGATAAGTAAAGATTCTTGTCTGTATGATTTACATAAATGGTGTCCGCAGCTTCTTGTTTTCACTGTCTCAGGTGTCAATAATCGTGATCGGAAGAAATGCCTGACCGGTCTCCATCGTATTATTCACCGTGCAGAGACCTTTCTCAACGAACATTCAGAGGAATTATGATGCATGATAACACATTCATCCGTTTCACCCCGGACCTCAAAGTCCCTCTGCAACTCAACGCCTGCCAAAAGCCCATAAACCATCTCTTCGAAAAAGAACACGTCAACGCCATAAACACCGCCATAGCCTGTGGGCCGCCCCTGCTCCTCACCGGTGAACCAGGCATAGGCAAAACCCAGCTGGCAAGGGCAGCGGCTGTGGCCTTGCAACGAGCATTTATCCGTCACACAGTGGATGCCAAGACCGAGGCCCGTGATCTGCTCTGGCATTTTGATGCAGTGGCCCGCTTGGCAGAGGCTCAACTGGCCCAGAATTTGAAATGGGATAAGAAAGCCTGCGATCTTCAACTTGCTCCGAAAAATTTTATTCGACCCGGCCCGCTTTGGTGGGGGATGAGCTGGGGCACCGCCAAAGAACAGCCCCAGGCTCAGGAACCTCCGCAGTCTGACGGTCAGCACCAGGATAACGGGGTAGTGGTGCTCATTGACGAGATCGACAAGGCGGAAATTGATGTACCCAACGGCCTGTTGGAGGCCTTGGGCGAGTCCAGTTTTCATCCTTTCGGATTGCCTGAGCCGATCCGGGTGGAGGATGGCGCAGTACCGCCTTTCATTGTTATCACCACCAACCGGGAACGGACCCTGCCTGCCGCCTTTGTCCGCCGTTGCGTAGTGTTGCGCATGGAGCTGCCTGAAGAGGAAGACGCCTTGCTTGCTCTGCTGCTCCGTCGTGGTGCGGCCCACTCTTCCTTGCCTCAAGATATTCGGAAAAAAGCGGCCAAGATGCTGCTGGAGGATCGCAAGGCCGTCAATAAGCCACCCAGGCCGGGGCAGGCCGAATACTTGGATCTGCTCCGGGCAGTTGAGGAACAGGCGGGCGGCGAGTTCTCTCCTGATCAGCTGCTGGATATGGTCCGTCCTTACCTCCTGCAAAAGAGCAGATTGGTCTGATGGGTCGGGGCCAGATTAGCCGGGGTGATCTGCTGCGAGCCGTTCTCCGGCATGGTGGACAGCTGCCTGCGGAGACAGCGGAGTCCCTTGGGTTTCGTCCAGAGCCCCGCCGAAATATAATAGATTGCACCCTTGAACCACTGCGTTCAACAGGTACAGCACATGTTGAACAGGTTGAGGATACGAGGACAGCCTTTACTCCCCAACCATTACTGCCGGTTCCCTTTTGGCAACCCCAGGAGTTCAGCCGGGATGCACGGGAGGTGCCGGAGGTGAAGACAGGCTTGGCTTCGGCTAGACTACCTACACGAACTCCCGAATCGCCGCCCTCGTATCAATACCTTGCCGAGTTCAACGATCTTGTTCCTCGTCTGCGGGCTGCCTTGTCCGAGCATCGTCCATCCCGTTCCCCGGATATTCCTCAGATTATCGACCGATTGAGTCAGGCGGAAATTCTCAGCGAGCTGCCCCGGCTCCATCGTCCCGGCTGGGGCTCAAGTCTGTACGTTATTGAGGATCGGAGTGATTATCTGGCCCCCTATGTCCGGGATCAGGCATGGCTCCAGTCCCATCTTGGCAGGCTCTACCCGGAAACAGGATTTTTCCCGGCAATATACAGCGAATGTCTTGGCTTGCCCCAAGTGTTCCAGACCGACGGGCGGGTTGTCGATTTCCATCCCCAGCCGGGCGATCAGGTGCTGGTGCTTGGCGACTTGGGCTGTTTGGCCAGAGACGGTGGCCGGGCAAGGGGATTTTGGACAGCCCTTGGCGAACAGCTGTGTAATCAAGGTGTCGTCCCCTTGGCCCTGCTGCCCTGCGGGGCTGCGGAATGCCCGGAATCCCTTGCGGCCCGCTACCAGCTGCTCAGTTGGGAACATCCGGCCCCGGAGGAACTTTCCCCGGAAGAGTTGGAAGAACGGGGGCAAATTTTACTGGTCCATCTCTCCATCTGCCCTCGTGTGGAGCCCCGTCTGCTCCGGGCAATCCGGTTGCAACTGGGGGCGGAACGTTTTCCTGTCCGGCTGGAGACCTGGGTCTGGCAACACGCAGCTATGGATGCCCCGGATTTAATCGCTGCTGCTCTGGGCAGTGAGGAGGCTCGCACCTATCGGGAGCAGTTCAAGGCGAGTATGGACAGGTCGCAGGCCACAGCCACCCTGCGAGCCGTGAAAAAGTCTATGAGCGAACTACCCTATGAACTCTGGCTGGAACCGGTGCTCAATCTTTCCCATTGGGACAGGGACAGCAAAGTCATCACGGAGCAGGAACGGCAGGACAGCAGGGAGCTGCTCAACTGGTTGGCTGATCGAGTGACTTCGGATAAGGATGCCCCGCTTTCCTCCCGCTCTAAAGAATGGCTGCACGGAGTCTGCGATCGGCTTGATGAGCAGGTGCGTCAGGATGCGGCGACCAAGGAGGCCTGTTGGCAGCTTGACCGTTATTTTGCTCAAGAGGGAGGGGTGCCGCTAGCGAAACAGCCTGTGCAGATTCAGATAATGCATCAGGGAGATAGACTGCATTTTCTTCCGCGATCGGACCGCCCAAACGCAGGCAGTCCGGTGGCTGAGATTTTCTCCGGTGATGGACTGGTGATCCTGGAGGCGATGCAGTTCGGGAGAGTGAACAGCAGAGAGCGGCTCTGGATCAGCCCGGACCAAGGACAGATTGCTTCCCTGCCGGACAAGGGTGACCAACTCCATATCCGCACAGACCGCGAGCAGCTCACCTTGCGCCGCAGCACCCTGGCTGATTTCTCCTGGGCAGATGCAATGGGACGGGATCGTTTCGGGCTGTGGGCGGAATTTGTGATTGAAGGGCGGAAGGACCCTGTGCGTCAGCGAATGCGCTGGATTCCGCCGGGGCGGTTTCTCATGGGCTCGCCCGAGGATGAGCCGGGGCGATATCCTGATGAGGGGCCGCAGCATCAGGTAACCATCAGTCAAGGTTTTTGGCTGTTTGATACTCCGGTCACCCAAGCTCTTTGGCAGGCTGTGATGGGTGATAATCCGAGCAAATTCAAAACGTCAAGTCGCCCAGTGGAACGGGTGAGTTGGGATGATTGTCAGGAGTTTTTGCAGAAGATCAATACGCAGCATCCCGGCTTGGATTTGAGCCTACCCGGCGAGTCCCAGTGGGAATACGCCTGCCGGGCAGGCAGCACCACGGCCCTGTATAGCGGGCCGATTGAAATTATCGGTGACGCTAATGCCCCGGCCCTGGATGATATTGCTTGGTACGGCGGCAACAGCGGTGAAGGCTTTGAGCTGGACAACGGACAGGAAATCTCATATCTTGACGATCGCCAGTTTGCCAGCAATCCTTGCGGTACCCATCCGGTGGCGCAAAAGCAGCCCAATGCTTGGGGTCTTTATGATATGTTAGGCAATGTCTGGGAATGGGTTGCTGATCCCTGGCATGAAGATTATGATGGAGCCCCAGAAGACGGTAGGGTCTGGGAGGATGATAAAATTGATAAGCCCGGCGGGGATCGTGTCATTCGTGGCGGCTCGTGGAGCAACGAGGCGCGGTACTGTCGTTCCGCCTACCGGCTCGGGCGCGAGCCTGACGGCCGCGGCGTCAGCCTTGGCTTTCGCTGTGTCCGGGTTCAGGAGTGAGCCAAGCCAAGTACAAGCCCGGACAGGAAGTACCGGTCTTGCAGCCGGTAAGCGGCCCGAAAAGCGGAGCCGGGCCGATAGCGGTCTGCAAAGACGGCGTAAAAGGAATGTGCAATGCGTTTGAAATTTTTTACAATTCCGGCATTTGATGTCGAAGCAGCCGAATCGGAGCTGAACCGGTTTCTTGCTGCCCATAGAATCTATAAAATTGACCGGCATTTTGTCCAGGACGGCGAAGGCAGCAGCTGGTGTCTTTGTGTTCAGTATCAAGAAAAAATATCCGGGCAGGCAGCCCCTGAAAAGCGGGACCGGGTTGATTATAAAGAACTGCTCAGCGAAGAGGATTTTGCGCTCTATTCCGGGCTTCGTGAACTGCGCAAACATTTTGCCGGACAGGACGGTGTACCGGTTTACGCAGTGTTTAATAATGCCCAGCTGGCCGCTATGGTGCAACAACGAGTGCAATCCTTGACGCAACTGCAAAAAATTGACGGAGTAGGTGAGGCACGGGTTGCCAAATACGGTCAGGTGTTTGTTGATCATCTGCTTCAGGCAGGAATTGCACAGAACAACAGTAAGAAAGATGTGCCATGAAGCGAAGCCGGGTAGATCTGTCCGCCGTTGCGGACTGGCATAATCTGATCTCGGCCTTTGGCAGGGCTGCTGCCGGTTGCCGAGGAAATCCGGCGGCGGAACGGTTTCGTGACAACCTGGATGCCAACCTGCAACAGTTGCAGCAGGAAATTCTGGAGGGAAATGTCCGGGTCGGTGAAATGACCAGCTTCTGTATCCGTGACCCCAAGACCAGGATTATCCATGCCCCCTGTTTTCGGGAACGGGTGCTGCATCATGCCTTGATTGCCCATGTTGGGCCGGTTCTGGACCGGACCTTGGTTGATGATACCTTTGCCTGTCGAAAAGGCAAGGGCACCTTGGCTGCCGTCCAGCGCTGTCAACACCACCTGCGTCGTTTTTCTTGGTATGTGCAGATTGATATCCGCAGTTTTTTTGCCAATATAGATCACCGGATATTAGTTACCCTGCTGTTGCGCAAGTTTAAAGACCCCGGCCTCCTGGCTCTGATGGAGCAGCTCATTTTTTCCTACCGGGCCGAGCCGGGAAAAGGACTACCCATCGGTGCCCTGACCTCACAGCATTTTGCTAATTATTATCTTGCCGGGCTTGATCGCCTGCTGCTGGAATCCATCGGAGTTCGCGGTTTGGTGCGCTACATGGATGACCTGCTCTGGTGTTGCGATAGTAAAGAACAGGCTCGCCGGAGTTTGCAGGAAGTATGTCTTTTCCTTGCGGAGACGCTCAAGCTTGCTGTCAAGGAACCGCCTCGCATCGGACAAAGTCGATGCGGTACCCTGTTCTGCGGTTTCAGGGTGCTGCCCGGCTGCCTGCTGCTGTCACGTCGGCGTAAACGTCGGTATATCGAACGCCGCAGGTATTGGGAAAACCGTTATGCGCAGGGCAAGATTTCCGTGGAAAAATTACAGGCCGGTTATGCGGCGATTCTCGGTATGACCGTACATGCGGATGCGCTTGTCTGGCGGCGTGAGCAGCTTCGCCGCAAACCGACTACCAAGTTGTTGGAGGAAGTATAGTCTGTACAGTAAAGGAATTGGTGTGCGACCAAAAGCCCGGCGAGAATCGTGTCATTCGTGGCGGCTCGTGGAACAACAAGGCGCGGAACTGTCGTTCCGCCTACCGGAACAGGAACGAGCCTGACAACCGCAACGACAACCTTGGCTTTCGCTGTGTCCGAGCTCACGAGCGGGTTGGATGACCCGCAGCAATTTTAAATTTGACAACATACTATTTTATTTGACTAATATATGTTATTA
>CBFDDU010000046.1:0-21566 GCA_965603655.1 uncultured Candidatus Electrothrix sp. | reverse complement strand
TTTGCAAGCTGGAGATGTTTATATACTGCCACAGAACCGGCCAAGACGAAAAGGCAGACAACAACAGCTATTATGGCACCGTATTTTCTTTTCTGTTTTTTTTGCACCTGGGCAAAGGCCTGCCGCACCATCATAGTGTGTTCACCGGCCTCACCATCATCCTTGTCACTGAAATAATGATCCCGGTAATGGGTCATAGTCAGGGTGTCTTCGGCTTCCTCTTCCGGCTGCCGAATATCGGGTTGCCGTATCGAGAGGGTCAGTACCGGGCCGCTCCGCCCGAGTTCAACCCGCATGTGTTCCGTGATCGCTACTCGGTTCACCTGCTGGCCGTTCACCCAGATGCCGTTGGCACTGTTGCAATCCTGGATCCACCAGGTATCGACCAGCAGGACGACCTCGGCATGCTGGCGACTGACCACCGGTTCAGGGATATGGATGTCGCAGGCGGGATCCCGACCAATGCGGAATGAGGACGAGAAGGTCTGCTCTGCGAACTGGCTGCCGGTCCATGTCGCTGAAGCGAGAACATCAGGAGATGATGGATTATGTGGACTATTTCGCAGCCTTGTGCTCATACTTTAATTCGCTTATTGGGATTGATTTTTCAGTCCAATCGCTTTGGGTTACGAGGAGCTGGCAGACGACGGGTCAGGGATTCGTGCTTCACCTTGACTTACTGGCTTTATAATAGATAATCCCGCAAGATTTCGGGATGGGGCAAAAGCGAAGTGGCGCAGCTCATTTTTTCAATCAAGCAACGTATCTATTTCATCTTTTAATTTTGGTAAATGCCGTACAATTGTTCCCCAAATTATCTCATTATCAATCTTGTCGTATCCATGTATCACCCGGTTTCTCATGCTGATAATTTGTCGTTTACTTGAAATATGAATATCCGGAAAAATCTTTTCAATCCTGCCCATCGCTTCACCGATAATTTCAAACTCCCGCTCAACAGCACGACGAAGCATCTTATTGCTCTGATACTCATTGAAATCCCGTTTCTCGCCAAGATAGCTTTCGATAGAATCAATCGATACTTTAATATCATAAAGATATTTTTTGATTTCATTGTCCATAAAGCAGGGTCTTGGTCTGATTGACAGAGGCTATGAAATAAGGGTTCGATAATGACTTATCCGTTATTAAGTCAACCCGTCTGCGTAATATCCGCTCAAATTTATCGGCCACATCAAAATAATTATCCGCGTAATCACCTGGATCCATTGAGTTAAAGGATACAATCAAATCTATATCGCTATTTTCACCGAATTTATCGGTACACACCGAGCCGAATACAAATAATGACCTTACATTATGACTTCTGCACAATGCTTTAATCTTATCCAGGTTGTCATGTATTATTCTGTGCATTATCGTTACCCTTTTAAAGGATCAACAGGGTCAGACTCGATTGGTTCTCCGACGATATTTCTCTGATTTCCTATCACCGCCTTTCTGCTGAGGAGTCATTTGACGATTGATCCTTGCTTCTATTTTTCCTTAAAATAAGAGGTTCCCAGCACCCATGCTTTATTTATGGCCTCCCGAATTGCCTTGAGTGATGTTTCATTCAGCTGCCAGCCGATCAAGGCGCTGTACACTTCCCGCCGTTTCTGCTCTGTTTCACCTAATGCGTGATAAAGAGGATGGAGTGTAGTCATATTATCATGTTTCCCAAAAGCATTCATCCGATAACTGGACCAAGGATACTCGGCGGGATGCCTGACCATCCCGGCCCGTACCTTATTCATTTCAATGTAGCGATAAGATATCTGCATATTGCTCGCTGTCGATGAAGGTCGCTTTATAGCGGCCTGCCCATAATGTCCCTGTACGTTGACAGGTATGATTAAAATATTGCACATAACAGCGACCTATCATCTGCATGGTTTCAGAAATGCCGTCCTTTTTATGCAGCGTGATCAGCAGGTGGACATGATTGGTCATCAGGGCATAGGCATGGGCAGTACAGGTATGCTTTTCACAGACGGTTTGTCATTTCTTCGGATAAAACCGATAATCCTCATTAGTGTGGAATATCGGCTCCCGGTTGTTTCCGCGTATAATCGCATGTTGGGATGGCCGACTAAAACGAAACGGGAGTGAGGTGGCATAACGGAAAAATTCAGGAATCAATCGAGTCTGACCCTTTCGATTTTATTCGAAAGTCATCATTCCTAGGATCTTTAACACCTTGCTCTTTATTATTCTTAGTCAGGCTAAAGAGAAAACCAGCTTCAAATTCAGAGTCACTTAATCTTCGTCTATGTCCAGAAATACCAACTGTGTAAAAACCTTCTGATATATTCACTTTATAAGCATTTGTTAACTTGACTCCATCTAATGTCATATAGGAAATTTCTTCGACATTTTCGTATTCAGTTATTTCCCAGCAATCAAACGCATCTAGCGTTTCAATCCAAATTGCATTATCAGATCCAACTTTTAACTGATAGCCATCATAATCAAAAACCTTTTTCCAGTCGTCCGTAAATTTTTCATTTAAATGAGAAAAGCAAATCTGATAATAGATAGAATCAATTCCCGGGAATGCTAACCATGACTTACTTTCTAATATAGCCATATATTTATCATGATTTTTTTGAAAAAGATCCAGCATTTTTTTGGTTCTAATTCTTGCTTTCTTTCGAAAGTCCAGTAGGCAATCAACTGAATATAGCTGCAACCCGTATCCGGAAACTCTAAGTATTCTCGACATAAATATTACCCTCCATAAGGAATAGTTCCCTTTTATTTACAAGGAATATTTCCTTTTTTATGCATTTCTTTAATTTTTTTCAAAGCTTCTGCTGGCGTTACATTTTCAAGCAAGATATTTTTTGTTCCTGGAATTTTCAAGAAACCTTTAGTAGCATGACCATCATATGCCTTACTTGCTCGTTCAAAAAAATCATCCGCATTTCCAGTGAATTTAGAACCATGAAAAGGTACGCCTTCATCTATTAGATCTCGATGCAAGGACTTATGTAAGTCCGCAGTATTTGCAGAATCATTTGGATACCAAGCAATTGAATTAGTTTCAGAAAGTTCGCTAATTCCAAGTTTTTTAGCTACGCTTCTTGGAACTAGATGGTGTCCCATGCCCGTATCTTTCAAATCGGAGAACAAACCAAGTTCATCAACCCATAATACTGGATCATGTACATTGCCATAATAGTTCAAGCTGGAACCGAATAGTCTCAGTGGATCCTGACTTACATACTCTCCTCCTTCTGGATCATAATACCTGAACCGGTTATAATACAACCCGGTCTCAGCATCCTCATACTGCCCCGGCCAGCGGAACGGGCAGTCCATCTGCTGCCCTTCCACATTGCGCAGCTTACCGAACACACCGATATCCGCAGACCAGACCTTGTTGCCGTCCTGGTCCACCATAGCCACCGGCGTGCCCAGATAATCCGTAACAATGGAATACCGCTTGTCACCCTGAATTTTGCCAACTGGCGCAAAGCTCTCCGGCTCAAATAACCAGGTGATCAGGCTGTCCTGCGATGAACTGTCTGATAAGCTGTCTGTTATGCCCGCACCCTGTTGCAGCGGCGCATCATCGGCAGCAGGCGGACCGGTGGGCGGATGGCCGATGTAGAACTCCTGTTGTTGCGGCAAGAGTTCGTTCTGCACAGCCCCGATGGTCTGGCTGCTCTCCGGCATAGCGGGTGCAGCCTCCACCCACTCATGGAGCGGATTATTGCCGTCCCAGACCCAACGGGTGGTCCTGCCCTGAAACTCTTTGCTGACGCGTCGTCCCAAGGCATCATAGGTAAAACGCACCACCTGCCGGTCTGGCCGGATGACATGGTCCAGCATCCCGGCCGCGTTCCAGACATAGAGCCATTTGCCGCCATCCGGTTGCTGCTTCTCGATCAGATTGCCTTCGGCATCGTATTTGTAGAAGGTCGTACCTTCGGGAGAATGCGTCTCCAGCAGCTGCCCGGCAGATCCGTATCGGCGGTCGTTCCGGTCTTTGGCGCGGAACAGATTGCCCACCGCATCGGGCATGCGCAGTTCGACTACGCCGTCGCCGTATTGGGCCGAGGCCAGATTACCCAAGGCATCATGTTCATATTTGGTGATGCCTTTCTGGGCATCAATCACCTGGCGCAGCCGATCATTCATATCCCAGACATAGCGGACATCCCGCAGGGCCTGGTCGCCGTCAAGCAGTTGATGCTGCACCGGACGGCCCAGCTTATCGCGCTCCCATTTGCTTCGAATGCCGCCAGGCAATGATCGCTCCAGCTCCAGGCCCATGAGGTCGCGTTTAAAATGGGCTTCCCAGTCAATCCGGGCATTTTCTCCTGCTTCCGGCTGTTCAGAGTCAGAGGCATGAGTAAGTCGGGTGACATCGCCCATGACATTGCGCTCAATCTGTTGGATCGCACCGAGGGATGAACTCATCCGGATGCGCAGGCCCAAGGGATTGTATTCCGAAGCGACCCAATCCCCTTGGCCCTGTTGTTCCTTGAGCACCCGCCCTAAGGGATCCCGTTCAAACCGGACCGTGGACGTGTCGTTGGTGGCTTCCGTAAGCTCACCGTCCTGCCTGTACCGATAGCTCTCGGCTGCACCGTCGCTGTGTTCGACCTCTGTCACCCGTCCCGCCTGATCGTAACTGTACGAAGTGACCAGCCCGGAGGCACGCGCGACTTCCGTCACCTGCCCTGCGGCATCACGGGTATAGACCCGCCGTACCTCATCAAAGCCGCTTTCGACAGCGACTTCACCGTTTTCATCCAACTCAAAACGGTACACATAGCCGTGTTCATTGCGGATACCGACCAACTGTTCTTCGGTATCATAGGTGAATCGTACCGTGGTTCCGGCTTCAGTCCGGGCTGTCATCCGGCCCATGCCGGAGTAGGCAAAGCTCACATCGTGCTGTTTATCTTTGACGTGAATAACATTTCCTTCAGGGTCGTACTGAAGATGTCGCAGATTACCGTCCGGCTCCTGTACCTCCACAACACGGCCCAGCGGATCAAACGTGCGGGACTGGGTATTGCCTTTAGGATCAACGGCGGCAACAGCACGCCCCAGCGGATCATAGCTCCAACGGCTTTCGGCATGATCCGCCGTCCTGATACCGGTCAGGTTGCCCTGATGGTCAAAGGTCAAGCCGGTATGACCGCCCAGCGGGTCTGTAATGCCGGAGAGCCATCTGCCGCTGTATTGGTATGCGGTGGTTTCGCCGAGGGGATTGGTTCTTTTGAGCAGACGACCGGTGTCTTCTTCGTACTCCCACTGCCAGACGCCGCCAATGGCATCGACAGCCTCAACAGGATTATTCAGCGTATCGTACTTGACTTTTAAGGCAGCTCCGTCCGGCCCTATGATTTCTGTCTGATTACCGAATTCATCGTATTTATATAATGTGACATTACGGAGAGGGTCACTCTCGGATATTTTCTCGTTAAATTCATTAAATTCGGTAAGCGTCACCCCTCCACGGGTGTCAACGGTCTGTGTTACAAGACCGTTACTGTTCCAATAATGACGGGTTATATGTCCCAGAGAATTTTCAACGATAGTCAAACATTCATCGTCAATATAGGTCAGCTTGTGATCATAGATTCCCTTGTCGCCCCAGGTGCGGATACATTTTGCCGTATGATCATTCCCCTCGTAGGTGAAATAAAAACTTAATCCGTTCCGATCCGTTTCCTGAACCAACAGATGATCTTCATAGCTATATCGGATTGTATGGTCAAGCGCATCAATCGCTTCAATCAAATCTTCCTGATTATCATAGGCGTATCTGACCACGAAAAAATCTGTGTAGGCATCATCTGGATGCGGCACGGAGATCGCGGTAATCCGTCCCTGATGATCGGTTATAACCTGCAACGTACGCCCAGCGCTGTCTATAATTTTTTGCAGGTGTTGATCACGATCATACCTGAACCGAATACTATTTCCCGTAAGATCTTCGATGGAAGTTAGCTTCCGTTCAGCTGTTTCTTTGCCCAATGTCTGAAAACGAAAAATTAAATTTTCCGCATTGCGTACCGCATAGCCCTGCTCATCCCTTAACAGAGTTAATTTCTCCGCCCGATCAAAGTACTCCTCTCCGATCTCCAAGGCCGGAAAGGCGATAGGTCGCCCGTCTTCCATACGTAAGGCGACAACACCAGCCTCTTCATCAAGCATCAGTCCAAGATCATAGTTATGATGCCAGCCATGTCCCAGCGGTCCCTGATAGACAGAAGTACTGAACCAGATTCGTTCCCAGGTAAAGGAGATCGGGCCGGGCAACTCAAAATCCGTCGCTGTAGTAAAAACCTTGCCGGTTGCAATATCAACAGGATGTCCTGTTACGGCACAGATTGCATTATGAACTTTATTTTGAATGCTGGGAGGAACACCCAGCTTGTCCATCAACTTTTTTGCTTTTTTGTGTATAGCCTTTGATAGCTTTTTCATAGCCCTGCCAAATCGCCCTGCACCTCTCTGCAACCGCCTCAAACCTTTTCCCAATCGTCCAAGAGCCGCCATCCCCGCCTTCATGCCCATCGCCATTAAAGAAATAGTCGGAGGGCCGCCGACAAGCACAGGTGCGCCTGCCGGAATAGACAAAACTATGCTCGTCGGTAAGACGAGGGAATGTGTCTTGCTCTTTTTCTTTGTCCTGAAAGGAGGCGGCATCCCGATATCCTGACAACTCAAAACAGGATGAGCAGTATGAGTAAAGGCGTCACCGTCCACCTCGACAGTAGAACTGCCCATGAAAATTTCGCACTCGTTCGCCGGAGGCTTTACAAAGATCCCACCAATAGGGATATGAGACGGCACTGCTTTGCCCTCTGTACCGGCTTGTGAACGCGGAATGCCATTAACCATCACTGTTGCGCCCAGAACAGGAACATAGTCGAACGGATCAATGACAATTCCGATAAAAGGGTGCGGAACAGGTACAGGCGGTACAGGACCCGGCGGCTGAATAATATGGATATCAATACCGAGTATCGGATCGAAATGTTTCGCTGCGGGCATCATTTAGACAGCACCACTCCTTGAAGTAAATCCTGCCAGCGGGGCCCGAGAAGCATTTCTGCTTTTTCTTCAATCTCTTTTTCACCTGCCTGATTCTGCTGACAACCTGCTATACGAAGCAAGGCTTGCAAGGCATAAGGTAAAGTGGACACCCGGCGTTCTTCCGCATCCATTTGCTCACCTGCGGCAAGGGCCTGCAAAATGCAATTCCATGCGTTGCTGTACTGTTTATTTTGTTCGTGGCAATATCCTGCCATTCGCCAGCTCTCAAGCACCATCAATTGCTCCTTAAGCTCCAAGGCGAGGGGAGCTGTCACTTCATACAGTCCTGCTGCATCTTCAAAGCATCCATCTGATATCAGCGCGGCTCCACAGGCGAGTCTGCTTTGCATTAATAGCTTTTTCCCTGCTGGATCATTATGTTTCACCGCCTCTTCAGAAACTTTCTCCGCTTTCCGATAATAGATTAAAGCTTCTTGAAACTTTGCTGCTCCCAGCAGGGCCGCCCCCAGTGCCATATGAGCAACGACCTGCATCTGTAGCCACTCTTTCTTTTGAGCAATTGTTAATGCCGACATATACGCTTGTTGTGCCGCCGCAAGATCACCTTTTTCGGCAGAATTTGTTAATGCAATTAAATGACAACGAAATCTATAGTCAGCACCCTTCCCCGGAACGTTTTGAACAAGCTCCATCAACGCACTAGGCATATCAAGATTTGGGATTATCGTTCTAACTTTATCAGGATATGCCTGAGCCAAACCTGAAAAAACAGGTGAATGAATATCGTCTACGATCATGAAGCGAAGGGCTGCATTATTAGCAGTAAGCAACAGTTCTCTAAGCCATTTTTCATAAATGATGACATCAGAAACCGACTCAGGGATCAACACGACAACTAAATGTTCTAAGATGGATGCATAATGCTCTTTAAAAGATTGACACCGTTTGATTAACCACTCAAAATCGTTTCTTTTTAATTCTGATTCGGGAAAAATCCAATTTATGTCAACTCCAGCTTCTTCCAATATCTCCCTACTTGCCTCATACTGTTCATTAAAAGAAATTACGAGAGAAGCCAAATATTGTTCAGGTGTCTCAAACGGCACATCAAAAACAAGAAAAAGATCAGGTGTCTGGCCGCCAGATTCATTTTCACTCTCCAGAAACACATCAATCATTCTTGCTTCATCCGCAGTCACCATCCAGCGAAGTAAACAACCATCTGTTGACTCTTGAGCAAATTCATTCCAGGAATCAATTAAGGCGTCTAACCGCTGTTCTATTGCATTTTTCTTCCGATCACTCAAAGTATACAATACCTGTTAACAATTAAATAAAACAGCAAACCAACAATACGTATGCTCTCCGGCTCGCTTGCAGCCTTTTGTAACGTACTTGCTCCAGTAACTTTTTTTAAAATTGGACTATTAATTCAGTTTAACTACAGATCCCATGACTGTAACCGGGCCCGCTGACTCAATAATAATTCCACCTCCGCTTATTTCTATTTTGGAGCCACCACCATCTAAGGTAATTTTCCCACCGGATGTAATCGCTATATCTCCAGATACAGTGAGTGTCTGCGCGCCGCTTACCGTCAGTTCATCATTTCCTCCAACCGAACTTGCTCGATTACTACCAACATTATTCGTTTGAACTGATCCGACCGTAACAGTCTGGTTTGCACCAACTGTCGCCCCTTGGTTAGCCCCTACCGTATAATTCTGATTCGCGCCTACAGAAACAGTCTGATTTGCACCAACGCCTATAACCTGATTCGCTCCCACAGCAAGATTCTGGTTGGCACCTACAGTAGTCTTTTGGTCAGCTCCGATCAGAATTTCTTGATTACTGCCTATACTCTCGGAATCATCAACCGCTACACTTGAAGTCCGATTATTGTTTATCGTATTGGTCTGATCATTGCTCACAGTCGTGTTCATATCTTTCGTGGCAAATAGTGAAACCTCTTCTTCCCCCTGCTGATCCCCCATATGCAGCTGATTGCCGCCGCCCGACTTGATTACGCTCTGGGTCTGATTGTCGCCCTTCACCGGACTGCCGGTCTCAGGATTCGGTACCGCCCCGGCAATAATCGGCCGATCAGGATCACCATCAACAAAGGTCAGCAGCACCTCGGTTCCCTTATGCAAAGGAAAATGCATACCGTAATCCGCCCCAGCATAGGGCTGAGTCATCCGTATCCAGCTGGATGCCTTGCCGTCGGCTGCATCGCTCTGATCAAAGGGCAGCTTCACCTTGTAGCGCCCCTGATCGTCTATCTCCGCATACTGGCCGTCGCCCGATGCATCCACTGTCGCATTCAAGGTACCGTCCAGTCTGGTTTTTTCAGCAAGTCGTTCGGGCCTGAACTGAACCTCCGCAGGAATGCAGCTAAAATTATTAAAATAAGCAGGCCCCTGTTTTTTTGTATCAGGGGTTGCGCCACCGGCACCGGTCAGGTAGGTGGACTGCACCCCTTGGTGGGTCAGTTCGGTGATCAGGTAGCGCTGATTATAAGAGTCCCGGTAATGATCATGCATCTCAAAAATATAACCGGTGAGAAAGGAGGGCACCGTTCCTTCCCCGAAGAACAGGGCCTCACGGCATAACAGCTCTCCCGCACGTATCCCGGCCAAATCATTGCCTTCCTCCGGGGTCTTGAAATGCTCACCATAGATATAGACCTTACCGCGACCTTCAGGGTCCACGTCGGCCTCACCCTTGAGATCCAGAGAAGGTTTTCGATAGTTGTAATCTTTGAGCACGACCTTTTTCGGCAACAGCTGCTGGTGACAGGTGAATTCCCGCACCTGATGCATGGAAGAAGGCGAAAGGGAATCTGGGGGTGAATAGCGGATGGAATCGCTGGAGGCAATATCTTCATGGGCCGTCGAACTATCCGTGATGATCAGTTTTTCCGTATCCTGCCCCTGTTCAAAATAATAGTAGATGCCTTCCCGTTCCATCCAGCGGGAGATAAAATTAAAATCCGTCTCATTATACTGACAGATGTACTCCCAAGGTCGGTAGCTGCCAGTGAGTTTCAGTTCATAATCAATAGAGGTCAGGCCAGCCTGTTTCAAGACCTCCTCTATAATCTCAGGAACCTTTTTATCGAGAAAGAGCTGATTTTCCTGAAACTGGTCAGCGATCCATAGGCGCGGCACCAAGACCGCCCGAAAATAAACATGGCCGGAGTACTCATGCAGCTGTTCAAAACGAGACAGGATGCCATGAAACCGACGAAGAACCTCACCGTCTTTTTCAACCGTCAGTTGAACCGGATTTTTCAGAACCTCTTTCAAATCAATCTCAGGATCATCAGCATAAAGCGTAATGTCAAAGCGATAGAGTTTAGAAACAGTCTCTGTACCGCTAAATTCAGCCACGGTAAAGGTGCCATCTGCTTGCGACGTGGACGTAAAACTGAATTTGATATTTTCTTCAACAGCCATTTTTCATCCCATCCTATGTACTGATGCAGTAACGCAATTTCCCTTTCACACTCCGCCGAATTCGATGGAAAAATTCCCTTCCTGATTAATATCCAGATGAACGCTTGCAGGCATGGCCTCGTCTGTCATTCGGCTAAGAATTTCTTTGGACATCTGCGGCAGAACCGTGCCGTTCATGATATGATCAATATTTCTCGCCCCGGTTTCAACCTCGGTACAACGGGCCGCTATCTGCTGAACAACGGTATCGCTGTACGTCAGTCGCATCTTATGGGTTTCAGCCATTCTCCGCGCCAGTTTATTCATCTTCAACACAACAATATCACTCAGGATATCCTGAGAAAGGGTCATATAGGGAACAACCGTCATGCGGGCAAGAAGAGCCGGTTTAAAATGATTGTTTAAGATGGGACGGACAGCATTCATGATAACCTCCGGCGGCAGCGGCGTATCGCCGCTCGTCATCTCGGTAATCACATCGGTCGCCAGATTAGAGGTGAGGAAGATAATCGTATTTTTAAAATCAATTTCCCTGCCTTCTCCATCAGAAAGCGTTCCCTTGTCAAAGACCTGATAAAAAAGATTCATGACCTCCAGATTGGCCTTTTCCACCTCATCCAGCAGGACAATAGAATAGGGTCGCTGCCGGACCGCCTCTGTGAGCACCCCGCCCTCACCGTAGCCCACATAGCCTGGAGGTGAGCCGACCAGACGGCTCAGGGTATGCCGTTCCTGGAACTCACTCATATTGATGGAGGTGACAAAGCGTTCGCCGCCAAAGAGCAGGTCGGCAAGGGCAAGGGCTGTTTCTGTCTTGCCCACCCCGCTCGGCCCAACAAGCAGGAAAATCCCCAGCGGTTGGGCAGGATCCTTGAGTCCTGATTTGGCGGCCTTGACAACTTCCGAGATAGCGGCAAGCCCACTGTCCTGCCCCTTGATCCGCTCCTTCATTCTTTCTTCGAGATGGACGATATTCGCCGCCTGATCCCGCATAACGCTGCCCAAGGGGATCCCTGTCCAGTCGGAAACCACCTTGGCAACAATATCAGGGTCCACCTCTATCCGCACCAACGCCTTTTCCTGCTGGATCGCCTCTAACTCCTTTTTGAGTTTGGCCAGCTCCTGTTCGAGGTCTGCTGTTTTTTCATTGCTCTCCTGATGGTTATCTTCCGCTCCATCATCAGCCGCTTCTTTCGCCTCAAACAGTTCTTTGCGTATCCTGATCAATCCGCCTGCCAGTTCCTGCTCTTTCTTCCACTGCCCGGTCAACCTTTCAAGCTGTTGCGCAAGAGCTGACAGCTCTGCTTCAATGGCGGCCAACCGTTCCTCATCAACCGAAAAGCCATGCAGTCGATCTCGTTCCATGGCTTTTTTCTCTCGATTCAGGGCCTGAACCGTCCGCTCCTTATCCTCAATCAGGTCAGGTTTCGCGGTCAAGAGCACCTTGACCCTTGCAGCGCTGGTATCCAGCAGATCGACCGCCTTATCCGGCAACTGCCTGCCGGAAATATAGCGGCTGGACAGTTCCGCCGCCGCGACAACCGCATCGTCACGGACAACCACTCCATGCGCTTCTTCGTATTTTTGTTTCAGGCCGCGCAGGATGAGGATAGCTGTTTCGGTTGACGGTTCTTCGAGTTTGACCGGTTGAAATCTCCTTGCAAGGGCGGGATCCTTTTCAAAATATTTTTTATATTCAGACCACGTGGTGGCTGCCACCGTCCGCAGCTCCCCGCGGGCAAGGGCAGGTTTGAGAAGATTTGCCGCATCACCCTGTCCTGCCGAACCGCCAGCCCCGATGAGGGTATGGGCTTCATCTATAAACAGGATAATCGGTTTCGGCGAGGCCTTGATTTCATGAATGACCGATTTGAGGCGATTTTCAAATTCACCCTTCATCCCTGCTCCTGCCTGCAACAAACCCATGTCAAGCCCGAGGAGAGATACATTTTGCAGGAGTTCCGGCACATCCCCTTCCACGATGCGCAGGGCCAGCCCTTCCACCACTGCGGTTTTGCCAACCCCTGCCTCGCCCACCACGATGGGGTTGTTTTTCCGTCTCCTTGCCAGGATGTCAACCATCATCCTGATTTCCTGATCCCTGCCAAAGACGGGATCAATCTTGCCCAACCCAGCCTTCTCGGTGAAATCGACGCAGTATTTCCCCAAAGCCGTGGCATCCTGCGGAACAGCCTTCTCCTTTCCGCTGCCACCTTCTCCTGCTGCGGGCTGTTCCGCTGACCCTTGGACTATCGACCAAAAATCTTTTTTCAGCGCATCAAAACTGATATCTGTCAACAGATCAAGAAATTGTCCTGAAGCGAATCGGGTCGGATTTTTCACCAGGGTAAGAAGCAGAGCACCCGACCGAAGAGAATTTTCCTCAAGATCTATTGAGGCAATAAGCCATGCCTCCTGCAGCCATTCCATCAGAATCGGTGAAAAAACCGGTTTCCCGGCGTTTCCCGCCTGAAACTCTTCCAACGCAAAATCAATCCCTTGTATAAATTTTCCGGGATCAATACCATAATGATGGAGGATAAGAGGAATATCAGACTGCTCGTGTTCGAGAAGCTTGGTCAGGAAATGCTCAAGAGCCACCTCATAATGGGTTCGGGCCATACAGAGTCCCGCCGCAGCCTCAAGAGAGCGGGTGCAGAAAGGGTTCAGGCGTTCTAAAAGAGATTTAATATCAACAGTCAGCATGATAATCCACCAAGGTTCAGTAGTTGATTTTTCCGTACATTTTTTTCAAGGTCCTGCCGGGGTGAACAGATTGCTTTTCTCGCCGATATACTCTTCAGAAGACAGCCAGCTGTCAAGGCCGAGACGAGACCACTGTTCACCTCCGAGACAGACTGTTTTCGCCTGTTGCCCGGCCATTGTCACTTCAATATCATATTCCAGCGGATCCGTGACAAAAAGATCTGTCAGCATGACGACCTTGTTATACAGGGCGCTGCCGGGAAAAAGTGCTCGGTAGTTCGGTTCGTCCAGCGGGCCAATCTTGATCCGAAACTTTCCCATCCTGTCATCTATTTCCTCGCCAAGAAAGCTGTCATTGCCCAAGCCGACCTCATCCGTCCCAAGCCGGATCCTCTGGTCTTCCGGGATCTTGGCCTTTCTTTTCAGACAGCTGATAATATCAACAGGAAGATTCAGACTATCGGTCAGCAATGTCTTTAAACCCTGGGCGGATCGTGGTGCCTGACTAAAAAGTCCTGTATAGCGCAGCAGAGAAGGAGCATCTTTAACGTGTTCTCTGAATTCCGGCTCCCCCAGACCAAGCAGACAAAAAAGGCGATCAATATGGGAACTGTCCTGCTCTTCATAGACCTGCTGAAACTGACGATATTTCAGCCAGCTCTGAAAAAAAAGGAGGTACAGTCGCTGGTGGATGATATCAAGAAAATCACGACTTGCTGATTCTTCCTCAGAAGCTTCAGCAAGCAGTTCTTCCGTATAAAAAACCGGTAAAGGGGAAGAGGCTCCATACAGACTGAGAAAATTAGCTTGTATTCTGAATGAATTATTCTCCTCCGGAGAAATTTCCTCCTCAATGGATTCAATATCACTTGCAGGGAAGGCGAGCGATAAATGGGGCACAATATGAAGCTGATCGTGCCCGTACGGTAAAGAGGCATCCGCAGATGACGGGGCGTTCAAATACAGGCGCAGTAATCGTACTGCTTGAAAAAAAGAAAACTCTTTCCCACTATTCAAAAAAGAAAGTTTGAGAACAAGACCTAAAACAAGAGGCGTTCCCCAATACGTGCTGGACATGAAATACTCTCTCCCCTTTGTGTCTCCTTGAGGGTGAACCTGGTAAAGGAGTTTAATGTTGAATACACTGCGAAAAACTCGTTAAGCACAGAACCGAACAGATACAGATCACCTTGGCTTGCAAAATGATCATGACGGGCCGCAAGACGTATCTCCCTGCCGCGCAACATAAACCCGTTGACCAAACGGTCTGCCGGTACAGTGTGAATATTTTCAATACCACTTATGCGTTTTTGGTTGGCAAGCAATGATGCCCTGTCGGTTGTATCAGGAAAAAGATACAGACTCAGCAGTGTTTTGAGATTTTTGCTATCGCAAAGTGATGTATAGTTGAGAGAAAGAAGACTAAGAAGCCGCCAGAGAAGATTCTTTCCCAGCGGTGGCTGCACGCCTGCTGTCGGTGTCGTTATATTTGAGAATGTAACCAGTTCAGGGGTCGAACTGGTCGGCTGCGAAATATCACCGATCTGGATATTTTCCGAGAGGCTGCCGTTGGTGCAGGTAAGCTCTATGCTCAGGGTTTCCGCGATCGGAGGGCCGTCTTTTTGAGGATAACTTACCGAAATATAGATATCCGTTTTTTGTCGTGAGGGAGATTTTCGCTGAGAAACATTATAAACAGGCACAGAGACCGCATTACGGTTAAACTGATCAAAATGCTGATAGGTTCTTGCGGCGGCGCTGCCCTGCATATAACCGACAACCTCATCGACGGAATAGACCTGATAATGGTCGCGGTGCGTGGTTGTCGGGCGAACACGATATTCACTTCTCTTGTGATCCAAACGGATCGGGTCTGCTTCATGCTGAAATAGATTGATGACCGGCGTGGCATAGAGGACAAAATCTTTTGTCCGGATCCTCGGCATCTGAAAGGGAACGGTTTCCAGTTCAAATACAATCTCAAATTGTTTTCCTTGTCCACGGTTGAACCAATTTTCCAGACCGGTCAGATCAAGAAAAAGAAAATTTTGGGGCAGGGTAAAATATTCCTGAATGATTCTGTAGGCGGGAAAAGAATTTTTAGGATACGGCAGACTCCCGTCAGCCATATCTAACCCTACCGGTCGCAGCTGATCCTTGTCTAAAAAAAAGCTCCCTTCCTGATCCTCCGCTCTGATAACGACACGACGCAGAAACCTGCGAAGGACATAATATCTTTCGCTTGCGGCAGCATAGTCACCGGCCAGATAAAAACGAAGTGTGCTGAACTGAAGATTATGCAGTCCAATGCCCTTTGTCGCAAACTTCATGCGGACAGCGGAGGGCATACCTGATCTTTCGACAAAGGCGGCATCAAGGAGTTCCAGGGGCTGAACCTCGACATCGAAGCAGGTCTTGAACTGACAGGATGTCCCTTCAACCGGGAGAGAAGCAAGCCGCACCCCTTTTTTTACAGGCAAAGCCTGCTTAAGTGATGACTTGGGTTTAAAAGCGACGATTGAGCTGGCAGGTACAGGTCGCAGATAATGGGGCCATATCAGGCTGATAAGCCCGTGGACAATTTCAGGAAAATCATCATCAAGTTTTTCCCGAATCAAAGCGGTCAGAAAAGCCACACCTTCCAGCAGCCTTTCCACATCCGGGTCCGCTGAGGAACCACTCAACATGGATGCTATCGCCGGATGATTGTCCGCGAACTCTGCTCCCAGATCACGCAGGGCGGCAAGTTCCTGAAGGTAATATTTATTCAGCATAAATCAGCTGTTATTCAACCTTTTATACTTATCTGTCCCTCGGAATCCATCAGACTCTCAAATACAACAGAGTCATTGGAGCCTGGGGTTGCAAGTTTTGCAAAAATCTGAAATTTTAATGACAAAAGGTCATCTTCCTGAGGGAGAAAAATAACCCGGACAGCCCGCAATCGAGGCTCATAGAGCCTGACAGTATGGCGAATCGCCCGTTCAAAACCGTGCAAAGATTGCGGGTAATCAACAAGAAACTCTGTAAAATCAGGGGTACCGTACTCATCAGAGATCGGTACATTCCCCTGACGAGTATTGAGGATCTGTCGCAGATGCTCCTGAATCGAGTCAATCACCCGAGACGGATCCTCACCCTCTCGCCGATGGGGGTTTTGTTCCCGCTGGCGGATACGTTCTAACAACCTAGCTTCCCGCATCAGTCACCTGCTCTTTCAAAAGGTACAATCCCTCTTCATGCATCAGACTGCCGGAGCTTCCCAGTCATCGTCAGCTGTGATACCGCCGTCCATCCAGGTCCAGGTTATTTTCTGGTAGCAAAACGACACATGCTCTCGCTCTCTATGCTGCATATTTTCAGGGTATTTATTATTCAGCATCTCATGGTGCACCTTGGAGATAGAGGCGTTCACCAGCTCAATAGTGAAAAACTGCTCTTCCTTTCCTGAGGCGGCAGGACGCCAAAATTCTATCTTCAATTCCGAAATATTTTCATTATTGACCAAGGCAGAATACAGGAGAGGGGTCGCCTTGTCGATTTCCTTGCATATCGTGAACGGCCCGTGCTGTCTCTTCCCGGTAGGCAGCCCGGAAGCTGCATCTCTCGGCGAATTAATTTCATGATCAGTGGAGATTACCATAATAGAATCTTCCCGTCCCGCTTGGGTTACGGAACCTTTGATGTCGCCCTGTGTTTCGCCTTTTAAGGTAAGATATGCGTTTAATGCCATGGTAATCTCCTTTTATTCTTCCTTGTCTGATTATCACGAACGGTGTTCTGCTCGCAATTTACTCCGGCCTCTTCCTGTTTTTCTCTTACTGTTTATCCAATTTACCGACTAACGACAGGGTAAATGAAGCCCCCATATATTTAAAATGAGGCCGCACTTTTAAGCCGACCTTGTACCATCCCGGCTCGCCTTCAACAGAATCCACAGTCACCGCCGCCGCCCGCAACGGCCTGCGGCTCCTTGCACTGGCTGAAGGGTTATCCATCTCTGTCACATACTGACCAATCCACTTATTCAGCTCCGCTTCCAGGTCTGTTCGCTCTTTCCAGGAACCGATATTCTCCCGCTGCAGCACCTTAAGATAATGCGCCAGCCGGTTAATCACAAACATATAGGGCAATTGCAAACCAAGTTTATAATTAAGTTCCGCCTCCTTACCTTCTTTGGAAATCCCGAAATTCTTCGGCTTTTGCACAGAGTTCGCTGAAAAGAAGGCGGCATTATCGCTGTTTTTTCGCATGGTCAACGCGATAAACCCTTCTTCTGAAAGCTCAAATTCTTTTCGTTCTGAAATCAGCACCTCGGTTGGAATCTTGGTCTGGACCGCCCCCATGGCATCATATTGATGAAGCTTTAAATCCTGAACAGTTCCCCCCCCTTGGGGACCTATAATATTAGCGCACCACCGGTATTTAGCAAAGCTCTCGGTAAGCCGGGTGGCAAAAGCGAAGGCGGCATTCCCCCAGAGATATTTATCATGATTGGCAACCACACTTTCTTCATAATCAAAACTCTTGATAGGGTTGCTTTCTGGACCATAGGGGAGGCGTAAAAGAAAACGCGGCATGGCGAGCCCGACATAACGCGAATCCTCCGACTCACGGAATGCCTGCCATTTTAGATACTTCGGCCCTTCAAAAATCGACTTCAGGTCCTTCAGATTAGGTAGTTCATTGAAGTCCTCAACATTAAAGAACTGCGGCCCGGCAGCAGCAATAAAAGGCGCATGGGCCATTGCCGCCACACTCGCAATATTTTGGAGGAGCTTGATGTCCTGAGGACCGGGACCGAAATCATAGTTTCCGATCATGGCCGCATAGGGCTGGCCACCGAACTGACCATACTCTGCCGTATACGCCGTCTTGTATAAACCGGATTTCGGAATTTCTGGAGCATCTTCAAAATCATCCAGCAGGTCTTCCTTGCTGATATTGACCATCTCCAGCTTGACATTCTCTCGAAAATCCGTATTATCGACCAGATACTTCATTGAGCGCCAAGCCGATTCAAGCCGTTGCAAATCAGGGTGATGGAGGATGGCGTCAACCTGGAGCCCGATTTTCTTATCCAGCTCGGCGATCATCTCGTCAACCACCGCCTTGGTAACCTTATCAACCCCTTTTCCCGGCTCAATCAGTTGGGCGATCAGGGCTTCAACGCCCTTCCTGGCCATTGCATACGCTTCGTCGGCGGGCTTTAATTTTGTTGCCTGGGTGATTTCCGCAAGCAACGACGACGTTTCTTCCGTCGACGCCCCTGCCGCCTGTTCCTCGCCCGAAGCGAGCTGTCCCTGTTCTCCAGTCATAACCGTCTCCTATTTCTCGTCAAGTCCCAGCTCTTTCAGCAGTTGATCCTTTGAGTCCTCATCCTTTACCAAGCTCTGTATTTTCTTTCTGAACTCAGGAATATTGCTGAGAGGTCCTTTCAGAGCCGTCAAAGCCTGCCGAAGCTCCATAAGCTTCTTTAACTCCGGGGTATTTTCAGCAACAGCATCTGGACTGAAATCTTTCAGCGATGCAAAAGCGAGCTTCACATTCATCTCTTCATCTGGATCATCGGATAATTTATTCGGCACAGTCACATTCAAACCCAGCCCCTGGGCTTTCATGATATCATTAAAATTATCCTTATCAACATTAATGGGTTCCCGATCCTCTACCGCTCTGTCATCTTCAGCCTGTTGAAAATCTCCCATGACAAGTATCTTCAGGGGAAGCTCAACTTCTTCCTGCGCATCACCGGTTGCCGGTCGATAAACAATATTAACACGCTCCTTGGGAGCGACAGAACCTTGTTTTGCCATTTGTATCCTCTTTTGCTGAAGTAACCCTCAATTCTTAATGTACGTATATAACATGATTATCCATCAAGACAAACTCTTTGATTCAGGATTTTTATTTTGTTTAATAATGTGCCCCCGCAGCAGAAAACTGCCTCAGAAATCAAGCAAAAGAGCTTCAGCCGGATTCAGGCGGGCGATCCTGTCCATGAACTCACCGCTCCGCTCTTTGAACAACTTGGCGGAAACCGCTTTCAAACAATGACAGCAAACGGTATAAATAAGTACAGCTTGAGCCGGGTCCCAGGTTTCAAGCTGATATCGCTCTATATCTTCAATCAATACTTGACAATGAGCATAAGCCGTCTTAGCCGTTTTCCCCTCCAACAAGAGCTGAATCAATGCCAGCCGCCACTGCATCGCCTCCTTGCCGGAAGCTGCATCCCCAATGCCTTTTTGCAAAATGCGAACTCCATCAATCAGTTTATGCTCCCTCAAAAAGGCCTGGGCCTGGGCAACGGCATCATGAAACGCACCTTGTGCGGCCTCACTTCCTACGGCCTGAAAACCGGCTGTCAAATCCATTGCGCCGCTGTCAAGAGCTTGACACCAGTCCTTTGTCTCCTGATCGGCAAAAGGTGTTCCGTCGGCAAATTGCAGTTCAGTGACCCCCGAAAGCCTCCGCAAAAGAGCAGCTGTTTCCTGACAAACCACATCATAGGCATCTGCATAGCGTCTACCGAGTTTTTCCAAACCTGTTGCACAATACCTCTGCAAATCAAGCCAAAAAAGATATTGACTGCTTTGCACGGCAGCGACAGAGGCCAAGTTAACCCAATCCTCACGGGCAACGAGTTCCTGTAAGGTGGTCAGCATATACGGTTCTGGAGACGGGATTATAGTTTTCTGCTCAACAGCCGGAGGAAGGGCATCAAGTTCAGCCCAGAGCGCCTGCCTGAGAGAGCGGTGTCCTGTTGGGTCAGCCGGATTATTTTCCACCAAAAACAGGGAGGCGCGTTTAAGCTGTTCATTGGCCGCACGAAGGTTGTGCAGCGCGTCCTCAGCCGAGGCAAGCTCCCGGAGCGTGTCGTTCTGCTCTGCAACAGGCTTTGCTCTTCTGGCTGGGACCTCCTTCGGCGAAATATCGACAGGGGGCTTTTCTGCCTCAGCAAGACCAGGACTCGGTGGCTGTTCTGCTGGCGACTCCTCAATGACCTCCGCATATGCTGCAGCCTCAACCGAGATCTCCTTGATCATGGCTATAAGAGCCGAGAGAGAGGGGGGGTCTGAAAACAGCTCCTGCAGCAACCGGTTCAACTGCTCGCACTGTTCAAGAAGGGCAGCCTTCACCTCCTCAGCTACGGCTTGCTGGCCAAACCGTTCCACAGCCGCCGCAGTTTTTTCAAGCCACCATTCAACCGCTGCAACCCGCCCCCGCATCCTTTTCTTTTTGGGAAACAGGGTATCCCAGTAGTTTTCAAGAAGATCTGCATATACCCGGAGACCCGAAGACAGCCCGTCAAGTCCAGCGAGGTGAAACTGAGCAACACCAAAATATGAGGCGACAAGTACATCCTTTGATCGGTTTTCTAGAATGCCTGCCGCAAGATCGGAGACCTTTTGCCAGTCAACGGGTGCACCACTCTCCGAGGCGAGCGAGAGCTTGTCAATCTCCGCCTGCAGCTCCTCAAATTCAGGCTCATAACGCACATCTTCGCCAGCAGGAGAGGCGTCGTTGATCGGCTCTATTCCTAAGGTGACAGTTTCCATAGTTTTTGCGAAGATATTTTTGTAGAGATCTGATTGTTGAAGTATATAGGCAATCGCATCCGCATCACCTTCTTCAGGAGGCTAATTATCCCAGCAGGTTGTTATATCCAAGGGAATATCAGGCAATTTATCTTCCCACGCCTTTTTCAGCCTGTGGGCTTTTGCCTCCTGCCTGACCTTCCAAGCCTGTTGCATGGCCTCATTTTCCAAAGCCCTCATTTTCTGCTTGCGTTCCCATGCTGCCAGCATCTCCTTAACCTCCTGACCGCTGCCAGCGGCCTGCTTGGCTTTTCGTTTCTCCTCCTGAGCAGCCAGTGCCTTTTCTCTTTTTTCTATCTGATCAAGGATATCAAGCAAGGGTTGAGCGCCTTGGAGTCTAAAACTGACCTTGATGTACTTAATCCGCTGACGCCCAAGCACTTTTTTTTGATCAGGAAAATCCGCAGCAACAGAAAACAGATGCCTGCCTGTCCTGAAATCATCGGCAAACTGAGCAAAGGCCAATGTCCCCTCATATTTCTTTTTCAGCACCAGACTGCCCGCTTCAACCTGCAGAGTCAGTGACTCGCAATGACTCGGCTCCCAGACAAAATTTTTTCGTATCGGATAATTCAGATTCACCAAACGGGTGATCTCTGCACCGCAGACCAACTCCAGGGTAGTTGCATGGGGACGAATTTTGGCCTCTGGATTGACGCTGGTCGGGTTTGCGTTTACTGTCACAGTATAGCTCGGCAGAAGAGTCGGCGGTGGCGGTATCACATCTTCTTGCTCCTGCTGCTCAGACGGGGGGGAAAAGATGGTGTCAGCTTCCAGA
>CBFDDU010000045.1:0-21709 GCA_965603655.1 uncultured Candidatus Electrothrix sp. | reverse complement strand
ATCCCCGCCCCCGTGAAGGGGGCGACATTTACACAGTCAGGTTTACCTTCGCTGCTATATGGTTTCACTCCACGCCCCCGTGAAGGGGGCGACCATGCAAATCGTGGCTAGTCCCGTATGATCTCAGGGTTTCAATCCACGCCCCCGTGAAGGGGGCGACAGATGGGATGATTTTCTGTCTGGCGGATACTGAGTTTCAATCCACGCCCCCGTGAAGGGGGCGACGGCGGGTGGGATCACTTACCTGAAAAAGGACGGGTTTCAATCCACGCCCCCGTGAAGGGGGCGACGGGAGTTTCTCAGGGCAGCTTTAGCCGCTCCGATAGTTTCAATCCACGCCCCCGTGAAGGGGGCGACTTAATGCAAGGCGACTGCCTTGTACGGATGGCAGTTTCAATCCACGCCCCCGTGAAGGGGGCGACACTTCAGGAGTCTTTTGCGGCGGCAAATCAGCCGTTTCAATCCACGCCCCCGTGAAGGGGGCGACCAGCTTCAAGACAGATCGGCGGAACAAACGGGGAGTTTCAATCCACGCCCCCGTGAAGGGGGCGACTTGCTCAGCAAGGCGTTTGAATTTAGCAGCCCGACGTTTCAATCCACGCCCCCGTGAAGGGGGCGACCAGCAGGCCCGTACTTCCGCTCTGTATCCTTATCAGGTTTCAATCCACGCCCCCGTGAAGGGGGCGACATTCTCCTTTGCTCATTTCTCGCCCTCCCTCTTTAGGTTTCAATCCACGCCCCCGTGAAGGGGGCGCCTGGACAATGGCGACATCAACGTTAGTGACCAACTTGTTTCAATCCACGCCCCCGTGAAGGGGGCGACGTCTTCGATGCTGCACTCAGCCTCAATAAAGCCTGTGTTTCAATCCACGCCCCCGTGAAGGGGGCGACCGACGTATATGCTGTAAGTATGTCGCTTTTTGATGTTTCAATCCACGCCCCCGTGAAGGGGGCGACTGTCGAACTGTAACGTACTGTTACGGCTCGACGAAATACTACATTTGCGCGAACCGCATTTTTCGGACGCGGTCGCAAAGAACAAAACATGCTCTTTTTCGTAAAAACCTCCTGATTTCAACATGTGCGAACCTCCCGTGTTTTTCTGTCTGTTAGGGGTTCGCGCAACTTTAATACGAGCGACCGGTGGTCGCCCATCTTTTATAGGGGGACTCATCTTGTTTCAAAACGATAAGAGAACAGCGTCACAACAGATAACCACCTTTTTCATAACCCGTCAATCAGACAATCAAGGTCCCCTCCTGATCAATACCCTCCTTGGCCCCGATATGCTCAACCCGGTGTTTCCAGTTGGCACCAAGGAAGTAAAACCGGAGGCTGTCCACGTCTTCATCGATTTCCTTGACCAGCCGATCCCGCATTACCACCCATTTATCCGGCGGCACAATGCATTCAAACACGGAATACTGGACCCGCTGGCCGTAATCCTTACAGACCTTGGCGACCCGGCGCAGGCGTTTGGGGCCGGTTTTATCGCTTGTTTTCACATCGTAACTCACCAGGACAAACATATCCTCCTCCTTTGTATGAAAATGGTTGGCGAAGCCGACCAAAGCTCCCGCCTTTCACATGTTTTGTTGTCCCGGCCCGTTGGGCCGGGATGGGGATATACGGACAATATATAAGCTCGCAATAATTAAAAAAACTAACGCCAGATCGCCGGCGGATAGCCGTCCAGATCCCCCCGGAGAAAACGGGCCAGCAACAGGGCCTGGGTGTGGAAAAACAGCCCCAGCGGCATCTTCTCTTCCAGAAATGGATGCTGGATAACATCCTGTTTTCGCTCCTGATAGGCAGTCAGCAGAACCTTTCTCGCCTTATCCTTCATCCGCACCCCGCCGCTGTCACTGACCACAAAATCCTTGGCCTGCAACTGGCCCCGATTAATCAGGGAAAGGGCCATGCGATCGGCCATCGGGCGAAATTCCTCCATCATATCCAGGGCCAAACTTGCCCGGCCCGGTCGATCCCGATGGAGAAAGCCCACAGCCGGATCAAGGCCGGTGCATTCCAGGGCGGAACGCACATCGTGCATAACCAGGGTGTAGAGAAAGGAGAGCAGGCAGTTGACCAGATCCAGGGGCGGTCTCCGGCTGCGCCGGTGAAAGAAAAAATCCTCTTTATGGCGGATGATCAGATGATCAAAGGCCCCGAAATAGATATGAGCGCCATCACCTTCCGTGCCCCGCACCTCATCCAGGGGCAGGTCCCGGTCCAGAGATTTAAGCAGACCAGTGAGATGATTTATCGCATTGCTCACCGCATCAGTATCCATTTTGTCCGAGTGATCCCGCACAGCCCGATTCAGGAGAGAGCGGCAGTTGGCGATCTTGCCGTTGATAAAGGCCCTGGCCATGAGCGCGGAAAAGGCCGGATCATCGGCTCGGCGATACTGCTCCCGCCGCAGCAGGACATTGCCGGAGACCGGGCCCTGCACCCGTGCGAGAAAACGTCCGTATTCGGTCAGAAAACTGATCGTCACATCCCGTTCCGCACAGAATCCCAGAAGAAACGGGCTGCATCCCACATTGCCGAAGCAGACAACCCCGTCCAGGGTATGCACGGGCAGACGCAGCCGGACCTTTTTTTCCACCCGGACGGTCACGGTTTCGCCTTCCTTGGCCAGATAGGCCCCCTGGGTGGTGACAAAGAGCGTGTTCAGATGTTTTTTCATGATTCCGTCATCCTGGTCATATAGTTCCGCACCTGCCCCTTTTTCCCTACAGCCCTGGGCAGACAGGTGTCGATAAAAGAACAGCTTTCACAGCGGCGGCTGTATTGCGGAGGCGGGGTGATGGTGGAGGAAAGGAGTTGGTGCAGGCGGGCTGCGGTTTCCTCGGTGAGCTGGCGGAGACGCTCATCAAAGGCTACCGGAGTACGGCGTTTTTTCTGGCCGTAATAGAGTGCGCCTTCCGGGACCGGGCAGGCCAGCATCTCTTCCAGACAGAGGGCCTGGGCGCAGAGTTGGACCCGGTCGGAGTCATCCTTTTTCGGACGACCCCGTTTATACTCCACCGGAAAGGGTTGCCAGGCCTTGTTGTCCTGAAGATGCATCTCCACGATATCGGCCCTGCCGGAAAGCCCCAAGCGCAGGGAGCGGAGGGGCATATCATACTCCACCCGCACAGCGGTACGCGAGTCCGTGGCTGCGGTATGCACCCGCTCGTGCATGACCCGGCCTTCGGCAGTGAAGCGATTTTCCGTCCAGGCCTGCTCAATATGAATCAGGGCGCATTGGCGGGGACAGAAGAGCAGATGCTGGAGCGCGGACAGCATAAGGAGGTCGTCTTCCGTGTACATGGTGTGTTCTCCGGTTGATTGACATGGTCAGATTTATGGTCTACTATAGAGCCATAAGATTCTTTTTTCAGAGGAAATAACGATGCCGCAACTCAATATATGGTAACGAATTTTTGCTGATAAAAAAACTATCTGGTGATTCCTATGAAAGCTACAATCCTTTCCGATAAAGGCCATGTGAAAATTCCGCACTCCATACGTGCCGCCCACCGTTGGAAAAAGGGACAGCGGTTTACAGCCGTTGATACGGGAGACGGCATACTGCTTAAACCGACAAAAAAAGTTTTCCCTGAAACCTCACTGAAGGAGGTCGTGTCCTGTCTGCATTATGAAGGACCAGCCAAAACACTTGAAGACATGGAAGAGGCAGTTCGACAAGGAGCCAAGGAGTCGTGCCGTGACAGGAGTTGATACCAATATCATAGTCAGATTGTTGGTCCGTGATAATGAACAGCAATTCAGGCAGGCTGAAAATATTTTTGTCAATGAGCAGATATTCATCACAGATACTGTCATCCTGGAAACAGAATGGGTGCTTCGATTCTCCTACAGTTTCAAACCGGATGATATACGCCGCGCCTTTAAAAAAGTATTCGGGCTGCCGAATGTTCATCTCAACAACCCAGAACAGATGAAAACTGTCCTTCGGCTGTACAAAGCAGGGCTTGATTTCGCCGATGCCATGCATCTTTCGACAAGCCTCAATCAGCATACTTTTTTCACGTTTGACAAGAAATTTATCCAGCGGGCAAAGGGAAAAACTCAATGCACGGTCAAGGAACCTTGAAGCAACTTCCTTTGGTTCCCAAGCTCCGGCTTGGGAACCAGTAAAGCTCACCTCACTCCGCAGCAGAATTCCGCGCCTCTTGCCTCTTCCGCACCTCCTCCACCAATTCTATCGTGGCCTGCCACGCCTGCCTGCACAGCTTTGTAAACGGCTCCAGTTTATCCGGTTCCGGCAGCAGTTCCTCACCGGCCTTGATCTGGCCAGCAGCAAAATGCCATGCTGACAGGGCATCAATATATTCTTTACGCTGTTCCCTTGGAATGATGATCGGCGGCAGCCCGACTCGAAGCACGGGCAGGTTGGCGACCAGGCGGGCTATTCGCCCGTTGCCGTCCGCAAAGGGATGGATGCGGACAAAGGCCGCGTGAAGCTGGACATAGGCGGTCAAGGCTGTGTGCGTGATTTCCGGCGCTGCTTCGATTTTCCCTGTCCAATCTCGGTACAAGGCAAACCAGTTTTCCATCAGGGCCGGAATGTGGGCAGGCGCGGCATATTCAAAAAGCACCTGTCTGTTGTCCACTATCCCGGCGGTGGAGTTGGGCTCGTTTTTCCAGGCCCCGACGGGTTTATAATAATCAAACACCACCTCGGTCTGCACTGCTTTGTGCAGGGCGAACAGATCCTCCTGCCCGAAGGTGCGGTCCGGTGCAAGATACTCGTACAGCAGATCAACAGCCCGCGCATGGCCCACCACCTCCTGATGATCTTTGAGCGGTTTACCGGAAACGGTCAGGCCCTCCCGCAGGACAAAGGCGGTTTCACCCAGGGTGAGGGTATTGCCTTCCAGGGCCGTGGAGGTATGGGTCCAGAGGTCGCGCAGCTGGGTGCGGAGGGCTGCTTGGAGGTCTGGGTCGAGATGTTTCATAAAGATCATTTTTAATATGCCAAACTACCCAGCGTTAAAACACTGGGCTATTAACGTGCAGTCCCTCCGGGACGTATTTTTTTTTGGTTCCCAAGCTCCGGCTTGGGAACTGTTTTTTTGAAGCTCTGCTTCTTTTGGAGGTGACGAGGCAGGGAAGAACTTAAAAACCCTCAATAATATCAGGTTCCAACCCTTCCAGATTTTCAAGCTCAAACGTACCGTCAGAACGCATCTTCAGGGTTCGATGGACTTTAGCGGATGAGTATTGTCCTGATTTACAGTTATGCTGCCACCAAATCACTTTTTCCACTGCCATGCTTCCTTCCGGACGGGCTGAAGAGGCATCTCCTTCAAAGAGTTTGGGCAGAACCTCCTTAATAATCTCCGCATCATCGTTAGTAAAGCCGGTGCGTTCTGAGAGTTGGGGATTCATGCTGCCATAAGTGACATAGACCGCTTTGTCCACCCGATGTTTCATGCCCATTGTGTCGGAACTCTTTTTGGTACCGTCGCCCTCACCGCTGACACTCTTGGTGATCTGAGAGCTGGTTATACTGACCGGATCCACACTAAAAGCCGAGTGAATGGACACTGGTCCACGAATGGGGATGGAAACTCCATTCGCGCTTCCTTTAAAGGCAAAGAGTTGACCAAAGGTACGGACATCCAACCATTTTTCGCAGGCCATTTTCGCAGCCTTATCAGGGCTGGTTTTCTTGCTATTAAAGGTGTCCTTACCTAAGCCAAATTCATCAGACTCGGCTCTGGTCTTCAGGCTGGGCATACCGTCGATCTTTTTTTCATCGGATTGCACAAAAATTGGCTGTTGATTATCCTGCAAACGATCTCTGATTTTTATTTTCAGACAGACATCGCTGATTTCTCCATAGCCTTCATAGTCCACTCTGGGGCGATTGCCGTTGAGCGGGTCTCCGTTGGGGTTGGCATGTTTTACGCTTAATATTACAGCAAAATCAATTTTATTTTCCAAGCTCATGATCTATCTCCAAAATTAGTTGTTATCTTCTGCCGACTCTTTATCCGATTCTTTTTTGCGCCAGGCCTGTTTTTGACAGTGATAACCCAATAAAAATTCACCGGTAAGCACCTTGTCACTGATGAAATCATTAGTGTCAAAAGCGTCATGAACTTTATCAAGTTCTTTTTTTCTATTGGTTAAAAAACCAGACGTCCACTTCTGACCGCTTCTTTGCAATCTCTGCATATATGGGTCTAAAGCAAGTTTAATATTGAGCCAGGTAGAATAAGGACGAATCGCAAAATGCTGCATGAGTCGAGCGGCGTTCGTTGGTCTGTTTTCTCCGCCGACCTCCAGAGCTTTTTTCTCGATTTGGTCAGCGATAGCTAATAGACGACCATACAAATAATCTCGTGTTGTTCTGTCTTCTTCCAATGCCATTGTATATTTTCTCCTCTCGTTTTTCTTTGGATGACGCTCATAGAATCCCCTGAACAGAGCGCAGGCCACACCAAGGTTTCTTTCCCATTCCCAATGGTCGCAGTTATTTCGATTACTCGCCCGGCGGACCGCTGACAACATGATATCTTCCGGGAAAGGAAGGCCATCAACAATGCAGGGCAGGATTCGCTCCAGTACGCTTTTTTTCAAGGTGTCATTGCTCTTGAGAATATCGCCGTAGGCAGCCTCGGCAATAACTCGGGGCACGGGACAGCTCACCGGCCAAATTGTTTTTCTGAAGGGTTTCTTTTTGCCCTTTGGATCCGGGAATTCCTGGGTGTGACGTTGGGGCCAAGCGAATTGGTCGTGCCAAGCATGGAGGCGATCAAGAAACTCACTGGCACGCAGCTCCCGATAATAGATGATGCCCATGCGTCCAGGGGTAGCTGAATCCAGCCCCATGATTACGATCTGTTCATTCACCTCAAGTTCTGCTCGGTATCCAGCGAGATAGTTATTGAGTTTATGGGCGAAGCCTTCTCCTGTATCTATGGTATGATCAATTTTATCATGTGACTCCTGCTCCGCTTCCGGCTGCTTGGTGATTTCAGCTGAAAGCATCATGGTCCAGCTATCTGCTAACGGCTCAGGAATTTTTTTCCCGGAAACGGCCCAGGAAACATAAACCTGATCACCATTACGATACCCTTGACGCGAAATAAGCCAGCGTAAGGCATTATGGGCTTTCTGGGTTACTTCCAGGCTGATGCCAACAGCTTGGCTTCCGCCTGCGGCAATACTTTTTTTTGTATCTGTAAAACGCCCTCGAAAAGTGAAGCCTGCCATGTCATTGGCTGAAATGAGCTTTGCCTTGTCACCGGTATGGCGTATTTTTGCAGGATGGCTGGCCGTCAGCTTTTCTTCTTTGCCGGTAATAAAACACAGCCCTCTTGCCCCTTCTGTTAGAGCATCAAAAGCAGCCCAACTTTGATGCAGACTTTTGTCTTCCCATGTTTTACTACCCTCTTCCCCTTTTTTTTCAACCGACCAGCAGACAAGAGCATTTCCCTGCTCAGTTTCCCCTTTGGTCTTAGGAAGCACCTTGAAAATAAGCGGCTCTAGGTGTTCTTCGTTAACTTCAGCGGACCATGTTTCAAGCAGCTGTCCTTGTTCATCGACGTATAAAATATGATTGTCAATTAAATCTGCAACGACCCGGCCTTTGTTGATGTACGCATGAACAGCGCAGGCCTTCGGGTGGGTAAAAGGTGAATTGCACCAGTGGGCAAGCTGTTTTTCATAGCCTGCAAAATATGGTTTTTTCTTGCCTCCGTACTCAGCGTAATCTTTGGCAACATATTGAATCTTATCGGCTAACGGATGGGGTGCTTCACCGCTGCTTCTTCCCGCTGATTTTTCTGTTGCTGGCAAAACAATCTGGGTTTTTTCAAGAACATCAGCCCGTTTAAAATTTCCCTGCTCATCTATGACAATATGGATATGAGCATTCTGTAAAGTATGACTTATGGGCATGAGCCTTTCTTCAAACGGCATCGCCGACTGGTCAAGCGTCAATCCTTTTTCATAGGTTTTGTGCAATTGGGCCAGCCAACTCATAACGCGGCCTCCTCTTGTTCCACCGGGCGTATATTTTCGTCCAGAGCAAATTCCTTTGCAGTCATTTTGCGGACAGACCGCCGGACCGTACACCCTTCTGGTCGGGGAAACTCCAGGATGCCTTTGCGCATGACAGGCTGCCAGAAACGACTACCCAGCTCATCAGTTCCTGTTTCATCGGGATAATCAAACCCGTGGAACATCAGGCCGAAAGCGAGTTCGGGAACATCGCCATAGAAACCCTTCTCCTCTTGGTCATTGAATTCGCACGGCTCGACATAGGCTTGGCAGTCACGAACACCGAGGAAGATATCCTGCCGTCCTCCTTTTTCCAGCATCCGCTTGACAATACTGTAATGCTTGCCGTCAATGCGATCCGGCGCAAGTTCCGGGCGGTGTTCGTTCCATTCAAAATGGGCCTTGACCTGATACTCCACATCATGAAGAAAGGTATAAATCGCCAGGGAATTTCCTCCACCCCAAACCAACGGTTTAGTTCCTTTGGTCTGTGTTTTTATCTGGTTCATCACCCGGATTTTATCTACATGCCAGATGATGGTGGGTTTCCAATAGATGGACTTTAAAACGCCCTTGATGGCCTCGTAGGTCGGGACATGGTAGGAGCATTTTTCGCCGCCGGTCTTGGTTACCGGGTCGGTAAACAGGGCATAACGTCCCCAGAGCCGAAAACTGATACTGTTTCTCATTCTGTCACCTTATATCCGATGTAAAACAAAGTATGCGCAATGTAATGGAGAGTTCCTCCCTTCCTGTTGTTGTGTGACCAGATAAGAAGGTCAGTTTGCGTGCTATGATAACAACAGGGAAAGATGTGCTGGGTATAGAGGTACAACTATTGAAAAAAAATTCAATATAAAAAGGCGAGTCCAGCAGGCTAGTTGCTAAGAAGTGCCCCCGTTGCCGGGGGCGATTCTGCAAGCTAGCCTTACAATTAAACTATCGTGTTTCAATCCACGCCCCTGTTATAAGGGGCGACTTGCTACTTGTGTTGCTAAAATACCTCCAATCAGTCAGTTATAAATAATGTATCAGAACCTTAATGCATTCAAGTAGGATTCCTGCCAACAGGCTTGCCGAAAATGCGAGAATTGCTTCTCGTGAATATTTTGTCATATAAAATAAATGAGTTATGTTTCGGTTTAGTGCAAGATAATAATGTTGACTGAAATCGCATAAAAGGGTATTGATAAAGAGAACCGTTTTATGCTTATCAGTGCGATTATTTCACACATTTAATGAGATAAGAAATTGCTGTGTCTTGCTTGCCGGCTTCAACTCAGCGGATTTCTTATTGTGATGCATCTGGATTGATTCCCCGTCCCTTGGACGGGGCGGTTCATCGTTTCTTTATATTTTTCATTTTATTCACCTCCTTATTTTTAAATGTTGTGAGTTTGGTAACATCAGTAGGCTATTCCGATAGTATCTTTAGTTCTTCAACTCAAGAAGCTTGGCCTCTGCAAATAGCCTTACAATTAATCTATCGTGAAGTTAATTTCAACTTCCGCTAAAAAAACCCGCCGGGGTGCGCATTGTAAAGAGGCGTGACAGGTATTGTTACCGATTGAGTATACATCTCTGCATACTCATGTCAATAGAAAACCTTGTCTAATTAGATCCTTTGTTAAGGAAATATCAAGTTTTAGAGTCCTGATTTATATGATAGAGACGCCCATGCCGCTGACTATCTCTATAGATAACCCGAAGTTTTCATTGTAATGCTGTTCATCCAAGCAATAAATTTCTTCACCGGCCTGTACAGGATGCACCGCCTGGGCCTCTTTTAACTTTCTCCAGACATTGGGGAAGACATTGACGCTGTACTGCTGGGCCTGCTTCAGCAGGTCATACGCCTTAGACGGTTCGTAGTCGGCACAGAGATCCGCGATAATTTCCTTTCCCTCGCCATACGGCACAATCACCGCCTGAGTCGGGGCATCAATGGCTTTAAAGGCCCGACCGGCTGCCTTGAAAGACTGACGCAACTGCAACGGCTCTGTCCGTCCGATATTCAGTTGATTATCCCCGAGCAGACTCAGAAGGGTATCCTGTCTCCCAGCCTGTTTCTCGTTCAGCGGATAGGACATCACGTCTGCTCGATCATAGAAATAATAACCAAAATATCGGCTCATCACTTCCGGATCAAGGAGGTTAATATCTTTCTCTTCCGAAAAAATACGCAATGCCGTGTCCCGTCCGATCTTGATATCCTCCAGCATGTCAATCTGTTCTTCCTGCGGATTCACCACAAAGACCTCAGCAGTCGGCAGATTACCGTTACGGTTGCAGCGGCCTGCCGCTTGGGCAATGGAATCAAGCCCGGCCAAAAAACGGATGACCGAGTTGAAATCCACATCCACTCCGGCTTCAATGAGCTGGGTGCTGATACAAAGAACTGGTAACTTCTCATCAAGACGCTCTCGGACCTTGGCGAATATTTCTTTTCGGTGGGCCGGACAAAGACTGGTGCTGAGGTGAAAGATCGTCCCTTCCTCAACCTCATCCGCACAGCGTTCATAGAGTTTTTGCGCCCATTTTTTGGTATTCACCACAACCAGACAATTGCCTTTTTCCTCCAGTTCCTCTAAGACAAGCTCGGCGATTTCTTCTTCAGACCAGCCTTTGGGGCGTACCTGATTTTTTATCTCCACCCTTTTGAGTTGAGCAAAGACCTCGGCTATGTTTTCAACTAGCTCATGGCCTGCCGGGACGTCAAGTTGGCCCTTGCCGGAATTCCTGAGATCATTCAGTAGGGGTTGGGTAGCTGTGCAAAGCACGGCTGTGGTTCCGGCACGATCAACAAAGAATTGCAGGGCATTGCAAAAGAGATGAACGCAGTTGACTGGCAGGCTCTGGATTTCATCAAAAATCAACACCGAATTTGCAAGGGTGTGCATCCGTCGGGCACCACGGGTGCCGCCGCCGAACAGCACCTCAAGAAACTGGACCATCGTCGTAAAAATAACCGGAGCATCCCAGTTCTCCGTGACAAGTTTTGTCCGCCAGTCCTGTTCTTCCGGCTCAAGGCTGGAATGATGCTCTAGCACCCACGGGAATTTATCACCTTCCTGCTCAAGAACCTTTCGGATTTCCTCGGCATTCTGTTCAATGATGGAGGTGAAAGGAATGATGTAAATGATATGTTCAAGATTATGTTTCTTCGCATGATGCAGGGCGTAACGCATACTGGCAAAGGTTTTGCCGCCGCCGGTAGGCACAGTGAGCGTGTAAATTCCCTGCTCGTCTTCAGCTCGTTTTCGACACTGCTCAGAAATTTCCCGTCGGACTGTGTCAATTTTATTGCCGATAGAAAAACTTGCGTTTTTTGCCTCCATCCGCTCAATAGCGACCTGCCAATCCACCGCACCGCCTGAGCGAGCCTTTGCTTTGGCCGGGTCTTCAAAATCGGCACTGTTGATTCGGTCGGCATCGATCAGACAACTGAACAAAAATCTTGTAAACATGCCGAACCGAAACTGCTGGACGAGCGGAGACAGTTGTTTGTCCGGGCTAATCATTTCAGAAAGCTGACGGCAGAAATTCTCAAGAAAGGATGGCGTGGCAAGCTGCTCAAGCTGCCTCATTAAGTCATTATCGGTCACCTGAAGACATTCCTGGAGATTGGTCTTTGCATCCTCTTTGCCGATTCGTTTTTGAAAACCGTTCTTCCCGTCTACCTTCAAACAATCCAACAGCCCACCGTGATGAGAAGCAAGACAAACCGCAAGCATCTGGCCTACCAGTTTTCCTTGCGGCCCGTATTCTTTGAATAGCTGCCATATCCATTGAGCACCGGCTGTGGAGTGATCGATTTTGCCTTTCAATGCCTTGGCATCAACATACTCACCATCAATATCCGGATTGAGCATACCGGTTGCCGATTTGATGTAATCCTGAAAGTCTTTGCTGTATTTGCCGAAATCATGCAGCAGGCCAAGCAGACGGCCCGCTTCCTCCGCCCCTGCTTTCCGGGAAAGTCTGCCACAGATTGCAGACACCTTTTGCAGGTGCTCAAGAACAGATTGTTCCGTTTGGTCAGCATCACGACGGTGAGCTATCTGGGTAGTCTTCATATGAAACGCTCCTGCTTGGTGTTTACGAAAAGGAGGGAAGGCCAAAATAACGACCATAAACAAATACAACTTTCGAAAAATATTGCAATATTTTTTCAAAAAAAGGCAGCTTGCCAGGAGAAGCAAGCTGCCGGAGAGCAGAAAGTCAGAAAACAAGCAGGTCAGCCCTGCTCTTTTTGCTGATCAGAAAAAAAATTCACCCAGGAAGAGGTCTTTTCCCGGTGCCAATCTTTCGGCGGCAGAGGAGGAGGGGCAGCAAGAGACGCCAGCGTAGTCTGGTTATCCAGACGATTATACACCCGGACCCAAAAGCAGAGACGCTCAGGATGAACCTCGCATCGCCCCTGATTACTGCCGCCGCAGGGACCATTGACCAGCCGCTTCGGGCAATGCCATTGCGGACAGAGAAAAGCGGAGAGAGAGAGTGTGCATTCACCGCACATTTGGCAATCGTACACTTGGCGTTTAATAATTTTCTCAAGCCAGAACAGAATATTGAGCCTACGCTGTCCCTGAGCGCAGAACAGACAAAAGCGGGCAAAAAGTTTGCCAGTGACATATTGATCTGTAAAAAGGAGGGCATACCCCAGCTTGTGCATCCAAGCCGTACCGAGAACAGTACCTGGGGTGAGAGGCTCAGCCACCTTTTTTTCCTTGTTGCCCGGCGGGCGATGTTGAAAATAATACCAGGTTCCAGCTACCGGGAAATCATAGTCCGCATTATCCGGGAGCCCTTCTCTGTCCAGCTGCTCCACCCTGTCCAGCACATAGGCGATATCCTTAAACAGGAGACTGACCCCGCCGAGATGGACCCCTTGATAGCCGCATTTCTTTAAACGGCTCACCATGAACGCAGCCCTGTCCAGGCGGGCCTGATCTGCACCGGCTGCGGCCTCGGCCTCCATCCGCTCCACCAGCTTTTCAGATAACAGAATGCCGGGAATCTTGCTGGCGGAAAGGGCACGGGCCAAAGGTAAGGTGGGAATAAAGACATTGGCAAGCAAGGGAATCTTTATCCCCTGCTCATCAAGAAATGCGGTCAGCTCCTCGAATTTACGGATATCAAAGCCGACCTGGGTGACAACAAAATCCGCACCGGCTCGTATTTTATGAAGCAGTTTGACATACTGCCAGACCTGTTCGGCTTCAGTGGCCTTGAACGGCGAGACCACACAGCCCTTCAGGATATCGGGTGCGGGATACTGCTTCTGCCGCGTGCCGGTCCTGTCCGGGTAACGCCCGTTCTCCATATCCTTAAGAAGCCGGAGGACCTGAATGGAGTCCAGATCATAAACCGGCTTGCCCCGTCCATAATAGCCGGGATTAGGAAAATCACCGCCCATAACAAGCAGAGAACGGAGACGCAGGCGCTGATTAAGGTAGATATGACTGCCGATCTGGTTACGATTTTTATCCTTAAGGGAAAAATGAATAAGGGGTTCTATACCTATCTTGACCAGCTCCGTGCCGATGGCCACCGGTGCCAGAGCTGGATTCCCTCCAGGATTATCTGTGAGAGAAAGCGCCTTAATCCTGCCGTCCGCTTTTGCCTGTTGTGCAAAATCCAGCAGCGGATCGACCTGCTTACGATTAAACCCCTGACGAGGCACAAGTTCAAAGGTGACTGTGAATTCATCAGGGGTGTTCAGGGCAGTTCGGAGCATTTGGATTTATTTCTTTTTCCTCTGCAAATTATATTTTTTCATCTTATATTGCAGCAGACTCTTGGTAATACCAAGCTTTTCAGCCGCTCTGGCCTGGACATTATTTGCCTCTTCCAAGGCCTGACGAACCAGTTTTTCCTCAATACCGCTCAATACCTCGGAGAGACTGAGCCCCTCAGGAATAAACTGTCCCAACTCAAGGCCGGAACTCCATTCCTGTATACCAGGCATCTGGCTACTGTCAGGCTGGACATCCTCCGCCTCAATGCGGCCTTCATTACAAAGAATAGCAGCCCGCTCAATGGTGTTTTCCAGCTCCCGGATATTGCCCTCCCAGGGCAGGCTGACAAGCAGACGCATGGCCTCTGGAGAAATTTCGTTCTTTTCCCGTCCGAGCCGCTCGCCGTTTTTCCTGAGAAAATAATGAACCAAGGCCGGGATATCGTCCAATCGTTCCCGCAAGGGCGGCATATGGATATGGATGACATTAAGACGATAAAAGAGGTCGTTTCGGAATCTCCCCTGCTCTACTTCGTCTTTCAGATCTTTATTGGTTGCAGCAAGAATACGAACATCTATGGAAATAGTAGCATTGCCCCCTACCCGCTCAAAGGATCGCTCCTGGAGCACCCGCAGCAGCTTGGCCTGTAAGGCCGGGGTCATTTCCCCAATCTCATCAAGAAAGAGCGTCCCTGAGTCAGCCAGCTCAAAGCGCCCCTTGCGCATGGCAGATGCATCGGTAAAGGCCCCTTTTTCATGACCAAATAACTCACTCTCCAGCAGATGCTCGGAAAGGGCTGCACAGTTCACCGAGATAAAGGGCGCATCCCTGCGCTCGCTCAGATTATGAATAGCCCGAGCCACCAGCTCCTTGCCGGTCCCGGATTCACCGGTGACCAGCACAGAGGAGGGCGTGGGAGCCACCTTTTCAATCAACCGATAGACCACCAGCATGTTGGGGTTTTTTCCGATCATGCCACCGAAACCGGATTTAAAAGTGGCTTCACTGCGCAGACGTTTAATCTCCCGCACCATGCCGTAATGCTCCACCGCCTTACGGGCCGATGCCAGCAATTCCTCATTGGAAAAGGGCTTGGCCAGATAGGTGAAGGCACCAAGATGCATGGCCTCAACCGCTTTGCCGACCTCGGCATAGGCGGTGATCAGGATGACCGGCAGCCGCTTGTTGAATTCTTTCAATTTACTCAGCAGAGCGATACCGTCCATGCCCGGCATTTTCATATCGCTTATAACCAAGTCCAGGTCGTTTTCCCTGGCCATTTTCAGTCCTGCCTGTCCGCTGTCCGCAGTAAAGACTTCATATCCTTCATCACGTAACAGTTCGGAAAGGACAATCAGATAATTCGGTTCGTCATCAACTACAAGAATAGTATGCATGGGAGCTCTGAAGTATGGGTTAGGGAAGGAGAGGTACCCCTTCTCTTCTTAATCTTTTTTAATCTCATTTTTTGGTGCGGGCTGTTCTTCTCTGGCCTTCTCTTCTTGCTGAACATATTGCAATCGCTCAAGGAGTTCAACCATTATTGAATCCGGTGGGCAGATAGCTCCGGCTTCACCGGCAAACTGCCTACCCTGCTGCTCGCCGTGGTAATCGCTGCCTCCGGTACAGAGTAAGTTATATTTTTCCGCAAGAATCTGTAAACGTTTTTTTACCTTTCTGCTATGGGTGGGATAGAATACCTCCACGCCATCAAGCCCTCTTTCCACCAACTCCTGAATAAGCATGGGCTGTGCCTTCATGCCTTTATCAATTATTCCGGGATGGGCAAGCACGGCTAGCCCACCCGCCTGATGAAGAATCGCAAGAGCTTCCGAGGCTCGGGATGCGTAACGGCTGCACCAAGCAGGTTTATTTCGCCCCAGATAAACGGAAAAGGCCTGTTGGGTATTCGTTACGTAACCCTTTTCTTGCAGCAATCGGGCAATATGGGGACGACCCGTCTGGCCGCATCCTGAAACCTGTTGCAGCTCCTGGTCAGTAATAGAAATACCCATTCTTGCTAACTTCTCAAGGATATTCCTATTACGTTCAATTCGTCCCTGTTGCAGGCGGGCTAACCAGTCGAGAAGCTCCTGATTATTTGGATCAATACCATATCCTAGAATATGCAGTGAATACTGACGATGGGTGGCGCTGATCTCAATACCACTGACAACCGGTATGCCAAGCTCTTGGCCGTGGTGAATTGCCTCCTCCACCCCCTCAACAGTATCATGATCTGTCAGAGAAAATCCTTGGAGCTTGCGGTCCGCAGCCATTTGAACCAGCTCGGCAGGGGTAGCCGTACCGTCGGAATAAACAGAGTGAGTATGGAGTTCAACACACATAGAAAATAATTAACAAAACAGCTAAGCAGCTAAGAGCATTTCAAGAATATATATGAGGTTGGCTTTACAGGCGATAACCTTTCATCACCAGCAACCCTACTGGAACTGTACATTCCTCTTCATAACCTTATCTATAGCAAATTACTTGATGATTGTACAGGGGAGAAAATACGGCCCAAGACTCATTTTTTCACGATTTTTCTCAAAATTCGATCATGACAGCTTCGACTTTTGCCATCTAGCCCGAATCTTCAAAAAAACAGTTGGTTGGCTACTCGAATGAGGCCGCCCCCCTTACCTCTTACTTCTCTATAGATCTGCTATTCGCCCCGGCCTCTTTTTGCGGAAGCCCTTCGCAAATCGGCTTGCCATGTTGCCGAACATACTCATACATAACAATGGACGCCGCCACACTGACGTTCAGGCTCTGCACATGACCCCACTGGGGAATAGAAATCGCTTCTATATCCGGGTAGTTCGATCTATCAAAGCTGATCCCGAACTCCTCATGGCCCATCACAAAGGCGGATTTTTTCGCCAAGGTGCAGCTCCCCAACAGCTCGGAACAACCCGGCTCAAGTACCGTAAAAGTATACCCTTTCTCCGTCAGAGCTTGATAGCAGGAAGGGAAATCATCATGATGATAAAACGTAACCCACCGTACAGAACCCTTGGCCGAATCCGGGTTAAAGGCACGCACGCCCACCAGATGGATCTCACGGGCCCCGAAGGCATCTGCTGTCCTAAAAATCTTGCCGATATTAAAATCCGGCTTTAATCCGTCCAGCACCAAGATGTACTCATGCAAGCCTTTTTTTGCACTCACAAGATTTCTTCGTCGTGCCTGTTCATAACGGGCTTCTATGTCCAATCGTTTATTATACCGTCTTGCCATATCTCATCCTCCTCCGGTTTTCTTCTCCAGTCACCGGATAATCCATAAAAGTAACCATAACAAAATTTTCAACTCGCTTTCCTCATCCAGGCAAGTCACCCTTTCTTCATGCTTCCCTGGTATATCTTTTTCCGTACTACCTAATATTTTACAGAACTACAGTTGTTCTTTTTATCAACACGTTGTACTCTAACAAAGAAAGTATAATTAACAGAGCCAGTTCAAAGGAGATAATGTGGATGTGGAAAAAATATCGTCCCCGTTTTGCCAGTTATGCGGGGCTGAAGAACAAACAGTCCGTGAGGCCGGATTTCAGGTCTGTTCCTCTTGCTGCACGCTCGTGGAAACACTAAAAAAAAATCCTTCCATTATAGATAAAGTTTTACCGTACATCCAAGACGGAAGAATCAGCCAGCGTAACGGAAGCACCGCAAAAAGAGAAACAGATCCGAAGTTCCCCGAAGTGTTGGACGGCAAACGCTATCGAGCCATTGATCGAGATCAGAATAAATGGTATCTCTCCGTCAGTGAAGTTGATGGACACCCCGTGGAGGTCTTTGCGTCAACCGCTTTTGATCGCGATCACGAATTGCAGTCGCGTATATCCAACCTGACCACGATCACCCGATTAATCTCCCTGATTCTCCGGCACATTTTCCTCAACGAGGAATTAACCTTGAAAAAATGCCTGAAGCAGATCCAACGCAGTTCGCGCAATAAAAACGATCTGCCGGACATGCTGTACCGTGTTTTGAGTCGTTATGTTGAAGCAACATAAGTTGAGGGAACATACCACTGACAGTCCCTGCTGACCCTCGAAAACTGACCACATCATTAAGAATGGCACAACAGATTTTTCACATAAAAAAATAAGTAATGTACGTTCCCCATGATTCTCTTTTGTGAAGAATGCGGTCAGAGAAACAGTATAACTCTGACCCCCTCCTTGATTGAAAACAATAGCTTTATCTGTCAGTTCTGCCACTTCCACAGTCCGTTCCCCTTTCTTGATCAGGAACGACAAAGCACTGGCAACAACCCTGGTATTATCTGGGAACCGGAGGTGTTACGACTTGGGCCGGAAGCTAAAAAGGAGGAGCAACGATTTCAGCTTATTTTCAAGGTCACCGACACGCAGGCTCCTGAACTGGCGGTCGAACCGTTTCAGGAATTCGCCGACCTGATCACCGTAAAAAAAATAGCGAGCGACAGCTTTACAGTTATTGTCAACCCCATAGGGGAAAACGATATCCTGTTGCCAGGATCTGAGAACGCCGGGTTGATCTACTGCGAAGAACATCTCATGAGCTGGGGGACAATAAATATTGCCTATGAACAACAGATCAATACTTCTGCCGAGAAAGACCAACCAAAGGAAAGGAAGGAAGGTGTACCCCATCCATTAAAAGAAGAGATATCTGGAAAAAGGCAAGGTGAGCAAAATGAAAATCATGAAATCTTGCAGCAGCAATTGGCTGAATACAAAACCCAACTGCATCAGGCCAAAACCACCTCATTCAGATTACAGAAAGAATTGTCTATCCGCCGTCAGGTCATGGACAATCAGGATTGCGGGATCCTTTTTGTTAATCTGGACTTACGCATTGCTTATGCCAACCCTGTCTTTCTCAAGCGAACCGGCTACAGCTTAAAGGCTATCCAGTCCAAACGGATTGACCAGGTTATCTATCTCACGGATTGCGACTGCACCCTGAAAGAGGCGATGAAGCAGGCTGTGCATCAGAAAAAATGGGAAGGGAGAGCCTTTCTCAAAGATGCGATTCGGCAGGGCCATTGGCAGGGCAAAGCCGACCCGGAACAATCAGAGGAAAAACCATCCATTATTTCCTTTAAATATTCAGAAGGGCAAGAGGAGGGGCAAGAAAAAGGTTTTATCTGCCTCTTGCATCTGGAAGAATCCCTGACGCCTGCCTCTCCTCTCAAATGGGGCGCCCAAGACAATCCCGGCAATCACCTGTCATCAGAACTTACCTATGATGCATTAACCGGACTTGTGGACAGGCCTTCCTTTCAGCAATATCTTGAGGATTCAATACAGGCAGCACAGGAGGATGAGAGCAAGATAAGCCTACTCTACGTTGACCTGGATCATTTCAAACGCATTAATCAGATATTCGGCCCTGGTTTTGGTGATAAAATACTGTGCAGTGTTTCAACCATTCTCCAGCAATGCGGCCTGGAGGTAGGTGCAGATCTGGTGGCCCGGCTCAGCGGTGATGAATTTGCCATTATCCTCCCCCCGCCTTCGGATAAAAACCATGCAGAGAAACTTGCTAAAAAAATCATGCAGCGGTTTCGGACGCCGGTTAATAATGAATCCCGGGCCATTCTGATCAGGCCGAGTATCGGCTTCAGCATGTTCCCGGACGACGGAGAGACTCCGCTGGATGTACTGCGTAACGCAGACACAGCCATGGAAGCTGCCAAGAGTGAGGGCGGCAACAGAATCTGTTCCTGGAACAGCGGCATGAAGATACAGGCTGCGCAGAGCCTCTACCTGGAAAATGATCTCCGGAAAGCTGTGGCGGACGACGGCCTGATCAACTTTTATCAGCCGCAAATCAATTTACTGGATGGCTCTATCTGCGGAATGGAGGCCTTGGCCCGCTGGATCCATCCGGTAAAAGGTCTTATATCACCGGCCGCCTTTATCCCTATTGCCGAGAGCACTGGGCTTATTGAAAAATTAGGTATTGATCTTGTGCGCCAGGCCTGTCTCCAGGGGAAAAAATGGCGGGATATGGGCTTTAAAAAATTCATCATGGCAGTGAATATTTCTGGGCGCCTGCTCCGACGTCGCGACCTGTTTTACCAGATCATGAGCTGTGTAGAAAGCACGGGTTTTCCGCCTGACGCACTGGAGGTTGAGTTCACCGAGGGCGTACTTATCGAAAATATGGATTTCACGGTTGACCTGATTAATAAGCTGCGGGCAGAAGGGATAAAGCTGGCCATTGATGATTTCGGGACCGGGTACTCATCGCTGAGTTATTTACAACATCTTCAGGTAGATAAAATCAAGATTGATCGTTCTTTTATTACCAATGTCACCACCAATAATACCGACGCCGCCATCACCCTGGGCATTATCGCCATTGCCCAGAATTTGCATTTCAGGGTTATTGCCGAGGGAATAGAAACCGAAGAGCACCTTTTCTTCTTGCAAAAAAATCAATGTCACGAAGGGCAAGGATTCCTCTTCAGCCCCCCCATCCCGGAAAAAGAAATGACCGGGTTGCTGCTGCGTGATTGCAGTGTCGCGCTCAATCATAAACGAATGATTGATAAGTTTTACTCTATCAAGGCATAAAGGAACTCCTACGAAAATCCGGGCCGATATCTGTTAAAAACAGCCTTTAGAAACAACAGCACTGTCATATTCATTCACTTTTCCGAGTGGCATGGAGCCTCAGTATCCTTCTGTAGCACGCAGTCTTTTTTTATTGTTTTCACCGGGAATGTAGAGTATTCCTTCATCACTGAGATTTTTAAATAACTCATTTTAAACACGGGAGGAAGTATGAAATCTTTTTTTACGGTAAGTTTTCTTGTCACAATATTATTAACAGCCAGCACAGCTCTTTCTTATGACTGTTATGAAAGAGAGGCCCCGGTTCGCCACCACCCCTGTTCCCAATGCCAAAAACCACAGTGCAGCCAGCATCACCAACCCTGCCCTACTCGCTGTGGCCAATGCGACAAATGCCGCACGCACAAACGAAGTTGTCAAAAGCAAGTGGTACATCAGCAAAATTATCAATGTGAGACAACCTATACGAAAAAAACAGAGCAAATCACCACGGTTCAGTGCAGGTCATGCGGCCAGATACACCCAAGAGATATTGCCCACCGTTGCGGCAAGGTGCAATGCAGAACCTGTGGCGTTCATCACCCTCAGGGTACCAAGCATCACTGCGGTGAAGTTCGCTGTAAATCCTGCGGCATCCATTACCACCAGAACGTTGGGCATCATTGTCGCGCCCGCTGCCAACACCGCGACTGCTTTCGAGAAAACAAAAAATCTTGTCGACATGAAGGCAAGCAGTGCGCAACACGGGGCTGTAACCTCACCCGCAAGGAAAGTCAGGAGACAATGGAAACCCGCTGGCATGCTTGGTTTAAAAATCAAGCCCAGTAAGAGGCTGTACTCTATAACACCCCCTACAACCACCCATAACGACAGAGGGTAGAAGAGCTCCTTTTTTTGCCCTCTTTTTTTATTTCGTCGTAGAAAGCCTCCCCCTGCGGGGATGGATTGTTTATGAACAACAAAAATTCCGTTTCCGCCGTAGCTCCGCTGCTCTCTGTCGTGGTTCCCTGCTATAATGAAGTTGACAACGTGGAAGAGCTCATCCGCCGCCTTGCCGAGACACTTCAGGGTCTTTCCTGGGAGGTCATTTTTGTCGATGATGACTCGCCGGACAAAACAAGCCAAAAGGTCGCTGATATAGCCTTCCAAGACCCAAAGGTTCGCCTCATTCACCGCATTGGGCGGCGCGGGCTCACCTCTGCCTGCGTAGAAGGAATGCTCTCCTCTTCTGCACCCTATCTTGCTGTAATGGATGCTGATCTCCAGCATGATGAAAGCCTGCTCCCTGACATGCTGACCGCTTTGCGCAGTCAGCAGCTTGACATTGTGGTGGGCAGCCGTTACACAAATGGTGGAGGCATTGGTGGCT
>CBFDDU010000044.1:0-21809 GCA_965603655.1 uncultured Candidatus Electrothrix sp. | reverse complement strand
AGAAGAAGCCATTGAAGTTGAAGGAACTATAATTGAGCCTTTACCCAACGCGATGTTTCGTGTTGAACTTGATAACGGGCATAAGGTTCTGGCGCATATTTCCGGTAAGATGCGCATGCATTATATTAAAATTCTGCCAGGTGATAGAGTGACGGTTGAGTTGTCACCTTATGATCTGACAAGAGGGCGTGTCACTTTTCGCTCAAAAGGCGGCGGTAAAGGGAAGCGCTGAACCAAACAAGTCAGCAAGGAAACAGAGAAATGAAAGTACGAGCATCTGTTAAGAAAATGTGCAGCGACTGTAAGATCCTTAAGCGAAAGGGTGTGGTTCGGGTAAACTGCAAGAATTCAAAGCATAAGCAGCGTCAGGGTTAACCTGCATAATGTAGCTTTTTTAAAAGGAGTAAGGTTTTGGCACGATTATCAGGTGTAGATTTACCGCGCAATAAGCATATGGACAGGGCGCTTACCTATATTTACGGTATTGGCCTCACAACTGCACGCGCTATTTTGGACAAGGCTGATCTGCCGTATCAGATGAATTCCGATGATCTGAGCGGTGATGATGTTACACGTATCAGGAAGATCATTGAGGCAGATTATGTTGTCGAGGGTGATCGCCGACGTGAAGTGGCTATGGATATTAAACGCCATATTGATCTCGGTACCTACCGGGGACGACGTCATCGGATGAGCCTTCCTTGTCGTGGGCAACGGACAAAGACCAATGCAAGGACCCGTAAAGGTCCTAAGCGTGGCGCAGCAGTACGTAAAAAATAAGATTGTCAACACGCTTTTACTGCCGGTGAAAGTGCTATTCATAGTGGAAGCTATACGGAGCAGATATGGCGAAAGGTAAAAAAGGCGCGGTACGAACAAAGCGTCGCGAAAAGAAAAATGTTCCTGATGGGATTATTTTTATCTATTCAACGTTTAATAACACGTTAATAACCATTTCGGATAAACTGGGCAATGTAGTCTCTTGGTCCAGTGCCGGAGTTATCGGCTTTAAGGGGTCTCGCAAGTCAACCCCTTTTGCAGCGCAGAACGCGTTGAGTGATGCGGTGGCAAAAGCAAAAGAAAACGGTCTTCGTCGGGTTGAAATTCGTGTGAAAGGACCAGGGCCTGGTCGTGAGGCTGCTCTTCGTGCGCTCACTGGAACTGATCTGGAAGTCTCAAAGATTGTTGATGTGACTCCGATACCGCATAATGGCTGCAAGCCCCCTAAACGTAGACGGGTTTAAGCAGTTTATAGTTTTTTGTACGGTCGCTGCCAGCAGTAAAGGCTGACCGCAGCGTAAAACCGATACCAATAATTGATGGAGGAATAAGTGGCCAGATATACAGGAGCTTCCTGCCGAAATTGCAGACGGGAAAATCTTAAATTGTTTTTGAAAGGCGAGAGATGCTACTCGGATAAGTGCTCATTTGAGCGGCGCACCTATGCGCCCGGACAGCACGGGCAAAATCGTTTTCGTAAGGTTTCCGACTATGCATTGCAGCTGCGTGAGAAGCAGAAAGTTAAGCACATGTACGGAATGCTTGAGGGTCAGTTTCGTCGCTACTTTCATCTTGCAGATCGCGCCAAAGGTGTTACCGGTCTGAATCTTCTGTCAATGTTAGAGCGCCGCTTGGATAATGTTGTCTATCGCTTGGGCTTTGCTGGCTCCAGAGATCAGGCACGCCAATTTGTCCGCCATAATCATTTTCAGGTTAACGGCAGAAAAGCAGATATCCCCTCTTTTCAGGTGAAACCCGGTGATGTTATTACCCTAAAAGAGAAAAGCCGCAAGAATGCTTTTATCGTTGAAAATCTTGAGGCTGTTGCTCGCCGTGGTGTGCCCAGCTGGATGGAGCTGGATAAAGGTAATTTTCAGGGAACAGTGAAGGCTATGCCTAATCGGGAAGAAATAACCATGCCGATTAATGAACAGCTTATAGTCGAGCTGTACTCCAAGTAATACAAGGTCAGGTATTTCATGGAACAGGATATTCGGGATGATAATCCCTTTTACAGGAACTGGTATGACCTTGTTACCCCGGAACGTCTGGAGGTTACCAGGGATAGCCATACGGAGAGGTATGGTAAATTTATCTGCCAGCCTTTAGAACGCGGTTTTGCAGCGACAATTGGGAACTCCTTGCGCAGGATTCTTCTCTCCTCTATCAGAGGTGCTGCGATTACATCGGTTCGGATTGAGGGAGCTGATCATGAGTTTACCACAATTGACGGAGTGCATGAAGACGTCGCTGATATTATACTGAATCTGAAGCAGGTTCAGTTGAAGCTCAACGCTCCTGAGACCAGAATTGTTGTTATAGAAAAAAGTGAGGCTGGCTTGGTCACTGCCGGTGATATTGATGGCGGTGGCAAGGTAGAGGTTATGAATCCAGAACAGCCGATTTGTACGGTGACTGGAAGTAACACCACCTTCCGGGCTGAACTTGAGGTGCAGTGGGGCAAGGGCTATGTTCCTGCCGATTGGAACAAAAAGGAAGGTCGTCCCATAGGGATGATTCCTATTGATGCTGCCTTTTCACCGGTACGTCGTATTCAGTATGTGGTGAGCCAAGCCCGTGTTGGGCAACGGACAGACTATGATCGCCTCACGATAGAAATTGAAACTGACGGGTCTGTACTCCCGGAGAATGCCCTTGCCTATGCGGCCAAGATTCTCAAGGAGCAGATGACCATCTTTATCAATTTCAATGAGCAGGAGGCGGTAGCTCCTGAGCGGGGTGATGGTGATGGTGATGGACAGGATTTCCCTGACTTTCTCGATAAGAATGTCGAGGATCTTGAGCTTTCAGTCCGTTCCGCAAACTGTCTGAAGAATGCCAACATACAGTATATTGGTCAATTGGTGCAAAAAACCGACGCTGAAATGCTGAAAACGAAAAACTTTGGTCGTAAATCACTGAATGAGATTAAAGCTCTCCTCTCGCAGCATGAACTGACCCTTAATATGTCCCACGAGGGCTGGGTAATGCCCTGTGAACGAGAGGACGCTGACAACGAAGGTTAGTAGCACGCCTTCAGGTTGATCAGATAACGTGATTTACCGATTTTGAGGATAGAATAATGAGACATAGAAAAGCCGGTAGAAAACTGAACAGGAGTGCCTCACATCGTTCAGCAATGATGCGGAATATCGTAACTTCTCTTCTTGAGCATGAGAGAATTTCCACAACTGTGCCCAAGGCCAAAGAGGCTCGTCGTGTAGCAGAAAAGATGATCACCTTAGGAAAACGGGGTGATTTGCACGCTCGGCGGCAGGCAATGGCATATATCCGTTCAAAGGATATTGTGGCAAAACTTTTTGATAAGCTCAGTGAGCAGTATACAGACCGTCAGGGTGGGTATACACGTATTATTCGTACCGGAGTTCGTTCCGGTGATGCTGCACCTATGGCCATAATTGAGTTGGTTGGCTATGAGGAATCAGCAGTGCAGGCAGTAGAAACTGAGGATTGATCCGCTCCCGTTGAAAGAGGTACAGAGGAGTCCTCTGTACAGAAATAGACGGAAGTATTAGGCCGGTTTGATGATTATCATCATTCCGGCTTTTTTTATGGAGAATGGTTATGAGCAGTGAAGTGACCACAGGAACAGGACCTGATGCACAAATAATTCCTTTGCAGCAAGGCGAATCTTTTCAGTTTCGTTGTCACCCAGGGGTCAGTTGTTATCTGACCTGTTGTCATAAATTGGAGTTGCGCCTTTATCCTTTTGATGTTCTTTGTTTGAAGGATAAGCTCTCATGCAGTTCTGGGGAGTTTCTGGAACGCTATACCCGTCTGGGTGCCGGGGTACATCCCTACTTCCCAGCGGTGATGCTCAATATGAAGGAGAGCGCCGAAGCACCGTGTCCGTTTCTCGCAGAAGCGGGTTGCTCTGTGTATGCGGATCGCCCTTCAGCCTGCCGAACATATCCTCTGGAAAGAGGGGTTGAAAAAGAGAGGATGGGGGCACAACTGAAAAGCCATTACGCTGTTGTCCGTCATTCCTACTGCAAGGGCCATGATGAAGAGAACAGCTACACGGTTCGCCAATGGAAACGTGAGCAACGCTTGGACTCCTTTAACCTGTTCAACGATCTCTGGGCCGAGGTGGATGCTTTTTTTGCTGGCGACCCTTGGCAGGGGGAAGGGCATGCTGGCCCTCGGCAGCAATTGGCCTTTATGGTGTGTTATAATATTGATGCCTTTCGTGCATACAGCATTGAGAACAAGCTGACAGCCCGGTACAGGCTGGACCGTGATCAGCGGAGGCGCATTGAACGGGATGATGCCGAGCTGCTCAAGTTTGGATTTAACTGGCTCCTCCATGTCCTCGGTAATCGAAGAACATTGCGGCCTTGCTAGGTTTTTTGCGCGGTTTTACCACAGGCATGAATGATTGATGAGACTTCCTGCAAATCTACAACATGTGTATCGCAACGTGCTGGTTTTAACAGAAGGTCTCTTCACTTCGTAAGGGAAAATTCCTGGGAAAAGCAACTTCCCTTATTTTTTCTTCCATGCCCCACCCACCTTGATATATTGCCCGGCCGGGGTTTTTTCCAGAGCTTTCTTCCCGGCCATTTCTTCTACTGTGTTGAGAGGGGTCTTGTTCTTTTTCGCGATTTTCTGATAATGCTTTTTGCGTTTTGTATTGATCTCTTTGATCAACTGGTCCGCTTCAGGGGTAGACTTCACTGCTTCCAGATATCCGGAAGGGGTTTCGCCGACAAGCCCCTGGGTTTTGGCGTCCTGTAGCTCCAAAGCAAAAACTGGCTGACAGAGCAGTAGAGTGACCATGCCGAAAATACTTAAAAGACTGAAAAGAAAAAGCGTGATTCTGTTGTTCATGATGTTTCTCCTGTGAAAGACATGTGCGCAATGACGGAGGCTGCTCAGAACAGCCCTTTCTCCTCGGCGAACAGATTATCCAGTTCTTTATCCACCTTGACCAAAATTTCGTGCTGTATTTTCACATTGAGGTTGATGGTGATTGGTTCGGTAGGCGGAGCAATCTCCACCCTGGGAGTGCAGCCGAAAATAAACAGCGTAAGGATTCCGAGCAAAAAAGGAATCTGTAGTTTTGCCATGATGGCCTCCATCGGAGAAAGAGATTATATTAGACAGCGAGTAATTACTGATATACACCAGCTATAATAGCTTATCTTACTTTACCTATACCGTTGCCGCACCCGTTTATCGATCTTCTCACTCAGCCCTTTGCTGTACTGTAATCCCTGGAGCAGGGTGAGCAGGTTCTGTTCGATATTGATATTGAAATGGACCGGACGGTTTTTGTCCAGTTCCGGGCTGATTCCCTGAAGGCTGACAGCAAGGTCAAGCTGTCCTGATGGAGCATATTGGGCAGTGCTTTTCAGCGAGGTGTAGCGGAAGTCTCTGATGGCCTTTATGGCGTATTCGGAAAGCCCAGCGGCTTTGCTCTCTGGGGCCGTATAACTGATTTCTCCACCCGGCGGATCATTATACAGCATACCGTTACCCACGGAAATCTCCTTTCCCTGGATGGTCACCGGAATGTCACCGCTGATTTTACCGGTGGCATGCATTTCTTTCACCTTCATCAGATTGACCAGGGTTGCCAAATCCACTCCTCTGGCCTTGACCGTAAAGTCGCCTTGCTGTTTGTTCAGGTCATAGCGGATTTCCGGACTGCTGATGCTCCCCTGAAGCATTTTTGCCTGGAGTTTCCTGAGCTGGATTTCCGGTTGAGTACCGGTTTGTACAGAAAGAAGAGCTGTTTTGGCGCTGAGATCATGCACGTCAATGCTGCTGATGAGTCGCTGAACAGAGATTTTTCCTTCGCTTTGTGAACGCAGCTCAGGCAGGAGAACAAGATCCTGTTTGCTCTTCAGGCCCTCAAAGAGGAATTTCTGGAAATAACCGCTTCCTTTGTTTACTTCTGTCCGCAGGGTGAGGTGAAATTTTTTACCGGGCTTCCACACGCCCTTGGATTCTAGGAAAACAGACCCTTTGTCGAGGTCAAAGGGAAATTGCCAGCTGCTGAGCAGATCAGCCAAGGTGACCTCTTCTGGATTCAGATCAAGCCGCTTATCCGTGCGGAGGGTAAAGAAACCGGCTGACCCGGTAAGATCGTGTTTCACCTCTGCCTGTATTCTGCCGGGGATATTCTTTGGTTTGGCCTGAAGCTTGCTGGTGATTATACGTTGCTGGAACTGGAAATTTCCAGCAACTTTTTTGAGGGGTACTTTGCCTTTCGGGGTGGTTATCGTCAGCGTCGGGCTGCTCAGCTTTGTGATGATTTCCGGCCCGGAGTCCGTACAGCGCAATACAGAGAAAGCACATTGCAGGGGACCGATATTAATGTCCACGGCTCCGGTTCGGACAGCAAGCGGAGTAGCATGCAGGGTGTTTTTGTCGAATGACCAGGCGTTGTTCTGAAGATTGAGAACAAAACGGAGTGTCTCTGCCGGTTGCAGCGCCAGCTCCCGGACCAGGATGGAACCGGCCTTCAGGCCCTTGATATATATCTTCTGTTGTTTTGCAAAATTGAGCTGGAGCTGGTCATCTCTGCGGGAGAAGTCTCCGGCAAGATCAAGGCGACATTCCTGCAAGGAGGTGTTTCCAAAGGTGAGTCCGCTGCCGTGGAAGGTCGAATCCTTATCAAGCTGCATATTTTTGCCGTCCATTTTTCCTGAGACAGTCATCTTGGCAGCAGAAGCAGTGAGAGAGGGCAGGGCGAGGGACGAAGCCGTTGCTGTTGCTTTAAACCATTTTTCCTGATTTTTTGGCAGCGGGATATTCACCGTGCCGGAGAGTCTGCCGCTGAGATCGGGAAACGGCTGGGGCAGATAGGGGGTAAGGAAGCTGCGGAGCTGATCGGCGTGTAACGAGTAACTGCCGCTGATGCGCTGATCCTGCATGGTGAGATTGGTCTTCAGGAATTCCCGTTTGCCTTTCTGGCCGCTGAGCAGGAGGCTGGCTTGTCGGCTATCAGGTGTGCTGCTTGCCTCCAGATGAATCTGATGGTTGTCGCTGTCGATTACAGTGAGGGCGACCTGTAATGGAGCCGCATCATCTCGATCATCCCGCAGGGGCAGGGGCAGCGGCAGAGAAAAGGTACTGTCTAAGGTTCCTGCCGGTATTGGGATATTCGTCTCTGCGCTAAAGGGGCGAAGAAATAACGCATTGACGGGCTGGAGCTGTAGGTTGATGGTCCCGGTCAACTTGTCCGGCTGGAGATCGAGTTTTGTCCGCAGTATTTCTTCCGTGCCTTGGTTCCCGACGAGCTCGGCTGTGGCGTGCAGGGCATCCGGGCTGTGGAAATCCAGGGTGAGTTGGGTTTCCGGGTCTGCCTGGAGGGTGGCTTGGGCCTGCAATGCTGTGCCGCTGACCGAGGCTGTCAGGCTGATTTTTTGATCTCGCAGCTGAACCGGCAGATTATCCTGAAGAACGACCTGTTCCAGCTGAATTTTTTCGATGGGCAGACGGGCGCGGATGCTGTCTTCAAGCAGGGTTATTTTTTCGGGCAGCCGGAGAGAAGGGGAGGTGCTACTCTTGCTTGTTCCTTGCTGGCTCATTGCAAGTTTCTGTATGGTGAGCAGATCGCATCTTTTGTTGTGCAGCAGCCGTTGTAGATCATATTGGAGACTGATTTGTTTTGCCTTGATATGGAGTGTGGAGCCGTTTTTTAGTGGGAAAGCTGCGGTGAGAAAATCAAAGCGAATTTGATCGGTTTTAACAGCAGCGAGATGGACGGAAACTTCCGATGCCCCGGCCCGCTGCAGAGCCGCAGCAATAATCTGATCAGCAAAAAAATGGTGAATAACCACCAGGGCGCAGGCGGCAAGAAGGAGTGTCAGGAGGGTAATTTTGAGGATGCGCCTGAGGATACGTTGAAGAATACGCATAGTTTGCAGACCAAAGGAAATTGTTGAAGAGTTGGCCCCGCCCGCAGGCAAGAAGGCGGGAGGGTTGCGTTGTCATGAGCGTACCCTGTAGAGTTGCACTGCCTCAATGAAAAACACGGTACATGAAGAAAGTCAACAGAATAATCTGATGGGATAACAGCAGGGAAGAGGCATCAATGTATAAAGAAGAGAGGCCTGACACGCAGGTCGTAGCGGTAGCGCCTCAGGGCTGGTATGTCCTCGGTGTCCTCAGCCTGCTCATGGGCTTCGGTTCAATATCCACAGATCTCTATCTCCCTGCCATGCCCGCTATGGGCCGCGCTCTGGGTGCAGATGCCGGTATGATTGAGCTGACCATTTCTGGTTATCTGATCGGCTTTAGCCTGGGACAACTCTTTTGGGGACCGATCAGTGATCAATACGGTCGCCGACCTTCAGTATCTGCTGGCTTGATCCTCTTTGTCATTGGCTCAGGTGGATGTGCTCTTGCCGGGAGCGCACCCGCGCTTATCGGCTGGAGAATTGTCCAGGCAATCGGGGCCTGTGCCGGTGTTGCCTTGGCACGGGCAATGGTTCGTGATCTTTACGAGGGCAATCGGGCCGCGCAGATGCTCTCGACCCTGATGAGCATCATGACCATTGCGCCGATTCTCGGTCCCTTGCTGGGCGGGCAGATCGTAGCACTGGCTGGTTGGCGTGCTGTTTTTTGGCTCCTGGTGATTGTGGGCTTACTCACCCTTGCTGTGCTGTGGACCATCCCGGAAACCCTTCCTGTTGGGCGGCGAAATAGCGAGTCCTGGGGGCGGGCCATGCGTTATTACGGCGAACTGCTCCGCCATCGCCGGATCCTTGGCTATGCAAGTACCGGTGGTTTTCTCTATGTCGGTCTGTTTGCCTATGTGGCTGGGACCCCCTTTATCTATATTAATTATTATCACGTCTCTGAACAGGGCTACGGTTTTTTCTGGGGGATTGTTATTGCCGGTGCTACAGCGGCGAATTTCCTCAATGCCCGCTTGGTTATCCGGCATGGTTATGACCGAATCCTGATCATCGGCACCGTGGTGATGGCCTTTGCTGCTTTTATCACTGCCTGGACAGCCGGAACCGGCTGGGGCGGATTGTGGGGGTTGGTGCTGCCCCTGTTTGTGTTTATTTCCAGTGTAGGGTTCATCGTGGCCAACTCGGTTGCCGGTGCCATGACCTGTTTTCCTGGACGGGCCGGTGCGGTGTCCGCCTTCGTCGGTGCGGTCCATTACGGCAGTGGGATTATCGGCTCGGCCTTGGTCGGCCTCCTTGCCGATGGTACGCCCTGGCCTATGGGGTTGATCATCGGTATATCCGGTGTTGGCTGCCTGCTCTCAACCTTCCTCCTTTCAGAAAAGATCAGTCAGGCAGATCCGCTTGCGTGAAACGAAAGCGAGCAGCTTTTACATCCCGGATCGAGAGAATCGAAGCCTTTGTTCTTGGGTGATTTGGACGAATTTTCTATTTACTCGTTTCTTGTTCCATGCTACTTGTTGTATTTCCTCTTGATAAGAGGATGGGTTCAGGCGGGCACTGACAGGCATGCCTGAATGAAACGAAAAGAGGTTGCCTTTATTGGCAACTGTTAACACAGCAGGTTGAAATGAAAGGTATTGTGAGAGTAGCAGCAGTAATGATTATGTCACTTTTATTGATTTCTACTGATCTTATTGCGGAAGAGAGCAAGGTAGAAAATATTGCGCCGGATATTGTCGGGAAAACATATCTGTTTGATTATGGCGCTTATGCGTATGACATAACAATAACATCAGATAAATCATTACATTGGAAGCTGGTCAAAGGAAGCTTTGAAGGGCCGAGCACAGGAGATAATCCGTATCTATCCAGTAAAATAGCTGACAATGTTGTCTTCATTTCTTGGAAAGAAGCAAGCGGGTATCAGTTTTATAATCTTATGGATTTAAATACCGGGAAGTTGACGACCCATGCTAATGCGGACGGCATGTCTATAAATATGGGAAAGGTCTCGTTAAAGAAGTGATGCACAGCCAAGCTGGCCCGCTTACGTACAACAAAAGCGGGCAGCTTTTACATATTTTCTTGATAAAATTGAAGTTACTGTTCTTGGGATATTTTGACGGATTTTTTTGTATGCCGGTTCCGGGTTTCATGTCATCTGTTGTATATTGTATGATAAAAGGGGGAAATACAGGTGAAAACTGATAAGCGGAACTCTACGGAATCTATTACGGGCAAGATCATGGAAAGTTTCCACTTATTGAGCCTGCTTGATGAAAAAATCAGAGGAGGAAACTGAGAAATGTCAGAGTTGAAAATTCAGATCAAAGGGTGGCAAGCAATAATTGCACTTGTTGTTTTCATAGGTGTTATCGTCATAAGGCTTATGACGCTCAGCGATATGAGAGATGACAAAGACCTTATGAAACACATAGATACCTTGTTGATGGATGAATACTCTCCATATGTCGCAGAAAAGATGCGTGATGCAGTTGATAAAGGAGACAAGGACGAGATAGAAAACGCTGCGAATTCAGTTACGACAACAAAAGTTAATATTGTTTCGGTACAGGCAAGTTATCCGATATTTAAATTTTCTTTACCAAAGGATGTTGTCATTAAAGTAGTCTTTTCTTTGGATGATGCGACAGAAACAGGAGAAAAAAGAACCATATATTATCTATTCAAACGTGGTGTTTTTGGTTGGCAATACCAGTATATAACGTCATCGTTAAGCTATTATCTCAATTTCACGTAATTTTTGCTGTCAATTGAAACGTATCAAAGCATCTTATCGGGTAACCTAGGATTTTTCTCCCCCAGGCCCCACAATAGCTTGATAATAACCGGAAGGAGGCGGAACGCATGATCACAACACATCTGGATGATATCGTTTGTGAATTCAAACAGGCGGTTGCCACAAATTCTGATATCAGGACCCATGCGGATTGCCTACCGCAATATTCTGCGGGAAGGGGTGCGCCTGTGACACCTGAAGATCGTCGGACGATCATGACCTATCGCTTGGAACGCTCGGAAGAATCCTTGCGGGCCGCTCGGCTGAAGACATGCTGGGGCGGTTTGTTTGGGTAAAATCTTTGTTTACTCACTTTTTTTGCCATGCTAACAAATTGATATGCATGTTGTTGTGCTGAATAAAAATCGACGGAGGAAATTATGATTGCAGGAATCCTTAGAGTTTGTTGCGCGAGTGTACTTGTTTTGTTGTACTGTTGCGGGACAGCATTCTCTATGACTGAAGAAGAGGCTGCTCGAAAATGGGATACAGTAAGAGATACGAATGACGAGACCGCTTTTTTAATGGATTTTTTTCTAAACGTAAGGTTGTCCGGAGCTTTCCCTCATACAGTAAAAGAGCGCTTCTATGAGATAGCAACACCTGAAGATGTGAAGATACTCCTTGAGAAATGGGCTGATCCGAAAATGAAAAAACAGCACCCGTTTGCGGAAACTTTTCTGGAGAAACTGGAAGGGGAAGAGTTCACTCCATTATTTGAAGAATATTTGTATATCGCTTCCGAGGAAAGAACGCAGTGGAGGTTGTTCACCTTTATTATCCATCAGAACTCATTATCCGCATTCAGAGCTGCGCTAAAGTATATTCATTATGTTCATGAAAAAGGGCTCCATGATCGAGCGATCGCCTATATCAAGAGGATGAGAATGTTTAAGCATCCCGAGATTCGTCAGGAGCTTATTGAGGGAGCGGCTTCGGAATCAAGCATTACCAGAGCGGTCAGCTACATAGCTCTTAAAAATTACCCGGATGACGAGGTGCTGGAAATTATTGACGAGGCGCTGGGCACGGATACCGGTATTATTCCGGGAGAAGAAAACAGAGTTATTCTGGAGCGGCACATCAAGTCAGGTAAGCTCGGAAAAAGCCTGATACAGGATATTCTCAATGGAGCGAAGAGGTATATAGAAAAGGAGAGAAGATTGAAGAAACACTCTCAGGAAAAACGAGAGGAAAGTACGATAACCTATTCTGTATATTTGGAAAGTTTAGTTTCAGCAACTTCTTCCGATCAGGAGTTGGCCGAAGAGTATGCGCCGCAGATTTTATTGTCTTACGGGGAATGGCCCGGTGTTGATATAAAGGATGATAACTATCTGTACACAGATTACATTCCGATGTACGTCAACAATGTGACAAAGCTGGACAGAAAAACTGTATACCTTAATCTGGCGGAAGCAGTTTCCTATCAGGGAACAACGTATGGATCGGGGAATGTCCTGCTGGGCACATTGAATTATATCGGCGATCCGGTGTTCAGGTCATCTGCAAACTATTTGGACTTTTCCCCGGCATGGGATTTTTTCGGTTTGTCCATAGAAGACGGATATAAAGCATTGACTGTCTACCCCTCTGTCTATTTCAAAGTGTTTAAAGATCCCGGCAAGGAAAATCCCATCGCTGTGCAGTACTGGTTTTTTTATTATTACAACGACTGGTTGAATGATCATGCCGGAGACTGGGAGACAATCACTGTATTTCTGGATGCCGATGCCCAGCCTGTTGAAGCGATATTTTCCACCCATTATGAAGCCAATAAATATTCTTGGGATCGTGTTGAAACCGTTAATGGAAATCATCCGAAGGTGTATGTATCAAACGGAGGACATGGTTCGTACAGATTTTCAGGTGAGACCACGTACTCAATTCTCGGCATTGCTGATAATCATGAAGGGGATAAAGAAGTACTGAATCTAGAAGATTATTATCTCCTCTCTTTGAGTACGGAAGAAGGTATTGATGATAGCTGGATAAGGTTTGAAGGCCGCTGGGGCGATGCAGACAGTGCAGCGCAAGGGCCTTGGTTAAGAACGGATGCGCCGACCCCTATCGATTGGAATAGGGCAAACAATCCTCCGTATGATCCTGAAAATGGATGTATAAGAAGGGATTATCCTACTAATATTTACGGTGACGATGACCATCCTGGTCCTTGGCGTTGGGCAGCCGGGTATGGTCTGAATACTCCTTGGAAAAGTACCTTGGATTGCAAAATAGGAAGTTTTAAAGCCCCTCTTACTTCGATTTTATACCTTTTATTGTTTCAACCAACTGCAACAGCCACCTCATCTGTTGCGGCAGAAATTAAAGAAAAATAAGTAAAAAATATCATCCATTTTATATTTAGTTGCAGCACGGAGAACATAGGATAGTAAAAGAGATTTTTGTGTACTTAGATTGCCTCGGCTGGTGAGATTTGAATTAGGCACTTTTTTTTACAGGAGGACCATCATGGCATACAGTGACTTCAAGACATTCGACCAAATCAATCATGATTAGTCATTACCCATCCAAGTCGCCAGTGAATTCTACAGTCATATTGAACCTGCTCAGTTAAAGCTGTCCCCACCCCATTCAACCCAACCTCTTTTGAGCCATTCCGATGCTATCAGAAATAGAAATCCAAGATTTTAAGAGTTACAAAAAGGCAACGCTTCCACTGTCCCCACTTTCTATTTTGATCGGTGCAAATGCCTCAGGAAAGAGTAACGCGATTGAAGCATTGAGGATCCTGAGCTGGATTGCCCAGGGGCAAAAACTGAATTCTATTAAATATGGCGTCAGTGATTCCGAAGATATTGTCAGAGGACGTTTATCGGATTTAGGTCGAGACGGGAACAGTTTGTTCACTCTTCTTTGTAGGGTAACGACAAAGGAGTGGAATTGTCTTCTCATTGAACTCGAATGCCGTGACAATGAACTGCATATCTCACAAGAATCCGTTTCCTCCTCAAACAGCAGTGTCCCGCTCTATCGTATAAAGGAAGCCAGCACAGGAGACAGAACCGACATTATTGTTGAGTATAACAACTTTGCGAGAGGAGGGAAGAAGCCTGTTATTACCTGCATTGATCAAATGGCTGTGTTTACACAGCTAGAAACACCTGCCCGGTTTGGTAGTTCTCATAAAAAGGCGCAAACCGAAATCCCCAAAACGGTTGCGTTATATCAGAAAATTCTTTCAAACATTCTCTTTCTTGACCCTGTGCCGTCTCTTATGCGTGAAGATGCGAATCGTCATGAAAAGAAATTGCGAGGAGACGGAAAAAATCTTTCAGGTGTCCTCTATACCTTATGTACAAACAAGGAGCAGAAATCCATCGTCCTCAATCTCATCCGCTCTCTTCCTGAGCAGGACATAATAGATATAACGTTCCTCGAAGGACACCGAGGTGATGTCATGGTGGAATTAGTCGAGAGTTTTGGGGGGAAGAAAAAATCATGGGACGCTACGCTACTTTCTGATGGAACGCTTCGAGTTCTTGCCATTGCCGCCGCTTTACTTTCCGCCCCAGAGGGATCTCTTGTCGTTATAGAAGAAGTTGATAACGGAATTCATCCAAGTCGAGCCCGGCAACTTTTACAATCAATGCGTGAACTGGCTGAAAAAAGACAGCTTCGTTTGCTTTTGACGACGCACAACCCGGCTCTTATGGATGCCTTGCCTGATGAAGCTATTGGAGACGTCGTTTTTTGTTACCGTAACCCGGAAAATGGTTATAGTGAGCTGAAAAAACTGTCTACTTTGGTTGATTACCCCTCTCTTGTCGCACAGGGGTCTCTCGGGCATCTTGTAACGAATGGAGTCGTTGAAAGGTATGCCAAAAGTTCGTGTACACCTGAACAAAAAAAGGAAAAAGCGTTGGCCTGGCTTTTAGAACTTGAGCAGGAGGAGGAATGAGTATTTGCATAATAGACACCTCTATTTTCTGCAATATTCTGAAAGTTCCTGGGAAAAGTCAGGATTATTCATCTGTTATGCATTTGATGAAAGAGAAGATTCAACGTGATGAATCGCTGTTACTTCCCATGACTTCTATTATAGAAACAGGAAACCACATTGCTCAAAATGGTGACGGAAGGCAGCGTCGCTCGTGTGCTGAAAAATTTATAAAACAGTTACAGGGAGCTATTGCAGGCGAAGCTCCCTGGACCCCGATGAAATCGTTTGAAATTGAAAAGTTTTTATGCTGGTTGGGTGAGTTTCCAGATTACGCCATGAAGGGCGTTGGGTTTGGTGATCTCTCTATCATCAAGGATTGGGAAGAAATACAAAGAATTCACTCCGGGCAACGGGTATATATCTGGACCCTTGATAATGATTTGAAGGGTTATGATTATAATCCGAATTAATCATTTTTTTGCGAGAGTTTTTCTCATAGGAACAACATCATGGCATACAGTGATTTCAAAACATTCGACCAAATCAATCAGAAATTAGGGCTTACCATCCAGGCTGATAATGAAATCTATCGCCATATTGAGCCTATTCAATTGACCCAATGGTTTGTTGATACGATGAAAATGGCCTATACGAAAGCCGTTAGAATCAATACGGAAAGCTCACGGCAGGCATTGATTGTCGATAATGTGCTGCTGGAGTTAACTCAGCATGTAGAAATGAGTTTTTTCTTGGAAAATACCTTTAATGTTGATAGCAGCAAAGGTCTTACGGGAAATCCTGACGGAATCATCAGTAAGAGTGATAATCAACTGTATATCACCTCACCGGTCGTGGTTCTCGTTGAAGCAAAAAAATCTGATCTAGGGAGTGGGGTGCCGCAGTGTATCGCTGAAATGGAAGCGGCGAGAATCTTCAATGAGCAGAAAGGTAAACCGATTTCTCCGATCTATGGCGTTGTGACTGACGGGGTACTCTGGCAATTCTTGTCGCTTCAGGATGGTACAGCCACAATCGACAGTTATTTTTATAACTTTGACGATGGCAGTAAGATTGTAGGGATACTGAAATTTTTCATGGAAAGCAGCAGCACGCCTCAAGCCTGACGCGGTGTTCAAGGCCGACCGCTCGCTGTCGGGCTTTGATGATCATCGGATATTTACCTGATTTCGTTGCATTCAAGCAAAACCTGCTAGCTGTCCCCTCAATCTTTCCCAGGGATAAAACTCAACTCTATTGGAAAACAACGTCGCTCTTGTGCTGAAAAATTTATAAAACAGTTACAAGGGGCTATTTGCAGGAGAGACCGTAAAAAGGAGTGATTATGTCAAAAGATGATTCAGAAAAAGAGAGAACGGATCGGATTGAAAAGTTAAAGCGGAAGATTGAAGAAATGACGGGAGAGAAACCCGTTTCAATCGGTTCGGGGAACTGTTCGCCAGAACTGAAAGAAAAATTTTGGGAATATGTGCTCGCTTTTGAGGAGGGACAGCACTCCCCGCTCTTTGATACCCTGGTCAATGCCGGTTTGCATCTCCCGGCACCTGATGAGTTGGATGATGGAGAACTCACCGATAAATTATGGGAAGTCATTTATGCTCTGGCAATGCTCGGAGTTTTTCTCCATAACACAGATCATCTGAACGACCGTGAACTCTATGAGGACTTATGGCAGGATGCCTTACGGGAAGACTATTTTATTCAACCGGCTAACAAGGATTATGCCTGTCATATTGACATTATCGGCAGTGGGAGTGAAGAAGATCTCCTCATTTTTCTGCAATATTACGCAGACGAAGCAGAGCGGGAATGGTGGCAGGACGAGTATCCGCAAGATGATTTTCCGGCTCCTGAGCCAACGCCCTATGAGCGTGATCGTCATTTACCCAAACGAGAAGAATGGGAAGAAGGCCAGTGTTAGAAAAGAAAAAAAGAAAAGTATCTGTAACCGTTTCCCGTCGTTTCCTCCTGCAATGGCTTTTGATAGTGCTGTTTATTGTCGGAACCGTCTTTTCAGCAGCAGCCGAAGAAGGCTTGTCCGCTGCGGAAGAGGTCAAGGAAACGTCCGTTATTGAGACCGTCAGCAAAAAGGGTGACGATGATAAAATCAAACAGCGAGCCGAGGCGATCTATGCCGAGATTCCCGGCTTGGAGAAAGTGGTCGTATCTGTTTCAGAAGGGGTTGTGACCCTTTCCGGGCCGGTTGCCAACGAGGAGGCAGCCCAGCGGGCCTTTAATCTGGCCAACCGCCTTTCAAGTGTTGTGATCGTTCAGGACAAGATTGAGCGCACCCTGAATCTCCAGGATAATCTCAAGCCGAGGGCAGCCGAGTACGCGGACAAGGCCAACCGTTTTGTCAAATCGCTCCCTTTGATTCTTACCGCCCTTGGCATTTCCGGTCTGATTGTTCTGGCGGGTTTTCTCATCGCACGATTTTCCCTGTTGTGGGAGAAAATCACCCCGAATCAATTTCTTGCGGAAATCCTGGCCCAAATCATTCGGATCGTTTTCATTTGCGGAGCAGTGCTGGCAGCCATGCATTTACTGGGGGCAAGCCGGATGATCGGCACGCTGCTGGGCGGGGCCGGGGTTGTCGGCTTTGCTGTGGGCTTTGCTGTCAAAGACACGATTGAGAATTATATCGCAAGTGTCATGCTGAGTCTCCGACAGCCCTTTCGTCCCAAGGATTTTGTCTCCATCGACAACCACGAAGGCGTGGTTATTCGCTTGACCTCCAGGGCCACTATCCTGATGACGAGTGACGGTAATCATTTACGAATACCGAACGCCGTGGTGTTCAAGGCGATTATTCTCAATTACACTACGAATCCTGAGCGTCGTTTTGATTTTACCCTGGGGATAGGCGTCAACGATGACCCGGTTGCAGCAACCGAGGCCGGTATTGAGGCCATCGCTGACCTGCCCTTTATCCTGGACTCGCCCCCGCCCGGTTCTTTTGTTGAAATGATGGGGGATTCGAATATCGTCATTCGCTTTATGGGATGGATCAACCAGAAGGAAACAGACTTTCTCAAGGCGAGGAGCTATGCCATGCAGAAGGCAAGAGAAGTGCTTGCAGAGCAAGGTTTCTCTCTGCCCGTGCCGAGTTATGACCTGCGTTTTGACCAGGGCAAGATGCCTTTTCCAAAGCTAACGTCGAAGTTTAAGCTGAAGTCGGAGCCTGACAAGGAACAACCCGCACCAAGGGAGCATGCTGCATCTGTCGAAGATATCGAAGATGTCGAAGAAATGGATGTGAGCCCTGAACAGCACCTTCAGGAAAAGGTGGAGGATGAGCGGCAGGCAACCCAGGAAGAGGATCTGCTGGATGAAGATAGTCCCAAGGAGTAGGGGAGGAATTTCTGCTGTCCCCTTTTTATCCGTCCCCTTTTTATCCAAATCCTATTTTTCCCCGGATTGACTTGCTGTAATGTATTGTATGTGGTATTAAGAAAAATTTGTCACTTATCATGCGTTGGGGCGAAGTCCCGATGCAAAACTACACACACTCCGATATATGTCCTTTGGTGTTTCTGATCAGGTCGTCAGGTACTGACAGGGATCGGCAGCAGGAGTGGAGGTATAACCAAAAACGTGGAGAAGAAAATGGCACCAAAAGTAACTATGCGGGAAATGCTTGAGGCAGGTCTGCATTTCGGACATCAGACAAGACGCTGGAATCCGAAAATGAAACCCTATATCTACGGACCGCGTAACGGCATCTACATCATCAACCTTGATGCGACCATGAAGATGTTCCGCACCGCATTCAGCTATATTCAAAATGCGGTTGCTGATGGCGGAAGCATCATGTTTGTCGGAACAAAGCGTCAGGCCCAGGCTATCATCAAAGAGCAGGCTATTCGTTGCGATATGTTCTATGTCAATCACCGTTGGCTCGGTGGTATGATGACCAACTTTCAGACCGTGAAGAATTCCGTAGATCGTCTGAAAGCGATTGAGGCCATGCAGGAAGACGGCAGCATCAATCGTTTTCCGAAAAAGGAAATTCTCAAGATGGAAAAAGAGCGCATCAAGCTTGAGCGCAATGTCGGCGGAATCAAGAATATGCGCAAGCTGCCTGACGTTCTTTTTGTTATTGATCCCCGCAAGGAAGAGATTGCTATCAGCGAGGCGAAAAAACTGAATATTCCGGTTGTGGCGCTCACTGATACCAACTGTAGCCCTGACGGCATTGAGCATCTTATTCCCGGTAATGATGATGCGATCCGTGCGATTCGTCTGATTACTACCCAGATTGCTAATGCAGTTCTGGAAGGCAAGGGCGATGCAGGCGAAGAGGTCGGTGATCTTGATGCCATGGAAGCCGCAATGACCGGCGAGCAGGCTGCCGAAGATGCCGTTGCTGAGCAGGCTCCGCAGGCATAATCCCTGACGAGCCAGCATTAAGCAGCGCACCGTCGTTGTTTTGAAAGACAAGTTGGAAAGACAATGTGGTAAAGGAAGGGGCTGAGAAGCCCCTTCTTTCGTCCTGAATCAGCGTTCACACGAGTAGCGGATAGTAGCGCGGACCATCGGGACAGATCGCGTTGATAAGAATATATTGCCGGGAAAAAAAATCCTGGAAGAAAACGTTGTAGCTAAAGGAGAAGACAGTGAAAGTTACCAGCCAGATGGTCAAAGAATTACGGCAAAAGACCAATGCAGGCATGATGGACTGCAAGCGGGCCTTAGAAGAGACAGAAGGTGACATGGAAAAATCCGTGGATCTTCTGCGCCAGAAGGGACTTGCTGTTGCAGCAAAACGGGCGGATCGAGCCACCTCTGAAGGGACTGTTGAGACGTATATCCATGCGGGCGGCAAGCTCGGTGTTATGGTTGAGGTCGGTTGCGAGACTGATTTTGTTGCCAAGACCGATGATTTCTTGGCCTTTGCCAAGGACGTTGCCATGCACATCGCTGCGGCTGGTCCTTTGTCCGTCACCCGTGAGGAAGTGCCCCAGGATCTGATTGAGCGCGAGCGCGATATCTATGTGAATCAGGCCAAGGAAGCCGGTAAGCCGGACAATATTATAGATAAGATTGTTACCGGCAAGGTTGATAAATATGTTGCCGAGAACTGTCTGATGGAGCAGAAGTTTATCAAGAACCCGGATCTGACGGTTCAGGATATGCTCAATGAGTTGATCGCCAAAATGGGCGAGAACATCTCTGTGAAACGGTTTGCCCGTTATCAGCTCGGCGCATAAGTTGAAAGTACCGGGTGATTCCTTGGAGTCGCCCGGCCAACTTTTCATATTTTGTATCCCTCCCAAGGGGAGGGATAGGAATGTATTTATGAGCTGAGTTTTCGGTTGCTGGACAAAGGGGTACCGGCAACCGTTCGGGTTTGTAGACCCGATTTCCCCTCCACCCTCTTTCCAAGCCGCAGTGTTATGGAATATCCGGACCCTGCCGCTCAATGCATAAATTTCCTGTCAGCGGAGGCGTATCACGATGCAGTTTCGAAGAATTCTCCTTAAAATAAGCGGTGAGGCCCTGATGGGCGATGGTGCCTATGGTATCAGCCCGGACATGATCAGCTTTGTGGCCCTGGAAATTAAAAAAATTCAGGAACAGGGTGCCCAGGTTGCCTTGGTGATCGGTGCGGGTAATATCTTTCGCGGGGTGGCTGGTGCGGCCGGTGGAATGAATCGGGCCGCTGCCGATAATATGGGGATGCTGGCCACAGTGCTGAATGCCCTTGCCATGCAGGATGGGCTGGAACAAATTGGGGTTGCCTGCCGGGTGATGTCGGCTATTACCATGCGCAATGTCTGTGAACCCTATGTCCGCTTGCAGGCTATTGAACATCTGGAGCAGGGCAGGGTGGTTATCTTTGCTGCTGGTACGGGAAACCCCTATTTTACCACAGATACCGGCGGGGTACTCCGGGCCTTGGAGATTGAGGCCGATGTGATGATGAAGGCCACCCGAGTGGACGGGGTCTATGACCGCGATCCGGAAAAAGATACTAATGCGGTGCGTTTTGATCGCCTGACCTATACCAAGGTCCTGCAAAATGAACTGCGGGTTATGGATGCAGCAGGCATTTCCCTGGCTCGGGATAATAATCTGCCGGTCCTGGTTTTTAATATGAAGCAGGAAGGCAATATTGTCCGGGCCGCCGCAGGCGAGGATGTGGGGACCTTGATTACCGCCTGATGCGGTCGTTGTTGTAGGGGCACGGCATGCCGTGCCCCTACAATCCTACCCACCCACGGTAATAAATCGTCCGGGCTGATCCTGGTGAGCCAGATCCAGACTGAAGGTCGGATTATGCGGGGCTAATTCCTGCTGAACCTGGGCCGTGACCAGATCAGGATGATTATTGGTTTCACTGAGATGGGCCAGCACCACATGCCGGACCTCTTGACCCTCTGTTGTGCAGAGTTCCGCAAGAAAAGCGGTGGCCTCGTTATTGGCCAGATGCCCTTGGTTGGAGCGCACCCGTTGCTTGATATGCATGGGATAGGGCCCCTCCATCAGCATCTCCGGGTCATAGTTGGCCTCCAGAATAAGGGCCTGACATTGGAAAATCCGCTGGCGGATCAGGGTGGTGATCTTGCCGGTATCGGTGCAGTAGGCCACGGAATGGGTACCGTCTGAGACCAAAAAACCCACCGGATCTACCGTGTCGTGCGAGATGCGGAAGGGATGGATATGCAGATCCTCCAGGAAAAAGCCGGTGCCGGTGTCAAACTCCCAGCGTTGATGGAGTTTTTTCACCCGTGCTTCTGCTGCCTGATGGGTTGCAGGATTGGCATAGACCGGCAGGTCGCAACGTCGGGACAGCACCCCGACCCCGCCAACATGATCCCCGTGTTCATGGGTGATCAAAATAGCATGCAGATCCTGGGGTGAACGGTCGATCAGGGCCAGGCGGCGGCTGATTTCCTTGCCTGAGAAGCCCGCGTCGATAAGGATACGGGTCGAACCGGACTCAATCAGGGTGCAGTTTCCCTTGGAGCCGGAGCCGAGAACAGAGAATTTCATGGGCAGATCAGAGTTGGGAAGGATTGTTTTAAGGATAACGTATCTTGGCGCATCAATTCTCTTGACAGTAAAATGGTTTTTGCGGTATTAATAGCAGCACTTCAGCCGGAGTGGTGAAACTGGTAGACGCACTGGACTCAAAATCCAGCGGGCCTTGCGCCCGTGTCGGTTCGATTCCGACCTCCGGCACCATAGTATA
>CBFDDU010000043.1:0-21860 GCA_965603655.1 uncultured Candidatus Electrothrix sp. | reverse complement strand
ATGTTCAGGGAAAAAAGGGTGTGCTTCGTTCCCCGCTTCTGTTTGATTATAACTCAGGGGAAATTCTGGAAGTTGAGATGCAGGGAGGGATGAGCTAACAAATTACGTTTCTTGTTGAAAAGATAGCGAAGTCTTGTTAGCTTGTTTTATGGTGAACAGTGCAGGTTTATTATGCAAACTTATGCATTTCGGAACCTGTCTTTGATGAATCATAAGCATGGAGGTTTTGATGAAGTTTTTTATCTGGCTCATGAGTTGTTCTGTCCTGTTGCTGTTGAACGGCTGTTACTATCCCGGCCATCCTCCTGGCACCACGCCTCCGGTTGTCACTCCACCTCCTGTTGTCACCCCGCCTCCGGGTGTCTGCGGAGGCATAGCAGGATGGGGCTGTCCTTCGGGGCAGTACTGTGATTTCGGCCGTGGTCAGTGTAATATGCCGGATGCCCAGGGAACCTGTAAGATGAGACCGGAAATGTGTCCGCGTATTTATAAACCCGTTTGCGGCTGCGACGGCAGGACCTACGCGAATCGTTGTGAGGCTCAGCGGGCCGGTGTCACCATCAGGCATAAAGGACCATGCAGAGTTGTACGTCCCGTTCATCCGATCAGACGTCGGTAGGAGAAAGATCAGTCCGAAGTCTGTTTGGCGTTGAGCTCTAGGGTATAGGGGCAATTCCCTTGATTGCCCGAAAGTTTTGCGGTCCCAGTAGAAAGGGCAGACCTCTGTGTCTGCCCCTTTTTGTATTTTACAGCCTCGTCTTGATAACCTGAGTAAGCCGAACAAATTCTTCTAAGGTCAGCTGTTCTGCCCGGACTGTCGGGAGAAGTTCGGCTTCTGCAACACATTCTCTTAACGCATCCTTACTGAGTAAGCCAGTGGCGGCAAGTCCGTTGAGCAGGGTTTTTCGCCGTTGGCCAAAGGTGTTGTTGACAATGGTCTTGAACAGCTTGCGATCAAACAGGCCCAATGCTGCTGCTCTTTCCGGTAAGGGGTGAAAGGAGAGCCGAATCACCGCAGAATCCACCTTGGGCCGGGGGTGAAATTCTTCCGGTCCCACATGCATGAGCATTTTCACTGTTGCAGAGGTCGCAAGCATGACTGTGGGTACCCCGTACGCCTTGGTCCCCGGTTGAGCAAGTAAGCGCAGGGCCACCTCTTTTTGGAGCATGACCACGACAAAGTCGATCAGGTCGTGGTGCTCAATAAGCTTGAAAAGGAAGGGGGAGGAAATGGAATAGGGCAGGTTGGCAATGATCTTCAGCCGTTTGCCCCCGGAGAGACGCACCAGCTCGTTGAAATCCGTCTTCAGGACATCCTGATGAATTAACCGGACATTATCCGGGAGATGTCCCTGTTCCTCGTGCAGACGGATGATTCCAGAATCAGCCTCCAACCCCAGAACCTGACCCGCAGCTTCAGCCAAGGGGCCTGTTAAGGCTCCCAGTCCCACCCCTACTTCCAGTATTGTATCCTGTTTGCTGAGCTCAGCGAAATCAACAATGCGTTCCGCTGTGTGTTGGTGGACAAGGAAGTTCTGTCCTAACTTCTTTGATGCTGCCAGCCCTTGTTTCTTGAGGAGGATTCTGCTCTTCTGATACACCATAAGCCCATAGCCTTTTATGTGAAAGTGTTTGATTATTTATTCGAGTCATCAAACCAATGTTCATTTTTTATTGTTCCGGCCCGACGGACCGGAAAGGGGATTGTTTTTTGTTATTGAGTTTTTGTTTCCGCAGGCGGTGAACCCGAAGAGTACGAAAGAATTTCAGGGCGAAAAAATAACTGATAAGACCTGCCGGGATACCTATCAATACTCCGCCGGTGAGTAGGACCGTAATGGTTTTGATCCCAAGATGGCTGAACGTGGCAACGGCGTTGAGCAGGCCTTCATTATTGACAGCCAGCAGTACCTCTTCCAGATGCTCCCAGGAAATTCTGCCCGGCAGAACGGCATTGCCCAATTTCCAGGTGATGTAATATTGCGGCATAAAGGTCAGCGGGTTGCTGATTATGGTGCCTGCAATAACTGCGGCGAGGGTGCTGACCCGAAAGGTCATACTGAGAGGAATGATCAGGAGTGTTTGGATGGGCACCAGGGGCAGAACGCCCATGAAGACCCCAAAGGCAAATCCTTTGGCCAGATAGCCTGGATCCCCTTTCAGGCGTCGTATCTGTAAAAGATAATATCTGGGCAGGCGAAAGATACTTCGTATCATAATTAGTTCAGCGTCAATTCAGCGGGGAGCGGGAAAAGGCATCAGCATCCGGGGCAACCGTGGAGCCCATGGCAAACTGAAAATAACCGGCCAGGCCGATCATGGCTGCATTATCAGTACAATATTCAGGAGACGGGGTAAAACAGCGCAGTCCCGCCTCGGCACAGCGGGTCTTCAGCTGTTGACGCAGCTTTGTATTGGCTGCAACGCCGCCGCCGATGACGATCTGCCTATGACCGGCTTTTTCAGCGGCACAAAGGGTTTTTTCCACCAGCACATCCACCACGGCCTGTTCAAAAGAGGCGCAGATGTCTTCAATGGGGACAGGGGCGTTTTTTTGCTGGCATTTATGCACATAATTTACCACTGAGGTTTTCAGGCCACTGAAGCTGAAATCGAGACTGTCCTTATCCAGCCAGGCTCGGGGAAAAGGAATTGCGTCCGCCTGCCCCTGTTCAGCTAACCTGCTGACCGTTGGGCCGCCGGGATAACCGAGATCCAGCAGTTTCGCCACCTTATCAAAGGCCTCCCCTGCCGCATCATCACGGGTCCGCCCCAGCAAACGAAATTCGGTTGGGCTGTTCACAGCAAAGAGCGAGGTGTTGCCGCCGGAAACCACTAGGGCGGTATAGGGAAATAGAGGCCGCTCCTCTTCTTTTTCCAGCAGAATAGCCAGCAGATGTCCGGTGAGGTGATCCACACCGGTGCAGGGAATCTGCTGAACCAGAGCCACTGCCTTGGCAAAGGTAAATCCCACCAAGAGGGAGCCGACCAGGCCCGGCCCTTGGGTGGCTGCAATCAGATCAATATCCTGAAGAGACACGTCAGCCTCAGTCAAGGCCTGATGTACCACCGGCCAGATTGCTTCGATATGGCAGCGGGAGGCCAATTCCGGGACAATGCCGCCGAACCGGGCATGCACCTCGAACTGGCTGCTGACCACATTGGACAAAACCCTGGAAAAAACCCGGTGATCGGCTTCAAGGACAGCGGCCGCAGTGTCATCGCAGGAACTTTCTATGGCAAGTATAAGCATAGGAATGAAGATAATATATGTTCTCTATAAGAAAGCCGGAAGTTGTCAGATTAAGGGGCGACAGGAACAGCAAATCCTTTCGCAAAGAGGTGTATTGCTTTTTCCTGTCCGACTTGTAATAGTGTACAGTACAAGAACGTCAAGCTGGTTTATACGTCAAAATCCAATAAGGTCAATATTAAAAAAACATGCATGCAAGAAAAAACAGCTTGTCCGACGTCGATCCGTCGGACAGCACGGAATTAAAGGATTTATTCTCAAGAACCGTTTCGTATCTGCGGCTATCCCTGACGGATCGTTGTAATCTGAAATGCCTTTACTGTGTACCGGAACAGGATCGTTCTCAATGTTCTCCCCGCCTTGAGCATAATGAGCTGCTCAGCTATGAGGAGCTGTTGCGGGTTGTGCGGGTGGCGGTTTCTCTGGGGATCTCCAAACTGCGTCTCACCGGAGGGGAACCACTTGTCCGCAAAAACATCATGCATTTTATAGACCAATTGGCCGGAATTGACAACCTCAACGATATACGAATAACAACGAATGGCGTCCTGCTGGAAAAATTCGCAGATCCTCTGGCTGCTGCTGGTATCAGAAAGATCAATATCAGCCTGGATACGCTGAAGCCGGAGCGGTTTGCCCGCATTACCGGGGTGGATTGTTTTACGCAGGTTTGGAGGGGCATTGAGCGGGCACAGGCTGTTGGTTTTTCTCCGATCAAGCTGAATACGGTGGTGATGCGGGGCATTAATGATGATGAACTGGAAGACTTTGTTAGGATGTCGCAGGAAACAACAATGCAGATCCGTTGTATCGAGTTTATGCCTATCGGGTCCTCTTCAAGTTGGGACAAAAAGGCCTATATGTCCTCAGATGAAATCATGGACCGGATGAGGGAGCTGGGGGAGCTGATCCCGGTGTCCAAGGGCAGGGCTGACGGACCGGCAACCATGTTCAGGGTCGGGCAGGGTGCCAAGGGCAGGATCGGCTTTATCAGCCCGATCAGTCACCGCTTCTGTGAACACTGCAACCGGCTGCGTCTGACCTCTGAGGGAATGCTCCGTTCCTGTCTGCTTGATGACCGGGAGACCGACCTTCGATCGGTTCTCCGCCAAGGAGGCTCTGAACAGGATATTCAGCAGGCCTTGGTGGCCGCTGTTCGCAATAAGCCTCAAGGGCATCAGATGGAGGAGCGGCTCAAGAACCAAGGCGAGAATTGTCATGGGCGGATGTCGCGTATTGGGGGGTGAGGGCGGAGCGGCCTGGGATAGGGTGGGGTTAATATCTTTAATGTTTAAGGGTATTTCTGGTTTTCGCTATATTGATGTCGCTTTAATGTTCTGTTAATGTTTCTTTTGTTAGAGTTACTCAAGATATCTTAACTCCCTGTTAAGATTCAACCCGGTACCTCGGTAGGTTTCTCCTCCTTTTTTTCCTACCGGGGTATTTTTTTGTATCTATCTGATACAAACCCTACCGAGCCGAAACCCCCGTTTACCCCGATTTTCTAAAATGCAGCAGGTGTACTCTGTGGCTTTTTGGTTCGATGCCCCGGTTTGACCAGAATTTCCAGATAAAAAGATTCCAGTTCGTTTGTTTCGGCCTGAGAAATGTATTTGTTAATTTCGGACAGGTGAATCACTTCACATGTTGCCTCGTCCACACCAAAGCGACAGTCAAAATCCCAAAAATCGACACCCTGGGGGAGCGGTTTTCTCCGCTCTCTTTTTATATATTTTTTCACCTCGTATTTAATGGCTTCAACAAGCCGTGGCAGTTTGATCTTTGGATGGGTCAATATAAACGTTTTTTTCATAGGTATTCACATAAAGTGGGAAGTGGAAAATGCGTTGATTTGTTGGGCTGGAAGTTATCTGCACAATGTAGGGGCAGGTCCCTGTGCCTGCCCGGTACATCTGATGTTTTAAAACGTAACTGGAAAGTATAGCTTAATTACTCGCTGATGGCAACGGTTCACGCTTGCCAATTTTCTTGTTTACCGTATACTGCCTCCCGAAATATATTCTATTTTTTGGCCTCAAGGTCTTTTTATGCCTGCCCCGTATTTTTTACAACAAGGCAACGTCTAACCCTTCAAGAGAATTCCTTTCAGAGAATCCCTATGGATACCGCTGTACATAATAGATTAGTCTCCTTTATCTGGTCCATTGCCGATGATGCCCTCCGTGATGTCTATGTTCGGGGAAAATACCGGGATGTGATCCTGCCTATGGTGGTGTTGCGACGTTTGGATGCCCTACTTGAACCCAGCAAGGAGGCGGTCTTGGAAGAGCTGGCCTTTCAACGGGACGAGGCCGGTTTCACGGAATGGGATGAGGCCGGACTCTCTGAGGCCAGCGGTTTTGTCTTTTACAACACCAGTCCCTGGACCTTGCAGAAAATTTACGCCACGGCCAGCAATAGCCAACAGCTCCTCCTGGCCAATTTTGAAGAGTACCTCAACGGCTTTTCCACCAATGTCAAAGAGATCATCGACAAGTTCAAGCTCAGGACCCAGGCCCGGCATATGGCGGCCAAGGATGTGCTGCTCACCGTGCTGGAGAAGTTCACCTCGCCCCAAATCAACCTGACCCCCTTTGCTCTGGAAGATCCCGAAGGCCGAGCCCTGCCGCCCCTGACCAATCTGGGCATGGGCTATGTCTTTGAAGAGCTGATTCGTAAATTCAACGAAGAGAATAACGAAGAGGCTGGCGAACATTTCACCCCACGGGAGGTCATTGATCTGATGACCCATATTGTCTTTGAGCCGATCAAGGACAACCTGCCCCCGGTGATGACGGTCTATGACCCGGCCTGCGGTTCCGGCGGGATGCTCACGGAATCCCAGAATTTTATCAAAGATCCCCAAGGGGCGATTCGGGCGGAGGGCGATGTCTACCTCTACGGCAAGGAGATCAACGACGAGACCTATGCCATCTGCAAATCCGATATGATGATCAAGGGCAATAATCCCGAGAATATCCGGGTGGGTTCCACCCTGTCCACGGATGAGTTTGCCGGGATCAATTTTGACTTCATGCTCTCCAATCCGCCCTATGGCAAGTCCTGGAGTTCCGAGGTCAAGTACATCAAGGAGGGCAAGGAGGTCATCGACCCTCGTTTTCAGGTGCCGCTCACGGATCATTGGGGCCAGAGCCAGGAGTCTGAGGCCACCCCCCGCTCCTCGGACGGCCAGCTCCTCTTTCTCATGGAGATGGTGAGCAAGATGAAATCCCTGGCGCAAAGCCCCACCGGTTCCCGCCTTGCCTCGGTCCATAATGGCTCCAGCCTCTTTACCGGGGATGCCGGGGGCGGGGAGAGCAATATCCGCCGCTATATCATTGAAAATGACCTGCTGGACTGCATTGTCCAGCTGCCCAATAACCTCTTTTACAACACCGGCATTACCACCTATATCTGGTTTCTCACCAATAATAAGGAGGCCCAACGCCAAGGCAAGGTCCTGCTCATTGATGCCTCCCAGCGGTTTCGTAAGCTGCGCAAGAACCTGGGGGCCAAGAACTGCGAACTCACGGCAGAGCATATTGCCGAGATTCAGGCGGCCTATCTCCAGTTTCAGCCCCTTGAACGGCAGGACGACACCGGGTTGGCGGCTCAGGTCTTTGCCAATGCTGATTTTGGTTATCGCAAGGTCACCATCAACCGGCCCAACCGCTTAAAGGCCCAGTTTACCAAGGAACGGATTGCAGGCCTTCGCTTTGACAAATCCCTGCACGAGCCCATGCTTTGGGCCTGGCAGAGCTTTGGCGAGCGGGTCTATACGGAGCTGCCTACCCTGGAAAAGGAGATCCTGGCCTGGTGTGAAGAGCAGGGGCTGAACCTCAATGCCAAGAAACGCAAGGCCCTGGTCTCGGATGCGCTCTGGCAGAAACAGCAGGATTTGCTCAGCGTGGCGGAATTGTTGCTCAAGGAAATGGGGAGCGAGGAGTCTGCGGATTTTAATGTTTTTTCGGATCAGGTTGATCAGCACCTCAAGGCGGATAAGATCAAGCTCTCTGCCTCGGAAAAGAAGAGTATTCTGGCGGCAGTGAGTTGGTATGATGCGGATGCGGCCAAGGTGGTGCAGAAGACGCTCAAGCTGAGCAAGGCCAAGCTCGCGCCCCTTTGTGAGCGGCTGGGTTGTTCAGAGGATGAATTATCGGATTATGGGTATTATCCTGGGAAGAAAAAAGGCACCTTCTTGGTCTATGAAGCGGCTTCTGCCCTCCGGGATACGGAAAATATTCCGCTCAAGGAGGAGGTGCATGGGTATTTCTTGCGTGAGGTCAAACCCCATGTTGCTGAGGCTTGGATGGATTTGGAGAAGACCAAGATTGGCTATGAGATCAGTTTTAATAAGTATTTTTATCAGCATAAACCGCTGCGTGATCTTGATGAGGTTGCCGGGGAGATTTTAGCCTTGGAGCAGGAGAGTGAGGGGTTGATTATGGATATTTTGGGTGTGTAGGGGCACGGCGTGCTGTGCCCTTGCTGGAAATCAGGGCGATCGCCGGTCGCCCCTACGGCGGTACGTTCCCATGTTCCCGTGTCCCCAGCGTTAAAACGCTGGGCTATTTGCTGTCGTCCCTCCGGGACTGTTCTGCCCCGGCGGGGCAACCGATCATAGCCCGCTGTTTTAACGGTGGGTGATAACGTTTGTCTGGTTCCCAAGCTCCGGCTTGGGAACTGTTTTTTGAAGCTCCGCTTCACGAAGCTGAGCTTCTGTATTCAAGATGCCCAAGCAGAGCTTGGGCACCAGCAACCTTCAGGGTTTGGTGCTTCCGGTCATCGGGGTGCATCCGAAATGGTCGATTTTCCGGCAACCCTGAAAGGGTTATATATAAAAAGCCTGGGGTAACACCCCAGGAACTTTTGCCCGGAATAACAGGGCGACCGCCGGTCGCCCCTACGGCGGTACGTTCCTGTGTTCCTATGTCCCCAGCGTTGAAACGCTGGGCTATTTGCTGTCGTCCCTCCGGGACTTTTCTGCCCCGGTGGGTGATAACGTTCTTGTTTTTATGAAATTTAAGGGTATCTATGCAGCGGTTTGAGAAATATTCGGGGTATAAGGATTCTGGGGTGGATTGGTTGGGGGAGATTCCTGCTGGGTGGGAGGTTCAATATGGATTCACCTTTTTGTTCGAATCAAAAGAAAGAAATGATGGTATGAAAAGCCATACAGTTCTTTCTCTTAGCTATGGAAAAATTAGAGTAAAAGCAAATAGGGAGCTTACAGGGCTTGTCCCTGAATCATTTGAAACTTACCAACTGGTCAAAAAAGGCGACATAATATTTCGACCAACCGACTTGCAAAATGACCACACGAGTCTTCGAAGCGGGATTTCTGATTTTGATGGGATAATAACGAGTGCATATGTAAATTTGCGAATAAGGCCTGTTGCAGACACAAAGTTTGTCAGTTACATTTTTAGATGTATTGACAATAATAAAATCATTTACGGTTTAGGGTCTGGGCTGAGACAAAATATTACTTATCGTGATTTTAGAAGGTTTCTTTTTCCCTTTCCAACACTCCAAGAACAAACAGCCATAGCCAACTTCCTGGACGAAAAGACCACCAAAATCGACACAGCCATCGCCCAAAAAGAGCAGATGATTTCCCTCCTCAAAGAGCGGAAGCAAATCCTCATCCAAAATGCGGTCATCAAGGGGATTGATCCCGATGCTCAGATGAAAGATTCTGGGGTGGAGTGGATTGGGGAGATTCCCGAAGGCTGGATTCTCGGCAAATTGGGTCACTTCGCAACAGTAAATAATGGATCTACGCCAAGTCGTACAGTGCAAAAATATTGGGTAAATGGGACAGTTGGCTGGTTATCCTCGGGAAAAGTGAACGATAAAATAGTCAATGAACCTTCTGAATTTATCACCAAAAAGGCAGTTTCGGATTGCTCGCTAAAAATATTTCCAAAATTGACTGTGTTGATGGGGATCGTTGGGCAAGGTAAAACACGAGGAACAACCACATTGCTCAATATAGAGGCCACAATCAATCAAAACATGGTGGGGATAATACCTAATGTAGAATTGAATTCTTATTTTTTGCATTATTTTATGGTGCAGGGATATTATGCAATTAGAGGTGGTAATGGCTCTAATCAGGAAGCATTAAATTGTGAAATAGTAAGAAACATTAAAATGCCTATCCCACCAGTCATTGAACAAACCGCCATCGTCAATTTCATCGAAACAGAATCCGCAAAAATAGACACCTCCATCACCCTTCAACAGCAACAAATCACCAAGCTGAAAGAATACAAAACTATCCTCATAGACAACGCCGTAACCGGCAAAATCAAGGTGGCGTAAATGGTCAGCAAAACCAACGAACAAGCCCTGGAAGCCACCATAGAAAAAGCCCTCACCGGCATCTGCCGAGAAGAGCAGGCCGCCCAAGCCGACAGAGCGCCCTCCCAAGTAGCCGAGCAAGCAGCACCCTACCGCACAGGCCAAGGCTTTCACCAAGGAGCCTCCAAGGACTTCAACCCCAAATACGCCCTGGACGAGCCCCGCTTCTGGAACTTCCTCGAAACCAGCCAACCCCAAGAGCTGGCCAAGCTCCAACGCGCTGACGATTGGCGACTGAAGATCCTCACCCGCCTGGAACGGATGGCCAAAAAATACGGCATCCTCCACCTGCTGCGCAAAGGCCTGGAAATAGACGATGCCCATTTCACCCTCTTCTACCAACTTCCCCAGGCCAACAGCAGCGCAGCCGTGCAGGAGAAATTCAACAGTAACCAGTTCAGTGTCATCCGCCAAGTCCATTATAACCTGGATAAACCCGGCGAAGCCATCGACATGGCCCTGTTTTGCAACGGCCTGCCCCTGGCCACCCTGGAGCTGAAAAACCACTGGACAGGGCAAACCGCTGCGGTCAACGGCATCCGCCAATATCAATTTGATCGGGATTACCACCAGCCCCTGCTCAGCTTTGGCCGCTGCCTGGTCCATTTCACCCTGGATACCGACGAAGTCTATATGTGTACCCGGCTGGCAGGTAAGGACTCCTTTTTCCTCCCCTTTAATAAAGGGAATAACTGGGGAAAGGGCAATCCGCCCAGTACTAAGGCCAAGGGCCATAAGACCAGCTACCTCTGGCAAGAGATCTTCAGCCGCTCCAGCCTCGCCAATATCATCCAGCATTTTGTCCTCTTGGCAGGCAAGGCCAAAGATCCCCTGAGCAAGAAGACCCTCTTTTTTCCCCGCTATCATCAGCTTGATGTGGTGCGCCGCGCACTGGAGCATGCCAGCAACAACGGAGTGGGCCATTCCTACCTGATTCAGCATTCCGCCGGTTCAGGTAAATCCCATTCCATCACCTGGTGCGCCTACCAACTCATTGAAACCTATCCTGCAAGCGAGAACGTAACCGGAGCCAGGGGGCTGGACGTGCCCCTCTTTGATTCGGTTATTGTGGTCACCGATAGACGGCTGCTGGATAAACAGCTGGGTGAGAATATCGCTGCCTTTTCCGAGGTGAAAAACATCGTTGCTCGGGTGGCTTCGGGCAAGGAACTCAAGGCCAGTCTGGAACAGGGCAAACGGATCATCGTCACCACCCTGCAAAAATTCCCGGTGATCGTGGAAGAGATTGCTGATCTGAGCCAGAAACGCTTTGCCGTGCTCATCGACGAGGCCCATAGTTCCCAAGGCGGCAGCGGTGCTGATGCCATCAATCAGGCCATGGGTACGGAGAGTACGGAGAGTACGGAGAGTATGGAGAGTACGGAGAGTATGGAGGGCATGGGAGAAAGCGAGGAAACGGACGATGCCCAGGATATCATCCTCAAGGCCATGCAGGCCCGCAAGATGAAGGGCAATGCCTCCTATTTTGCCTTCACCGCCACCCCCAAGAACAGTACCCTGGAAAAGTTCGGCGACAAGCAGAGCGATGGCAGCTTTGAACCCTATCATCTCTATTCCATGAAACAGGCCATTGAGGAGGGTTTTATCCTTGATGTGCTGGCCAATTACACCACCTATAAGAGCTATTACCAGATTGAAAAATCCATTGCTGAGAACCCCCTGTTCAGCACCAACAAGGCCCAGAAAAAGCTGAAGGCCTTTGTGGAGCAGGATCGGCGCACCATTGCCAGCAAGGCAGAGATCATCCTGGAGCATTTCATGGATCAGGTGGTCAAGAACAAAAAGCTCAAAGGCAAGGCCAAGGGCATGGTCGTGACCCAGAGTATTGCCTCGGCCATCCGCTATTATCAGGCCTTGGACACCATTCTCGCGGCAAAAGGACGGCCCTTCAAGATCGTGATTGCCTTTTCCGGGGAGAAAACCCTTGATGGGATCGCCTTTACCGAGGCAGGCATGAACGGTTTTGCTGAAGGCGATACCCGGAAGCGATTTGATCAGGACGACTACCGCCTCCTGGTGGTGGCCAACAAGTACTTGACCGGTTTTGATCAGGCCAAACTCTGCACCATGTACGTGGATAAAAAGCTCCAAGGGGTGCTGGCGGTGCAGGCCCTGTCACGGCTCAATCGCTCGGCAAACGCACTGGGCAAGAAGACCGAAGACCTATTCATCCTTGATTTTTTCAACGAGGTCGAGGAAATCCAAGAGGCCTTTAACCCCTTTTATACGGCCACCTCCCTGAGTGAGGCCACGGATGTTAATGTCCTCCACGAGTTAAAGGCGGTGCTCTCGGAGACCGGGGTCTATGAATGGGCCGAGGTGGAGGAGTTTAGTCAGGGCTATTTTGCCAATAAGGATGCTGAGGCCCTGAGTTCGATTCTTGCTCTGGCAGAACAGCGTTTCAATCATGAACTGGAGCTGGACGAGGACAGCAAGGCGGATTTCAAGATCAAGGCCAAGCAGTTTGTCAAGATCTACGGCCAGATGGCCGCTATCATGCCCTTTGAAATCCTGGCCTGGGAGCAGCTCTTCTGGTTCCTCAAATTCTTGATTCCCAAATTAGTAGTGCAACGCCAGGAGGATGACCTGCTGGACGAGTTGTTGGAATCCGTGGACCTCTCCACCTATGGCCTGGAACGTACCCGGCTTAATCAGGCCATTGCGCTGGACGAGGCAGCCAGCGAGGTCGGGCCAGCCAATCCCAATCCTCGGGGTGCTCATACGGAACAGGACAAGGATCCTCTGGATCTGATTATCCAGGCCTTTAATGAACGCTGGTTCCAGGGCTGGGAGGCAACCCCGGAAGAGCAGAAATTTCGGATGTTCTCGTTTCAAAAACAGGTGCTGGCCCATCCGGATTTCCCGACCAAGGTGGCTGCTAACCCGGATCGGCAAAACAGTGAATTGGCCTTTGCAAAGATCTTGTCTGAGGTGGTTGCGAGACAACGGCGCAACGAGCTGGATCTGTACAAGCTCTACGCCAAGGATGAGGCCTTTCAGCGGGCCTTTGTGGATACCATGTGGCGGATGGTTTGTCGGCCTGCTGAGCAGGGGCCGCTTGGCCCACGTAAGCTTCCTTGAGATCCTACCTTTTACGGTAACGCCCTTGCCATCGGCGAGTACTTTTGTTACGGTTCACAACGTTACACCCCTACACCCCATACCGAGCGTACACAAGTCCATGAACACGGACTCGTTGAAGCACGCTGGTTATGTTAACGTTATACCAACTTAATACCAACTTAAGGAAGGGACAATAATGAACGCTTACAAATCTTCAGTGTATTTCTGTATGTTATCCTTTGCTGTAATGGGTGCAGGGTGTGTCTCAAACTCAGATTTAAGTAGTATGAATAAAAATAAATTTAATGAGTTAGAGTCAATTAGTATAGAGTTGGCATGGAGTGATGAATATGATTCGTCACCGCTTACATCATTTTTCAGGTTCTTCATACCAACTGTTTTTGCAGCCTTACCTCCTGATTATCAACCCCATTACCAGTTGAATCTTTCTTTTGACCATAATTCTAAAACCATTAGCGATACCTATAAATATTTCACAGGAATGGACAGTTCGGCCATGATCACATCTACGAGGGTTAGAGAGAGTGACGTGTACAACAAAATCAGCCAGTATATGGACGGCATATATTTATGTGAGGCAACGGCGTTAGAAGATAATGGGTGGGTTGGTCCTGCGCAACCTCTTCTTAACATCACATTTTCTGAGACAATAATCTCAAATATTCTGTTTTCTGGTAATCCATTAGCAACGACCGATACAATCGAACTCTGTTCTCGAGAGTTTGGAGAGTATCTTCTGTCATTAAGGGATGATCGACGCGAGGCTGCTAAAGTAGGTACTGCTGTTAAAAAAATATGAATGGGTTTGTCCTTATAAATACATTTCAACTGGAATACATATGAAATTACTCGTACGTAACCTCGATCGATTAACCACAGAAGATGAATTGAAAAAAATATTCGAAGAATTCGGTGCTGTTCAATATTGCAATCTGGTACTCGACCTTGAAAATGGTCAATCCAAAGGGTTTGCTTTCATTGAGATGCCAAAGCCAGGTGAGGCAAAAGCTGCGATTAAAAACTTGAATAACAAAACTCTTGCTAGTCAGCAAATACGGGTTAAGAAAGCTGAAAATAAAAATGCATAATGACCCGTATCAAGATAACGGTCTATAATCTCTTAGGAAACTGACAAGAAATAAAATCCCCGTTTTAAGGTGCGGAATTGTAGGGGCAGACCTGCGTGTCTGCCCGGTATAACAGGGCGAACACATAGGTTCGCTCCTACGGCACTCGAAATAATGGGTAGAATATTTCTTGTTTAATTCCTTACGAAAAATCGCAGACAAGCGGAGCGTGGTCAGAAAATATAACGTCAGGAATGAAAAAATTTTGCACCGTCAGGTCAGGGCTATAAAGAATGAAATCCAGCTGACGTTTCGGTGAGCGGCTCGGGTGAGAGGGATGGCCTTGATCGTTGGCATTGCGGAGACGGGTTGCAGCAAGAAAGAGTTCGAGTTCTTGGTCGCCCCAGAGGACATTGAAGTCTCCAGCCACGATAACCGGCCCCTGCGCTGTTTTTACCAATTTATACAGTTGCTGGAGCTGGCTTTGTCTGTTGTAATAGGTCAGGGAAAGATGGACGAGGAAAACCGTCAGGCTTGCTGTTTTGGCCTCAATGGCAAGCCGTTTGATTCCTTTTTTGAAGAAATGAAACTGATGATCAAGAAACTTTTCTTTGCTCAGGAGGGCATTTCCCTGTTGGGCAAGGACTGGAACTCGTCGGGGCAGGGAGCCGCAACGGTATTTTGATTCAACGACATGATCATACTCCAAGCGACGAGCCAGTGACTCTGCCTGACAGCAGTTTCCTGTTCGGAAAGAACCGGAATCTACTTCCACCAGCCCGACAAGGTCGGGAGCCAGCCTGCTGATAAATTCGCTAATCCGTTGATAATTCTCTGTTGAGCGCTTCAAGTATCCTGCATAGGGAACCGGAAAATGGAATTGGGTTCCGATGCCGGTCCCATAGCGGATATTATAGAGGAGGAAACGCAACCTTATCCCTTGAGGAGTCCAAACACTCCGTGTTTTTCACTGCTAAAGGCCGGGTTGTTGCCGCCTCTTCTGCCCCCGCGACGCGGGGTTTCTGGTGTGCTCGTCCCAGTAAGTAGGGCAGGCGACTCCTGAACCTTTGTAACGGTTTTGGGAGCTTCTTCAATAAATTGCTTGATATCTGTCAATGCTTCCCCGGCAATGGCCTCCTGATACAGGGCATAGAACCGGGAACAATCAGGGAAGTAGCTCTTTTTGCGGAGCCAAGCTGGCCAGGTATCGTTCTTCCGGTTTTTTTGTAAGGAGGACATATTCACGAATAGGGTAGTGATGCTGTCCTTGATCGCACGCTTGAGATTGAGACGGCGGGCAAAAACCTGATCAAGCTCGCTTCTGATGGATTTTGATAAGCGGTGATATACCGGCCCCTTGAGTTCCTGATTGAGCAGATCGAAATGGCGCAGGGCCCAGGGAAAGAGCAGGAGAGCAAAGAGCATGGCATCTTCAAGGACTACCCGTCCTTTCTCCTTACCTTGGCAATAAATATTGTCCAAAGCGGCCAGCATGGCCAGTAATTCGCCTTTAACAGCCTCACCCTTGGTCTCGTCGTTGAAGAGCTCATTATAAAAGGGGAAAAGGGTAGAAAAGACACCGGTCTGGAGAGCCAGGTCGGCCCAGGCCTTACTGTGGCCGCCGCGCAGATCCTTGAGCAGCTCATCTCTGATCCGAGAGGTGGGGCAGAGATCAAGTTTGTCCGCATGGTTTTTGATGGCCTCCAGGGTTTTTTCCTCAATACTGAAGCCATTACGGGCAGCATGGCGAATAGCCCGAAGCATGCGGACCGGATCCCGAATAATGCGTTGTTCAGGCTCACCGACAATGCGGATAATACCGTCCGTCAGATCCTGAACACCACCGACATAATCGATAAGCGTTTTGCTTTCAATCTCATAAAAAAGAGAGTTGATGGTCAGGTCGCGGCGATAGGCATCCTCTTCCAAGGTGCCAAAGGTGTTGTTTGCAGGCAGCACCTTGTCCGGTTCATCGCTGTCATATTCACTTCTGGAGCGCAGGGTGGAGACTTCGATGATTTTATTGCCCTTGAAAAAGACCTGTACGAGACGAAAGCGTCTTCCTATGGTCCGGGAGTTGCGAAAAAGTTTGCGCAATTGTCCCGGTCGGGCATTGGTGGATATGTCAAAATCTTTCGGCTGATTACCGAGGTAGAGGTCGCGTACTCCGCCGCCGACCAGATACCCTGAGTACCCTGCATCCCGTAAACGATAGAGGACCTTGAGGGCTTCAGATTCAATATCCTTTTCCAGGATGGGATGTTCTTCCTGTGCAAGAATGAGGTGTCTGCTTTCTTCTTTTTCTTCAGTCAGTGGCGAATCATTTTCTCTGGTGCCGTTCATGGTTGCATACTGGTCTCAAATAACTTTATCACAGAGTTTACGCTCTGATACGAGAAGCCTTCCTTACGCGTCTGCTCAGGACAGCCCGGACCGGATTGTATACTCGGCATGACAGTTTGAGGAGGTGTTGAAGAAGACTCTATGGGGTTTCACTGCGGTCAGGTGGTCTCTATGCTTCCTTCTTGGTGGTGCATTGTGTTTTCCTTGTACACAGATTCCGCATCATGGACAAATCTTCTGAAGATTTCCTTGACCGGCAGGATTTCTTCCATTTTATAGGCATTAGCGCCACAGAAAACCAGTCCATTATCAACATCACCTTCGCAAGAAGCAACAAGGCGGTCATTAATGCAATATTTATAACTGCATTTTTTCAGGCATTTGAATTTGCATTTTTCCGGAGAAACATCTTCTCCTTCTTCCATGCGCCTGATGAAATCAGTTTTGATAGCCCGTCCTGTCATACCCACCGGTGACTGCACATTGATAATGTCTTCTTTTTGTGCCTTCAGATAGCTTTCTTTAAATTCTTGAGAAACAGAGCATTCTTCGCTCAGGACAAAACGGGAGGCAATCTGTACACCGTCTGCACCGTACTTATCCATCATCTCAGCCATTTCAAAGCCGTCAGTGACACCGCCTGCTGCAATCAAGGGTACTTTGGAAACCACTTTACGGATCGTCGGGAAGATTTCCCGCAAAGGCTTGTCCGTGCCCAGATGCCCGCCAGCTTCAGCTGCCTCGACAATAATGGCAGCAGCTCCGAGTTTTTCAGCCAGCCGGGCAAAGGACGGTGAAGAAACAATGGAGACGATAGGGGTATTATATTGTTTGCCGATTTTGAAAATATCTCGGGAAAATCCAGCCCCGGTTATAATCATATCGACTCCGGCTTCAATGGATGCTGTGACCAAATCATGAAAATTTTTCATAGCATACATGATGTTTACCGCAATAATACCGTCAGTGGCAGATTTGGCCTTGCAGATATCTTCTTTCAGCTCGGGAACCGGAATGCCGGAACCGCCAATGGTGCCGATGCCACCGCAGGCCGCGACAGGAATTGCCAGTGCCGAGGTTGATACCCGTACGGACATTCCCCCCTGGATGAGAGGGATTCGAGCGGTGAAAGAACCGATTTTAAGTTCAGGTAATTTCATTAATATTCTCTTTTATTCATTATATTCTCTCCGTATGTAAATGACAGGGACGCCGGAAGAGTTCGCATTATATCCATAATGCTACGCCATGATCGCTTTGTCAAGTATCCCCCGTCAAGCCGTATTCAAAAATTTTTCTTAGGGTACCATATTCCTACGAGATCGGCTTGACTTTTCCAGGCTAAATGAATTAAGTTTGAACTTTTTCTTTCCTTGTTTAGCTGTAAGGAAAGATTGCACCCTATGCACCCTAAGACGGACAAATTGAGGAGTACACGTTGAAAATCAAGGCCATTAACGGAGTAAAAGATATTCTGTCGGACGAGATCGTTTTTTGGCAGAAAATCGAGAAAACAGCTCGCGATATTTTTCGCCGTTTCGGCATTTGTGAAATTCGTTTGCCTATTCTGGAAAAAACCGAGCTTTTTGCCCGCACCATTGGTGAGGCCACGGATATTGTTGAAAAGGAGATGTATACCTTTGTTGATAAAGGGATTACCATGCGACCGGAGATCACAGCCTCGTTGCTGCGTGCCTATGTTGAACACGGTCTCCATGTCCAGCAGCCGATACAACGCCTGTTCAGTATCGGGCCTGTGTTTCGTCACGAACGACCGCAAAAGGGTCGGCAGCGCCAGTTTCATCAGGTGGATGTAGAGGTCATCGGGGCGCAGGAGCCGCAGGTTGATGCCGAGTTGATGGCTATGGGGCAGATGCTGCTGAATGAGCTGAACTTGAATGTCAGTCTTGAAATTAACTCTCTTGGTTGCCCGGAGTGCCGACCTGGTTTTCGCAAAAAGCTGATCGCCTATCTTCACGAGCGCCACGAGAGCTTATGTGATGATTGTAAACGGCGGATCGAGAAAAATCCCCTCCGGGTCTTAGATTGTAAGCAGCAGGGATGTCGGGCAATGGTGCAGGAAGCCCCGTCTATTGTCGATAATCTCTGCTCTGCCTGTGAAGAGCATTTTGCGGCAGTGCGGCAGCAGTTGGATCGGCTTGAGGTTGCGTACACCCTGAATCGTTTCATGGTGCGTGGCTTGGATTATTATAATCGCACCACCTTTGAGTTTCTGACAACAGATCTCGGTGCTCAGGCCGCAGTGGCGGCAGGTGGGCGTTATGACGGCTTGGTTGAACAGCTCGGCGGCCCGAAAAAGACTCCGGGCATCGGTTTTGCCATGGGGATGGAACGACTCTGTCTCCTGATGCAGCAGCAGGAAGGCCAGCAGGAAGAACAGGCCGGGGCATATATTTTTATTGCCGCACTTGGTGAGCAGGCTATAGAGTTCGCCGCACCCCTTGTTCATCAGCTGCGCAAGCTTGGCCTCCAAGCGGCTATGGATTACAGTAACCGCAGCCTCAAGGCCCAGATGAAGCAGGCAGGGCGAGTTAAAGCGGGCTTTACTCTGATCGTTGGTGAGCAGGAGTTGGAAAAAAATGAGGCCGTGCTCCGGAATATGGCTACCCAGGAACAGGGAGCATTTCCTCTCCAGGGAACGACAACCGAGCTGTCAGATAATTTAGTTCAATTGATTGCGTTATAATTTGTAGGGACTGTTCGCATGCTGTCCTGTTCATTTATTTACCTTCCCGATGGTAGGGGTGAATCTTGTCTTCACCCTTGATCTGTCGTCGGCAGGGCAGGGCGATCACAAGGATCGCCTCTACGAGTAAAATTTTTCCCGAATATAAAAAAGAGACACACATGGAATCAATGGGAGCGCTGCGGCGCACACATGACTGTAATACACTGGGCCTTGATCAGCTGGATCAGGACGTTGTCCTCATGGGCTGGGTTCTTCGTCGCCGTGACCACGGCGGAGTTATCTTTATCGACCTGCGCGACCGCTACGGCATTACCCAGGTTGTTTTTAATCCGGAAATCAACCCGGACGTCCATGAAAAGGCACATCAGCTCCGTTCTGAGTGGGTATTGGCGATCAAAGGAAAGGTGGAGCGGCGTCCGGGTGACATGGCCAATCCCAAGCTGCAAACCGGTGCTATCGAGGTGCTGGTGAGTGATCTCACTATTCTTAATACCAGCAAAACCCCGGCCTTTCCCCTGGATGAGATAAGCGAGGTCTCGGATAATCTCCGCCTTCAGTACCGCTATCTTGACCTCCGTCGACCGGAAATCGCCAACAATCTGATCATGCGCCATAAGGCAGTCCAGACAGTCCGTAATTATCTCACGGAAAGCGATTTCCTGGAGATCGAGACCCCCATGCTCACCCGGTCCACCCCGGAAGGCGCTCGTGATTATCTGGTGCCCAGCCGTGTTAATGCGGGCAAGTTTTATGCTCTGCCCCAGTCGCCCCAGCTCTTTAAGCAGATGCTGATGATCGCCGGGATGGAACGCTATTTCCAGGTCGTCAAGTGCTTCCGTGATGAGGATCTGCGTGCTGATCGCCAGCCGGAATTCACCCAGATCGATATGGAGCTGAGCTTTGTCGGTGAGGATGACATCATCGGCATAAGTGAAGGCATGGTCAAGGCCGTGTTCAAGGCGACTCGGGATATTGAGCTGGAACCCCCTTTCCGTCGGATGAAATACGACGAGGCCGTGGCCCGCTACGGAACGGATCGCCCGGATACCCGCTTCGGTCTGGAGCTGACCGACCTGACCGAGACCCTGCGCGGTTGCGGCTTTAAGGTGTTCAATTCCATCATTGAAAAGGGCGGGGCTGTCAAGGCGATCAATGCCAAGGGCTGTGCGACCTTTTCCCGCAAGGATCTGGATGACCTGACCAACTTTGCTGGCACCTTCGGGGCCAAGGGCATGGCTTGGATCAAGATAAAAGAGGAAGAGTGGCAGTCGCCCATCACCAAGTTTTTTAACGAGGACGAGCTGGCCGCTATGGGCAAGGCCCTGGATGCTGAGCCGGGCGATCTGATCCTGTTCGGTGCCGACGATGCGTCCACGGTGAATCAGGTCCTGGCTGAGCTGCGCCTGGAGCTGGCCCGTCGACTTGATCTCCTGGATGAGAACACCTTTGATTTTCTCTGGATCACTGACTTTCCCTTAGTGGAGTATGATGCTGACCGGAAAAGGTATTCTTCTGTCCATCATCCGTTTACCGCCCCTTTTGAAGAGCATCTTGACATGCTGGAAAGCGATCCGGGCAAGGTGAAAAGTCGCGCCTACGATCTGGTGCTGAACGGCAATGAGATCGGCGGTGGTTCCATCCGTATCCATCAGCCGGATATCCAGGCACGGGTGCTCAAGGTGCTGGGGATTGACAAGGAAGAGGCTGAGGATAAATTTGGTTTTCTCCTCAATGCCTTGGAGTTCGGGGCACCACCCCACGGCGGTATCGCCTTTGGTGTGGATCGCCTGCTGATGATCCTGACCGGTTCCAGCTCTATCCGGGACGTCATCGCCTTTCCCAAGACCCAGAAGGCTACCTGCCCGCTTACCGAGGCCCCGGCTGCGGTTGCGAGAAAGCAGCTTACTGAGCTGCATCTGCGACCTGATTGGAAAGAGGAGAAGGCAGAGTAGCCTGACTCTAGCTATTTCACCTGCCGATCCCGGTTCCCAGCGGTGTTTGGGCCGGGATTTTTTGTGTTACTATTTTCTACTGTTCATGCACCTGATCCATAATATTATAGTATAACCAAGGGGAGATATTTGAAAAATCGATTTATAAAGAAAGAAAGTCTGCCAGACAGTTTATGGTGCGATAAGTCTGAAAATATTTTACTTCCAAATCAACTGGTAGATTTATGGAAGGGGCTACTGAATGAAAATTCACTTTTAGACTTAGCTAAGGAAAAGGCCCCCAAGGGTTTTGAGGGCGGCATATCCAAAGAAGATACTGATAAGCATCTTGCTTGGCGTTATAACGGGTCGTGCGCAAGAGTCATTTTGTCTTTATTAGATCCTAAGACAAAGCTATCAGGGGTTTCTGATGCTTATGCATCAATATTTGCAGGGAATAAGGTTTTTGTTGCAGATCTTCCAAGTGGCTCTGGCGCAGCAATTGTCAGTATTCTCTGTACTCTGTATGAACTTAGAAAAAACAACATCCTTCCACGTCACCCGCTAGAAATTACTATTATGGCTGGAGAAATATCTGAAACTGCTAGAGAGTATTTGCTCAAACAGCTAGTAGATTTGAAAGGGGGGATTGAAGAGCAAGCCATATGGATCACATTTGAAATATTGGAATGGGATACCTTAAGCAAGGTGAGTACAGTTGATTTAATTAAGAGAATGACTCTTTTGAGTCAGGACTGTAATGCAAGACTTCTTTTGCTGACAAACTTTACAGGTTTCCTTGAAAACTCGGGGAACTGGAAAAAAGCCAAACCTCAATTTGATGATATTTTCTTACATAGTAGAGATTCTTTGAGTACTGCTATTTGGATTGAACCTCAAAGGAAAAATGTAGTTAACTTCTTTGCTAGAGCCATTAAATGGCTCAAAGAATCATTTAAAAATTTGATTGGAGATCAAGCCGAATTAGAAGATTCTAGTTGGTATGCTCAAACAGAAGCAAAATGTAAACAACCAATTAAAGGAGGAAGTTTTCCTGTTCGATTGACTGTTATGAGATTTGATCT
>CBFDDU010000042.1:0-22092 GCA_965603655.1 uncultured Candidatus Electrothrix sp. | reverse complement strand
TCAGTGCTTCAGTGCTTCAGTGCTTCAGTGCTTCAGTGCTTCAGTGCTTCAGTGCTTCAGTGCCATTTGGGCGTCTTCTTCAAAGGCTTCCGGTCAGATCGCCGGGATGGTTTTCATGTAGTCAACGGAGAAGATGCTCATTTTGTTCATTGTTCTTTCAAAATATCGCCATGACTCCACAGTTCAAATTCACTAAGATCAATTTCATCGCTCCAGGAAACAGCCCAGCCTCCTTGTTCTACCCGGACAGATTTAAACAGAGCTGTGTTTTTCAGCGGAGAAAACATTTTCTTTTCTAGTAACGGAGTCACATCGTATTGTTTTTTTTGATTATTATCAAACTCAACGATCAGGATATGGTTGTCAGTCGCCTTGACCGACCGTACTTTCGGGTAATTCATAGTATCAGTCCAAGGGTGGCAGCTTACGAAACTTTTGCTCGTTCCACATGTTCATCAGTTCGTTCTGATTGAGAGTCGCCCACTCAAGAACCAATTTTTTTGCTCTGTTCGGCAGATCTCCTTCAATCATCTCAAGCGTCTCTATATTGAATAATCCGAGGTGTTCGCCGTACACGGCGTGGAAATGGGGCGGCGGATGATCCCCAAAAAACAGTTTTATGACAATACCGTAGAAGCGTGCTATTTCTGGCATGATTTATTCCTCTTCAAAGGCTTCCGGTGAAACATTGAGACTGCCGGGATGGTTCCTGGATAGTTAACGGAGAAGGTGCTCTTTTTCCTTATCCTGCTCTACACACTCTGCGCTTTTACACTCGATAAGCATTCAAAGATTGATATACAATTTGCCCTAGATCATCTAACCCTTCTAACTCAGACTCTATATCGGAAATCCATTTGCAGCCTTCATATTCAGCTTGATCTTCCGATAATTGATGCCATTTCCATTTCTCTAAAGAGCCTCTTTTCGGCTCACCAAATGGTTTTTTGAATTCACCCTTGAGCCCTACCAACAAGAGATCAATATGCTCTTTATGAAAAACAGATTCATTATGAACTTGCTCAAAAATAGACGATTTCGAGAATACCAAAAAGTCCCAATCAGATTTTTCAGTTTCTGTCCCGTTAGCACGAGATCCAATAAGCCAAATGCTGGTTATTTCTGCAAACCTATTTTTCAGCTTTGAAATATATTCGCGTATGTCCTTGGAAAGCATTTTTTCGTTTACTGGTTGAATTACTTGGGTTCCAATCCCCCGACAACACCCCAAGTCGAGATGTTGCCGAGAAAATTATTACCTCATTATCCCTCAGCCTTCGCCGCAAACGCCTTCAGCTCCTTCTTAAAGACCCAATCCTTCATCACAGTCAACAAAGCCGGAAGAATCCAAAGGGTAGCCATGCCCGAATAGAGCATAATAGTAGCTAGAAAGACACCCACGGTCTGGTAGGGAACCAGCGGTGCCAGCAGCAGCGGAGTAAAGCCGATGGCGATAACAATGATGTTCCGCAGGATCGCCCGGGCAGGATCATCAAACATATCCCGGATCGCTTCGCCCCAATCCCCGGTCTTGGCCATAGTCATCCTGGTGCGCTGGAGGAAGTGGATAGCAAAGTCCACGGCCAGTCCCAAGGCCAGCGAGGAAAGCACTGCCACCGGCATGTCGTAATCCTTGCCGATCAGGCCGATAAAGCCGTAGATAAAACCGATGGTGAAGGTCAAGGGCACCATTGCCAGCAGGCCCCAGGTCGGTGAGCGGAACAGGAAGGCCATCATGAGAAAGACCACTACAAAACTTCCGATAAAGGAGTCCCGCATGCCGGTGACCATCTTCTCCTGCCAGACCACGTTGATGTAGGTCAGGCCAGCCCAGTCATGGCTCAACTCCACAGGCGGAGGATTCGCGGCAAAATACTGCTCCACATCCGCAATTACTCGCTCCATGTCCACATTATCACCGCTGCGCAGCTGGAGCCAGAGGTTGGCCTTGGTGTAATCCGGCGTCACCAGATGCCAGAGATCATCGGGCTTATGACTGTTCTGATAGGAAATCAGGGTTTGGGCCACTGCATTGACCGTGTCTGGGATGGCGAAACGCTGCGGGTCACCCTCGAACAGCTCCATATGCACCTTCTTCACCACATCGGCCACAGTGTTGGATTTGCCCACATCACCTTGTTTGACCAGATGCTCCTGGAAATCCGAGATGTAGCGCAGCACATCAGGTCGCTTAAAGACCTCCTTCTGAGCTCCTATTCCTCCCAGACTGTCCAAGGCTTTCCCCCAGGAATCATACACAGTATCATCGTCTTCTGGGGCATTGTCAAGCTCGACATTCCAGAGCTGAGCCAGAGCATCTTTGAGCCCTTGAACACTCTTGCTGTCCGCAATTTCCTGATCAATATCTCCCATTGCAGAGGCGAGGAGTGCCGGTGAGCCCGACAGGATGGATCGGAGTTTTTCTTTGAGCTGATCAGCTGCCTGAGCAACAGTCATATCCTGCACATTTCCGGTTAAAACAAGATAGGCCTCATAGGTGCCGCCGAAATGGCTGTTCAGTACTTTATCCGCCACTCGAATCTCATGGCTCTTTTTAAACCATTTAACCGGATTATCATTGACCTGGATCATGAGGATGCCAACAACACCCACGACCATGATGCCGATATTGACTCCGATAACCAGCCAAGGTTTGCCGGAGGAAGTCTTGCCGATCCAGCGCAGATGGCGGTTAAGGAAGGAATCATTATGGGATGCATCGCTGGTATCAGTACCGAAATTCTCTAAGCTTTCCTCCTTCATCATCATTATATAGGCCGGAATGAAAATGATGGTCAGGAACCACGCCAGCAGGATGCCCAAGGCAACAAAGATACCAAAGGCCTGAACAGGCGGGATCGGGGTAAAGGCTAAGGAGGCAAAGCCGGCCGCTGAGGTCAGAGAGGTGAAAAACATGGGCTTGAACAGATCGCCCATAACATAAACCAGGGTCTCTTTCCGGTTTTTGCGCTGCTGATAGGCATCAAAAAACTCGGATAAAATATGGACCGAATCCACCACCGCAATAGGCATGATAAAGATCGGGATCATGGAGCTCATGATATGGAGGGTGTGGCCAGTGCCGATAAGCATCCCCATAGTCATTGCCACCGTGCAGACGGCAATGATCATCGGGGCGATAATCAGCTGGAGATTACGGAAGAAAAAGAGCATGAGTAAAAAGATCATCAGCATGGCCAGAGGGGCGGAAACCGCCATCTGGACAAACATCTCCTTGCCAAAGGTATCCTCGGCCACGGGCAAACCGGTGATATGGAATTCGTCATCACCCGCACCGATCTCGTCAATCTTTTCCCGAAGCTTCTCAGCCACGGAATGGGCAAAATCTTTTTTGGTAATGGGCAGGTAGATCCCCAGGGCCTTGCCGTCTTCCGAAACCATGGTGCCCTTGAGCAGGGGATTAGCTAAGGCGTAATCGCGGATCTTCAGCGCTTCCTCGCGGGTCTTGGGCGGCTCCTTCATCAGCCACTCAAAACGCACCTGCCCGAGTCCAGCCTGGAGGATATTGTCCACATTATCCGGGGCAATGATATCCCGACTGACCACCCTGCGTTCTGGATCTTCGGGGTCTTCCAGAGTGGCAGCGAATCTACTCAGGGTATAGACCCGTTGCAGGGTTTCCGGGTTGAACACCCCGTCTGGGTTATGCTCATTAACAACACCCAGCACCACCACATCGTACAGACCAAATTCCTTCTTGGTCTGATCGTGAAAGACGCGGACCGCCTCATGCTCGGAAAGCATATTTTCCGGGTCCGTGTCCACATGAACCTTTACAATAAAGGCCCCGACGATGAGGGTACACAGCACCATGATCGTGGTAACGATCTTGGGCTTGTGCAGAGAAAATTGAATCACTCTGGTAGATAACTCCATGACTGCCTCCTGTTTTTATCTCTTTTATGCCTGATATGGTAGGCTTGCTTATCTGTTCAGGATCGAAACGAACGGTTTAGGTGATAGTGCAGAATAACTGTTTCATCGTTTTCATTAACTCGATAATCCGTTCATCCGCAATGCTATTATAAATAAAATTAGCTTCCTTACGGGAACCAATAATACCTCGGTTTCTCATTATATTCAAATGCTGACTAATATTCGCTCCGCTGGTCGCCACTTCCTCCCGAATCTCACTGACAGTGAGCTCCTTATCTTGAAGAAGACAGAGTATTTTCAGGCGGATGGGATGAGAAATTGATTTGAGCAAAAGCGCCAGGTCATCGACTTGGTTGTCCATTTTTTTCTCCAGCCTAGAGATTTAGTGTTTAACTAATTAAGTGTATAATTAACTACAGCGTGCTTTCTTGTCAATATAAATTTATGATTCGATGGGGAAGTTTTTTGGCTCAATCCGAATCTCTCAACTATTTTGCGGTCAAATTCAGGGCAATGGTTCCGTGTGTCTTTGCTATATCTATTTAATATTTTAGTTGATTGCTGCATTGGCCCCTGTTGATCTCTAGCCTGAACTTGCCTTCATTTTTTTGTTCGTCAGAGGACGACGACCCTTTGAGCGACCTAAAGGGGCAGAATCACCGAAAAGCCGGGCTGGAGGGTCTTGAAAGGGAATATTTTTTGCAAACGGAGCAAATAGAGCCGGTTGCAATCCACCCAGCTCTTTCCTTGAACTTTTTTCACTGCGCAGGTAAACTCCATCCATAATAAAATCACCGATTCCTGACCTATTTGTGGGGCGAAGAGAGTCCTCTGACCACGCTAACAGGCGTAAGCCTGGAGCCACACCGGGAACTGTACCTTTAAGGAGACTGCACCCATGTCGGAAAATTCCGCAATGTTCAAGTACGACGAATACGGCAATACCCGTGAGATATATGTTTATTCCAGCGGGCTCAGCCTGCATGCCGACCCTTTTGTCAATCGAGGAACCGCCTTTACCAAAGATGAACGGCAGCGCCTCGGGCTGGTTGCCATGTTGCCCCCTGCGGTGCGCAGCTTGGAAGAGCAGGTGGAAAACAGTCGGGTCAAGGTGGAAGCCAAGGAGTCGGATATCGAACGTTTTGTCTATATCCGTTCCCTGTTTGACCGCAATGTGACCTTGGCCCATGCCCTGATAAGGAGCGATATCAGCCGTTATATGTCCATCATCTACACGCCCACTGTGGGCTATGCCTGTCAGCAATACTCTTCCATGTTTCGCTCTGCCAATGGGCTCCATTTTCATCCCGGTAATATTGATCAGGCGGAAAATGTCCTCCGTCGTTTTCAGCAGCGGGATATTCGGGTGGCCGTGGTGACGGATAATCAGGGTATTCTCGGACTCGGTGATCAGGGCGCAGGCGGAATTGCCATCTGTTTAGGCAAGCTGATGCTCTATACCCAGGGGGCTGGGATTGCGCCTTGGCATTGCCTGCCGATTTCTCTGGATGTGGGCACCAATAATGAAACCCTACTCAATGATCATGAATACTTGGGATGGCGGCATAGGCGGATCACTGGGGACCAATACATTGATTTTATCCAGCGTTTTGCTCGGGCCTTCCGTAATGTTTTTCCCAGTGCCCTTTGTCAGTGGGAAGATTTTTCAAAGCAGAATGCCTTTGCCATCCGTGATACCTTTCTTCATGACCTGATTTCCTTTAATGATGATATCCAGGGGACTGGTGCAGTTGCCTTGGCTGCCATTTATACGGCTATGAGGATCAAGCAGGAAAGTCTGGCAAAGCAAAAAATTCTGATCCACGGAGCCGGGGCAGGGGGGATCGGTATTGCCGAGCAGATCATGGTTGCCCTTTGTGCGGAAGGCATGTCGGAAGAGGAGGCTTGTCAACAGATCTTCACCTTGGATTCACAGGGCCTGATTACAACGGATCGTGAACTTCTTCCTTATAAGCAGAAATTTGCCCAGGACCCGGCAGGGCTTGATTGGTTGCGGGATGAAAAAGACGGGCGATTGGAAAATGTGGTTAAGAAAGCAGGGATTACAGTGCTAATAGGCACCTCGGGCCAGCCTGGTTGCTTTAGTAAAGAGGTTGTGCTGTCAGTACAGGAGCATACTGATCGTCCGGTGATTATGCCGCTTTCCAACCCCACAGACCATGCCGAAGCTGTGCCAGCAGATATCTACAACTGGACAAACGGTCGGGCCTTGATCGGAACCGGCTCGCCTTTCCCTGATGTCGTGTTTGAGGGTCGAGCCTTTTCTGTGGCCCAGGCCAATAATGTTTTTGTCTTTCCCGGAGTGGGGCTCGGCACCTTGGCTTCCGGGTCCCGTGCTGTGCTACCGGAATTTTTCACCGCTGCTGCCGGGGCGGTCTCCTTCTGCGTAAGCCCTGGAGATATGCAGGACGGGGCTTTACTCCCTCCAGTGACCGACCTTGCTGAAGTCAGTCTCAAGGTTGCTCAGGCTGTTGGGGAGGCGGCGATTGCGGCGGGAGTGAGTCGGCCCTGTGCTTTTTCCAACTTTCAGCATCATGATGATCCGGTTCGTTTGCAGCGCTTGATCCGGCATTTCCGTTGGCAACCAACCTATCTCCCTTTGGTTGCCATGTGAGGTGTCATGTGAGAGGAGAAGAGAATGAAGAGGGGTAAGGAATTTAACAAGAAATAACTTACCCATTATGCATACCCCTTCATCTTTTGTATGCAGGGTGCCGTAGGGGCGAACCTGTGTGTTCGTCCTGTTATGTCGGGCAGACCCCTGTGCCTGCCCGGTATACAAGGGTGAACACAGGGGGGCGCCCCTACTCCTGTTTCTACTTTTTACACGCCATACTTTTTTAATTTGTTCAGCAGGGTCTTCCGGGTAATCTGTAAGCGGCGGGCTGCCTCGCTGCGGTTTCCGTTGGTTTCCTCCAGGGTCTTCAGGATGAGCACGCGCTCAGCTTCTCTCAGGGTTGACGGTTGCTCTTCTTGCTTTTTCGGATTCATTCCAGCCCAGTTTTGAACAGCCATAGGCAGGCTATCAAGGTCAAGATAGCCTCCCCGCATCAGGATTACTCCTCGTTCTATGGCGTTTTCCAGCTCCCGGACATTACCTGGCCAGGGATAGCGATTGAAGATATCCATGCATTCAGGAGTGATTCCCTGTACCTTTCGTTTATTTCTTTTGGCAAAATTGCGCAGGAAAAAATCAGCGAGCAAGGGGATATCACCGTCACGGTCAGATAAGGAAGGCATGTCGAGGGCTACAACATTGAGTCGGTAATAAAGATCTTCCCGGAAATTGCCTGCCTTCACCTCTGCCTCCAGATTTCGGTTGGTGGCTGTGACAATACGCACATCAACGGTAATGATTTCTTGGCCGCCAACTCGCTGGAGTTCGTGCTCCTGAAGGACCCGTAAAAGTTTTGCCTGCATGGCCGGGGTTGTTTCGCCTATCTCGTCAAGGAAGAGGGTCCCTTCCTGTGCCCGGACAAAACAGCCTTCGCGGCGACGATCCGCGCCGGTAAAGGCTCCTTTTTCATGACCGAAGAGCTCCGACTCCAGCAGGGTTTCAGAAAGGGCTGCGCAGTTGACCTTGATAAAGGGTCCCTTTCTGCGGTGGCTTTTATAATGCAGGGCTGAGGCGACCAGTTCCTTGCCGGTCCCTGAATCACCGGTGATCAGGACGGTGGCCTCTGTAGGAGCAACCTGAACAATCATCTCCCAAAGGGTTTGCATCGGAGTTGAAGATCCGATAATCCTGCCGTCCTCGCCAAAAGGTTTTTCAGAGAGCTCGGTCTTATCCGGTTGCTGGCGATGCCCCAGAGCAACTTCCAGGGTTTGGCGAAGTCGTTCAAAATTTATGGGCTTTGTAAGATAATCGTGAGCGCCCAGCTTGATTGCTTCAACAGCTGAATCTATTGAGGAGTAGGCCGTCATCATAACCACCGGAATCGATGGATTAATGGCGTGTATCTGGCGCAGAGCCTCCAGGCCGTCCATAGGTTCCATACAGACATCCAGGAGGATGACATCAAAAGGCCCTTGTCGTACGGCTTCAACCGCTGTCTCGCCATCGTCCGCTTCCTGGCACGACCAGCCCCATTCAGTCAGCATGGAGTAGAGCATGTATCTATGGACCTGCTCATCGTCTACAATTAAAATTTTGACCTTCTTTTTTTCCATGGATTCAGTAAGCTGTTGCAAGTTTTATTACTTCGATTGAGGACAGGTTTATATCGGCACGCTGATCAGCACAATATGAGTTCAACTAAAAGAAAAACTGTGAAATAATGTGGTGTAGTGAAGTTATCCTAAAAAATGAGGACTCACCTTATAAGTTATGTAGAAAACAAGTCGCTGTCCATAAAAAAAAGACTTTTGAAAAAACAATATCCTTTAAGAGGAAGGGGATTTGGACGAGTTTTCAAATTAATCGCGCAACGAGGTACAAGTCCATCCTCTTTGGCGGGCAAGTGCAGCCAATTTTTCGTCTGGATCAACGGCAATAGGGGTATCCACCTTTTCCAATAAGGGCAGGTCGTTGATTGAGTCACTGTAAAAACAGCTTCCTTGGAGCGACACCTTTTTTTCAGCCAGCCAATTTTTTAGTCGTTGCACCTTCCCCTCATGAAAACAGGGGATCCCGTCAATCTCTGTGGTATAGCGATTGTTGACGATCTTAGGCTCTGTTGCCAGGAGATGCTCAATCCCGAAAGCGCGGATAATCGGGCCAGTGATAAAGCTGTTGGTTGCCGTGATAACCATCACCGTGTCTCCTTGCTCTTTATGCTTATTCACCAAGGTGAGTGCCTTTTTTCCGATCATCGGTTGGATAACGTCCTGCATGAATTCTGCATGGAGCAGCTGAAGTTCTTCCATGCTGCGTGCTGCCAGGGGCTGGAAACTGAATGCGGAAAATTCATAAATATCCAGGGTGCCCTGCTTATACTGCTCATAAAAGCGGTTGTTTTCCGTCTCATAATAGTCCTCGTCAACCAGACCTTTTTTAATGAGAAAGCGACCCCATTCATAATCGCTGTCACCGGCTAACAGGGTATTATCAAGATCAAAAAGAGAAAGTGCCATGCAGATATCCTTTTATGGCAAAGTTCCTGGTTTGAAACCTTGCTGCTTATGGAATGTTTTAAGATTTTGTTTTAAAAAAATGATACAGCTATCTTGTTTTACGAGAGGGGGTGCTTTTAGGCATCGGTACTCCCCTTTGGGGTCAGTTCCCCTTTGAGGGAATGTTGACCTGCATGGGTGATCGTGATCAGAGTAAGGTTACCGGGCAGCAGATTTGTTGGAGAGGTGAAATGGACAATATGGTTTGTTCCTGTCCGTCCCTGTGCTTTGGAGGGAGAGCAGGATTCAACCATGACTTCGACCGTCTTGCCAAGAAATTCCTGGTTGCGTTCCAAGCTGATAGCGTCCTGGCGGCTTTGAAAGCGTTGCAGCCGTTCCTTTTTGACCTGCTCATCGACCTTATCGCTGAAATCAGCTGAGCGGGTATGGGGACGATCAGAGTATTTAAAAGAGTACGATCCGTGGAAGCGAACGGTTTCCAGCAGATCCATGGTTTGGGCAAAATCCGCCTCTGTCTCTCCGGGAAAGCCGACAATGACATCGGTACAGATGGCGATATCAGGGCAATAGGAGCGCAGTTCCGCAATTTTTTCCAGATACACCTCTCGGGTGTATTTTCTGTGCATCTTTTTCAACACAGCATTGGAACCGGCTTGCACCGGCAGATGGAATTGCGGGCAGAGATTGGGGATATCGCGGAAGCATTGCATCAGTTCTGTGGAGAGGTCCTGCGGGTTCGAGGTGGTAAAACGGAGGCGCTGCACTTCGGGTATCTTGGCAACCATCTTGAGCAGGTCGGCAAAGCCGGTTGGGTTTTCAGCAACGGCATTGGTACAGCCATAGGAGTTGACATTCTGGCCCAGCAGGGTGATCTCTTTGATGCCTCGTGCAATCAGGAGCCGGACTTCTTCCAGGATATCAGCAACTGGCCTACTGATCTCCCGCCCCCGGGTTTTCGGCACCACACAATAGCTGCAATAATTATTACAGCCCTGCATGATGGTCACGAATTTGCGAAATTCTACTGACTGGGCCTGAGAAGGCGTTTTTTCTAATAATCTTTGAAAAGGAGGAATAGTGAACTCCTTGTCAAGATCGCAGGATATTTCCCTGGCTGTCTCTTTCCGCTCAAGGCGTCCGAGCATCTCAGGCAGCTGATAGAGCTGTTGGGTTCCCACCACAATATCCACATGGGGCATCCGGCGGAAGATCTGCTCGCCTTCCTGTTGAGCCACACATCCTGCGACAGCTATGCGCAGTTCCGGCTGCTGCTTTTTTTGCAGGCGGAGTGATCCAAGCAGGCTGAAGACCTTCTGTTCTGCCTTAGCGCGGATGGAGCAGGTGTTGAGGATGACTAGGTCGGCATCTGTCGGTTCACCCACCGCTATATAGCCCGATTGGGACAGAAGCTGGGCCATAATTTCCGAGTCTCGCTCGTTCATCTGGCAGCCAAAGGTCTTTATGAAAACGTGTTTACTCATGTTGTTATATCATTTCGTTGTGTCATTTGACAGTCATGCGTGAATATTATGCGTGAGTATCATGCATCGGTTCTATGTCTTCCCCGAGATACGCCTTGATGACCTCTGGATTGTTTCGGACCTCATGGGGTACGCCTTCAGCAATTTTTTTGCCGTAGTCCATCACAAAGATATAGTCGGAGAGACTCATGACCAATTTCATATCGTGCTCAATCAGAAGGATGGAGATGCCGTCATCACGGATTTCAGTAATGAGTTCGTCCAATTCCACAGTTTCCTGGGGATTCATTCCGGCTGCCGGTTCATCAAGCAGCAGAAGAGCGGGATCGGTTGCCAGAGCCCTAGCTATTTCCAGCCTGCGTTGCGCTCCATAGGGTAAGTTCTTGGCAAATTCATTGGCTAGCTCGGCAAGCCCGACTTTTTCCAACAGGGCATAGGAGCGGGCAATGACCTCTTTTTCTTCCTTGATCGTTTGCTTATTGCGAAAGATCGCTCCAAGCACCCTGGCTTTAGTTCGGCAATGACGACCTATCATGACGTTTTCCAGGACGCTCATGTCAGGGAAGAGGCGGATATTCTGAAAGGTCCGGGCCAGTCCCTGCTCTGTCACTTGGTTCGGCTTTAAACCGTTGAGTCGTTTACTGTCTTGCCCCGGCTGTGTCAATAGAAGGTTGCCGGAGGTCGGTTTGTAAATCCCGGTCAGACAATTAAAAAAAGTAGTTTTGCCTGCTCCATTTGGGCCGATCAGGGCCGCTATTTCCCCTTGCCGGACCCGGATATTCATTTTGTCCAAGGCCCTGATGCCGCCGAAGTCCATCGTGAGATGCTGTACTTCGAGGATAGGATTATCGTTTTGTTCCCTCATTTTCAGTGAATTTCGGCTATTCTCTCAAATTTTTTCGATCAGGATTTCCTGGTAGTTTCAACATGCATGATGAGCTGCGCAACAAAAATGGCATCAGTATCTACGTTTTTTGTTATTTGATTCTGGAGTGAATGCGCTCTCTTTGCCGCAAACGTTACAGGAAAATATTTTTTGTTTTATACCTAAGTCACCAAATGTAGGATCTGGCCTGCTTCCAGTTCTTGTCAGAGATGGGCTTGCACAATGATCACAAACGTAACCATCTGGATTAGTATTATGAATACTTGATATCTGTTCCTCAAATTCTTTTATCTTTTCTTTTGCCTCTTCAAGATTAAGCTTAAGTGCTCTATTCTCGTCTTTAAGATTTTCATTATCTGATTCGAGAGAAATCTTTTGCTTTTCGAGAAAAGAATATTGGTCATTTGCCAGCGAGATTCTCTCCTTGAGAATAGCAGCAGATCCATGTTCGTTTATTAACTTTTCAAAGCCATCAAATAATTTTTTCATGATAATCTGATCTATTTATATTTTTTAGGCTGAAGCAGCTTGTTATCATCAGAAAGTCTCATTTGTTTTTGAAATATCATTTTATCAGACCATGCCCCTGCTGCAACCTCTGAAGCTCTTCGATCAACAACCCTGTAATTTCCGCAATTGCTTCTATACCCAAACTCCCGCTTGAAGCGCAAGGGCGTTACCGACTCCACTCTCCGATAATTTTTTTGCTGTTTTGGAGCACACCAAAGATATGCAGGAGTTCTTCATCAGCGGCATTGAGTCCTGTATGGACGGCATAGCTCTGTTCATGGAGCACGACAAAATGCCAATAACGCCCCATAACATAGGCCCCGTACACAGGATGACTGTCAGCATTCAGATGCCGGGCCGTGACCATTTCGATCATCAGCTGACCGAGGGGGTCGTTTGAGGAATCATGTTCTTTCTTGTATTCATGGATAAAAAAATACGGTTTTTTCGGAGAACGTCTTCCCGAGGCCACCATGAAATCGACAAAACCGGAGACAGTGTCGTCTTCAACGGTCATCGTAAGTTCTCGGGAAAGAAAGGGTTTGCAGTCCGTTTCCTCAAAACGAATCAGCTCAAGAAGCGGAATAATGAAATAGACCTTGAGTTCCTCTTCATTCCAGTCCCATACATTATCCAGCAATTTTTCCTGAAGGAGCTGCAATTGCTGCTTTTCGATATCAGAAGGAGCAGGAACCGGGCTCATCCACTGTTCAAGCTGTTGGTCCTGTTTTTGCTGAACGATATGAAAAGTTTCTTCCACCTCTTCAATCGTCCATTTTGAAAACGACTTCATGGGTATTCCTCCTGCTCCTGTTCCGTTACGACTTTTTTCAACCTGATATTTTTAACGGCTCTTTTGCATTATGCGTTTTCTCTCCTGTACGTCCGCCGCACGGTGGAGATCAACCCCTTGGGCCGAAAGACCATCATGATAACCAGGGTAGCTCCGAAGACCAGCATGCGATAATCGGCAAAGGCCCGCAGGTATTCGGGCAACAGCATCAGGACCAGCGCCGCAATGATAACCCCGATAATAGAGCCCATCCCGCCCAGCACCACAATGCAGAGGATAATAGCGGATTCAAGAAAGGTAAAGGAAGAAGGGTTGACAAAGGTCGTTTTGGCGGCAAAGATCACCCCGACCATGCCAGCCCAGAAGGCACCCAGAGAAAAAGCAGTCAACTTGGTTTTGGTTTTGTCGATACCCATAGCTTGGCAAGCAATCTCATCTTCGCGCAGGGCAAACCAGGCACGACCGATCCGGGAATTTTGCAGCCGGTTCACCATAAACACGGTGAAGATCACCAAAGCGATCATCAGATAATAGAGATAGTTGATGGATTGACCAAGGGTCATCTCCATGCCGAACAAGCCGGGCCTGGGGATATTCGAGATCCCACTGGGCCCTTGGGAAAACGCGGTCCAGTTCTCCAGCACCAAGCGGATAATTTCTCCGAAACCCAAGGTGACAATGGCCAGATAGTCACCCCGCAAGCGCAGCACCGGAAAGCCGAGCAGGATGCCGAAACAGGCTGCCAGCAGGCCTCCCATGGGCAGGGCTGTCCAGAAGCCGATCTCGAAATGAAGGTTGAGCAGGGCATAGGTATAGGCCCCGACTGCATAAAAGGCCACATAGCCCAGATCAAGCAGGCCTGCCACCCCGACAACGATATTGAGCCCCAGCCCTAAGACTACGTACATCAGGGCTGTGATCATAATATTGATCTGATAGGTGGAAAGGTACAATGGAAAAGCAGAAAAAATTATCAGAAGCACCCCGAGAACCGGTAAAAATACCTTTGGTTCATTGAGCAGGATGTGCTGCCAATTCTTTATTGCCCTATCAGGGGTGATGCGGAGTTTTTTCTTCTCTTCCTGTGCAGTCTTCCAGCCCAGAAAGGCTTGGCTCAGCAGGTACAGAAAAAAACTGACCAGTGCCACATAGAGCATATTTTGCCAACGCCAAACAACGGTCCCTTCATAGGGATTCACCTTGATAACCATGATGGGAAAGGTGAGAAAACAGAACCAGAGAGCAACCAGGAATGCTTTTTTCAGGTGTTGGAATGCGAGTGTATTGTTCATATTCAGAGTAATCTTGAGGACTCTTGCAGGATGTGCCGCTGTCCCGCATGGATCGTGCCGGAGAATTTTGGATGCCTGCCTCGGCACATCATAGCTGAATCGCTCTGCCAACGCAATCTATCCGTCGTTTTTCTCCTTCGGGAAATATCGGTTCCGTTTATGGGGTGCTTGTTTGTTTTCTTGATGTGGTACGTGTTGTTTGGAAGGCAATAAAACCCTTGGAGAGGCTTCTTCTCCGGTCATATGCGATTGATACGAAAAATTTTGTCTTTTACGGGAGGGTGATATATAAACGGTGATATATGCTGTCGCACGATGGTTCAGATTGTGGACACCGGTACCTCTCTGCACGGGGGCGTGTACCGCCTCTGATCGGATGAACATAATAACGCCTCCTTCTGAGCTGAGTAATGAAAAAATACTTCTTCAATCTTCCGATTATCTTTTTTGCTGTCACGGCGAATTTTACCTCTCCGGCATGCAGTGGAAATCTACAAAGTTCTACACAGAATGCTACACAGGATGTTATTAATTCTGACCAAGTAGGTAAGGAAGCGCAGGGCGGCTGGTGGGATAAGCTTCCCAAGGAGAAAAAGGCCCTGTACGCCAATATCTCCGCAGCAGCCTTTATCACGCTGTATGGATTCGCTGATTGGGATTACGGCTCGGACGGTTTTCATTTTGCGAATGAAGGCTGGTTTGAAAAGGACTCAAAATATGGAGGTGCGGATAAAACCGGTCATTTTTGGTCGACGTATGCTGTTGCCGATGCCTTTACCGGCCTGTACAAGCATTGGGGATATGACAGAAAAACAGCCGGTCGCTACGGTGTGTTTTCGTCCTGGGCCGTACAGACGATCATGGAGCTTGATGACGGAACCAGCAAAACCCAGGGGTTTGACTGGGGCGATATGACCATGAATACGCTTGGGGCATTAACCAGCATGCTTATGGAGCAGTATCCGGAATTGGATCGCAAGATAGATTTTCGTGTTGAATATGCCCTGAATGTCCCTGTGCAAGGAATTTTTGATGATTACTCCAATATGTACTATGCCGTAGTTGTCAAACTTGACGGTTTTGATCAGCTGGAAGACTCGTGGCTGCAATGGGCGGAATTACATGCAGGATATTGCACCCGAGGGTATGATACATCCGAAGCGGATAAGGAACGCCGCGTTTATCTCGGGATATCCTTTAATTTCTCCCGGCTTCTTCATCAGCATAAGTACCATAAGACAGGAAAGGTACTGGAGTATCTTCAGATCCCCTATACTGTACCGAAAATCTTCGGCAGGCCGGGATAAGATGTTTATGCACCCTCCTGCCAGAAAAAAGAATCAAAAAATCGATTCATGCAGGATCAGCGAGGAAAGGGAAATCATGCCGATCAGCTCGTTGTTTTCCTCCACCGGCACCCTGCTCAGCCCTGTGTTATGGAGCAACCGAGCCACATAGCGGATATCCATGTCCGGCGGCACCGTGATCACCGGCTTGGTCATGACTTCAAAGACATTGACATCTTCTGCTGACCGCTCCGGGACCAGGACTCCCTCCACCAGATCTCGGATGGAAATGATGGCCCATGCATCATCCGTATTCCTTCTTTCCACCAGTAGGTGGGTGTGATGTTCGGCCCGCATCTTCTCTACTGCTTCCCTGACCGTGGCCATCCCGTCGATGGTGACCAGCTTTGTCCGCATTACATCCCGTGCCCGAGTGATTGTTCTCTCTGCTGCCATTATTCTCTCTCTTCTTTATTTCTTAAATTTTTTATATGAAAGTACTGGGTGACTCCTAACCAGCTTTCATGTTTTGTTGTCCCTCCCCAGAGGGGAGGGAGGGGGCGGCAAGTAGCAGGTGACTCCTTGGAGTCACCTAATCCAGCTTTTATATTTTGTTGTCCCGCCGCCAGGGGGCGGGATGAGGGGTTATCTCTAAAAATACTGATCCTGAATTTTTTCCTTAATGATACTAAGTTGACTATCCAGGCCGACAACTTGCTCAACAGGCAGGACAAAGGCCATACCTGTTCCGGGCTTGTTGAATTCCCCGGCCTCGACAATAGCATCCAGAATTCCTTGGACCAGATGTTCCTCAATCAGCATCATGATAATATCGCTTTGGGGCTCCAGGGTCAGGCCGAAAAAGGTCTTGGCCTCGTGACAGCCTGTCCCGCGACCCGAAAGGATGGTGGCCCCGGTGGCCCCGGCTTCCTTGGCTGCATCCACGACCTTGTCAGTGTGATCGGGTTTCACCGAGGCGATAATAGTTTTAAACAGCATGTTCGTTCTCCTTATGTTCTTTCTTTCTTCGCCTTGCGGTCATCCACTGTCCGAATTGGGCATAACCAAGGACTGTGATAATCGGAAACAGACTGGCAAAAGCGATCAGCCCGAAGCCGTCCAGGGCAGGGTTGCGACCCGGCACCGTGGAGGCCAGCCCCAGCCCCAGAGCCGCCACCAGGGGCACGGTCACTGTGGAGGTAGTGACTCCGCCGGAGTCATAGGCCAAGGGGATAATATTTTTCGGGGCGAAGAGGGTCTGAATAATGACGATGATATAACCTGTTAAAATATAAAGATAGAGCGGGGTTCCGCTGACAATGCGGAAGGTGCCCAGGCTGATGCCGAAGGCCACCCCGACCGCTACCGTGATTCGTAATCCCCATTGGCTGATGGTCCCGCCGGAGACCTCGTTGGCCTTATAGGCAACCGCGATTAATGAGGGCTCGGCAATGGTGGTGGCAAAGCCGATCATGGCGGCAAAAAGGTAGATCCAGCCGTAGGCCAGCCAGTCCGGTGTTGTCGGCATGGTCTCGGTACCGTAGAGGAAATGCGAGTCGGAAAGCTGGGTCGCCATCATCCTGCCCAGGGGAAATAGGGCCTTTTCCAGGCCGATGAGAAAGAGGGACAGGCCGAGCACCACATAGATTCCGCCGAGGATGAGTCGTTTGGGATGAGGAACCGGCTGGCGGATGACCAGGAGCTGGAAACCGATAATCAGGCCCACAATCGGGGTGACATCACGCAGGGTGAGGAGAAGGATGTCTGCAAAATCAGCAAAGAAGTTCATAGGCAATCCCTTTCAGTGAAAAACCAGCAGGCCATAGCCCATGACAAAGATCATGGGCAGCAGGGAGGCAAAGGCGATGAGGCCAAAGCCGTCCAGCATGGGGTTCCTGCCCCGGATAATGGAGGCTAGGCCCACCCCGAGGGCGGCGACTAAGGGCACAGTGATGGTGGAGGTGGTGACGCCGCCTGCATCATAGGCCAGGCCGATAATCTCCTTGGATGCTATCATGGTCATCAGCATGACCAGGACATATCCGCCAATGATCAGATAATGGACCGGCCAGCCCCGCAAGATACGCAACACCCCGATGAGAATAGCCAAGCCCACGGAAAAGGCCACGGACAGGCGGAGGCCAAGGGCGTATTGCTGAGCAGCTTGTTCACCGGCCTCAATGAGTCCCCCCTTGGCCGCGATTTCTGCCGCCTCATCGGCCACTGCAATCAGGGCAGGCTCTGCCACCGTGGTGGCAAAGCCCAGGGCAAAGGCAAAGACCAGCAGCCAGACCAGGCTGCCTTTGCGAGCCAAGGCTTGAGCCAGACTTTCACCGATGGGAAAGAGCCCCATTTCTAGGCCCTGAACAAAGAGGGCCAGACCGACCACCACCAGCACAGCCCCGAACAGGACCTCAATAAGATTAGGCAGGGGTTGCCGCAGCACAATCAGCTGGAAAAAGCTGATTACCAGGACTATGGGCAACAGGTCGGTAAAGGCGGACCAGAGTTTTTTTAGGGCGGTGAGGAGCATTTTTTTTGTTAGTACATTGCTGTGGTCTGATGAAAACAGAATGGTACGGGTATGTACGGGTGCGACATGGAACCTCCTCTTGCAAGGAAGTTGATAATGAAAAATACCTTGCTGTTGCAGTCGTGTCAAGCCTCTCTCGTGCTTTGTCTTTTGCGAAGAGCTGCTGACTTCAGCTTGACAGTCTAATACAGTCTTTGGTAAGTAAAAAGATTCATAAATTCACTGCCCAAAATCACCGATCTTTTAAGGATGCCCAATGAAAAAGAAGAACATGTCTCTCTGCGATTATCTCTACGTGGACACTAAAAAAATTCTTTCCGTGTACAATCAACTGACCGGAGCTGTTGTCTCTGCCGGGGAGTCCACGTACGCAACCGTCAATCCGGCGGAGAATAAGAAAAAATACGATTTTAAAATATTTAAAAACGATTCTACCAGCGCGGGTCAGGAAGGGCAGGGGCCACAAGAGCAGGTGAAACCCCACCATGCCCTGTTTCAGGAGCTGGAAGAAGAGCTGGCCGACCAGGGGCATTTGATCGATTTATCCGGCAAGGAAATGGCGGAAAAGATTCAGGACAAGGACTTTCGTAAGACCTTAAAAAATACCTTCTGTATCAAGGTAACAGGGCGATGCGTTATTGAGCATTACGAGCGAATGAAGAAGATCTCTGATTCGTTCCCAGATATTGCCGCGCTGATTAATCAGAGTAATAAGGCGGCAGTGAAAAGCACGGAGGCCTATAAAGAGCTTGTGGAGCAGATCAAGGCCAGAGAAGCAGATATAGCAAAGATTAGGGACAGGAATGCCCGCAATATTCAGCAGGCTCCGCTGAAAGAGCAGAAGAAAAAGCTGGAGGATCTGTTGGAAAACTACACCAAGGCCGGAGTGGTTGAACAGTGGATTTTAGATGGCTTGAAGAGCTGGATTGACACCTTCATTCCTGGCATTATTAATTTGCGGATCTATCCTTCCCAAGAGCAAATGGCGGTGCAGGTTTTCGGGCATTTGAAGCAGGAAAACTTCTTTGACATGGATGTTTCTGCCTTTCACTTCACCTACGGTTCGGTCCCCACCGAAGAACTGACCATGTTGGGTATTGTCAGTTCGGTCCCTAATCCAGAAGATGCGCTGTTTAATCCGCATCAGGAGTTTTTGGGCGGAGATTTATCGAGTAAGGAGGCGGTGGAGCGCGGGTTTCGCAGCGTCTTTCGCGGCTTTGAAGGCTTTGAACAGATGGTGCGGACCTGTCGGTATCCGAGGGTGCTGGTGTATCCTATGTTGGTGTATCGGGAGATGGGGGGAAAGAGGTAGCTGCGAAGTTGTATGACCCTTTTAACCGACTTTCTGCTCTACATTGCCCTGTATCGCCTGACCGTGCTTGCCATCGGAGCGCTTTCTGTTTGGCTGGGATTTCGTTTTTTTATCGTGCCTATTTTTTTGTGGAGAATTTAATGCATATTCTTGTTACCGGCGGAGCCGGATATATAGGCAGTCATACCTGTCTGGAACTGCTGAACAGCGGTCATGAAGTAACCGTTATTGATAATCTCTGCAACTCGGGTCGGGAAGGCTTGCGCAGGGTGGAGAAACTCACCGGTAAAACGCTTCGTTTTTTTCAGGTTGATCTGCTTGATGCAGGTGCCCTGGATACGGTATTTCGCCAGAGTGCCGATGCCACAGCGGTCATTCATTTTGCTGGCCTGAAAGCGGTGGGTGAATCTGTGGAGAAGCCCCTGCTCTATTACCACAATAACCTCACCGGCACCATTAATCTCTGTCAAACCATGCAGCGGCACGGGATCAAAAATATGGTCTTCAGCTCTTCTGCCACGGTGTACGGAGACCCGGCTTCTGTGCCTATTACAGAGGATTTTCCTCTGCTTGCCTGCACCAATCCCTACGGTCGAACCAAGGCTATGATTGAAGATATTCTCCGTGACCTGCATGTTGCGGATGGAGAATGGAATATCAGCCTGCTGCGCTATTTTAATCCGGTGGGGGCCCATGGAAGCGGTGAAATTGGGGAAGACCCCAATGGTACTCCCAATAACCTGATGCCGTATATCTCCCAGGTGGCAGTAGGGCGGCTGGAGCAGCTTTCCGTTTTCGGTGATGATTATTCCACCCCAGACGGAACCGGCGTCCGTGATTATATCCATGTGGTTGATCTGGCCAAGGGCCATCTCTGCGCTTTGGAGAAACTGACAGAAAAGCCGGGCGTGGTTACCTATAATCTGGGGACCGGCCAAGGCTACTCTGTGCTGGAGATGATCAGGGCCTTTGAAAAGGCATCCGGGAAAAAAGTCTCTTATGCTATTGCTCCTCGTCGTCATGGTGATATAGCACAATGTTATGCTGATCCCGCCCTTGCCGCTGAGGAGTTGGGGTGGAAAGCAGAACAGGGGCTTGATGCGATGTGCGTTGATACCTGGAATTGGCAGTCCAAAAATCCTGACGGTTATGTCGGTTAACAGTCGTGTTGGCAGAGAGGAGGGATACGTGCCTACGTGTCAATTTTACTCAACTTTACAATACTGAGGAGCACGAAACCGGGTAGGCACAGGGGCCTACCCCTACAATAATGACGCCGAGGCCCATGCTCCAACAGGGCTAGATCTAACCAGCTCGGGGTAGCACCCTGAGTACCCTGTGTCTGTCCCGTTCTCCCCCCCCAAAAAAAAAAAACTATTTCTCAAATATCGTGGAGATGTTCCCAAGCACAGATCCCTCGCCCACGCTCTGTCCACCAGCTTTGGGCGCAGCAGCCCAGATTCGCCCGGCCAGCCGGGAAAAGGGCAGGGATTGCAGCCAGACATGGCCCGGCCCGCGCAGACTGGCAAAGAAGAAACCCTCGCCGCCAAACACAGCTGATTTCACATTGCCCACATATTCAATATCATAATTCACAGTCTGGGTCAGGGCGACCAAGCAGCCGGTATCCACCCTCAGGGTTTCTCCGGCCTGGAGCTCCCGTTCAACGATGGTGCCGCCAGCATGGACAAAGCAAAGACCGTCGCCGTCCAGTTGCTGCATAATGAATCCTTCCCCACCAAACAAGGCCGTGCCTAGTCTTTTCTGAAAGGCGATTCCGATGGCAACCCCCTTGGCTGCACAGAGAAAGGCGTCCTTCTGGCAGATGATCCTGTTGCCGTACTGACTCAGATCCAGAGGGATAATCTTGCCCGGATACGGGGAGGCAAAGGCGACCTTGCCTTTGCCCTGACCCTGAAAGGTGAACATGGTGACGAACAGCCCTTCACCGGTGATCAGTCGTTTACCTGCCCCAAGCATTTTATCGAAAAATCCCCCTTGCTGGGAAGAGGCAGAGCCGTCACCGAAGATGGTGTCCATTTTGATAAAATCGCTCATGTACATCATGCTGCCCGCCTCGGCCACCACGCTTTCCTGCGGATCAAGCTCAATCTCGACAAACTGCATCTCATGACCGAAGATCTCATAATCAATCTCGTGGGCCTGCCGTCCGCTCATGGCTGGAGGCATGCGGCCTGCCGCCGTATCGGGAGCAGTCAGTTCTTTGACCTGTTCCACTGGCAACCAATCGTTAAATCCTTCCCGCCAGACCATGGTGGCCAGGTTATACTGGCCGGATCGTACCCCGGCGATCATCTGTTCATGGGAAAAAGGACCGACAGTCTGTCCGTTGACCGCAACATACCAATTGTACATAATGCCACCTCATAAAGAGTTTTGAAGAGTTTTTTTATGTTTGTTCTATGAATTATTTCCTTACTCTGAAAAGCGCTGGCTCTCCGACAGAATATCCGTTATTATTGCAAATATGGAGAAAAAAATCATAAAAAAATTACAGCAGGCTGTTGGTAAAGCCAATCTGCTGACCAGCTTAGAGGATTGTTCCTGTTACAGTTATGATGCGTCAGGGCGGAATTTTATGCCGGATGCGGTGGCCTTGCCGGAATCAACGGCGCAGGTTGCGGACTTGCTTCGCCTTGCCCACGAGCACCGCTTTCCGGTTATACCGCGTGGGGCGGGCAGCGGCACCACCGGTGGTGCGCTGCCTGTGCATGGTGGTCTGGTTATCGGATTCAGTCGGATGCACCGGATTTTAGAGATTGATCCTGATAATATGATTGCCGTGGTGGAACCGGGTGTTGTCACCGGTGAGCTGCAGGCCGCTGTAAAAAAACATGGTTTGATGTATCCTCCTGATCCGGCCAGCCTGAAATTCTGCTCCATCGGCGGTAATGCCGCTGAATGCGCTGGCGGCCCCAGTGCCGTCAAATACGGAGTGAACCGCGACTATATTATCGGACTTGAGGTAGTGCTGCCCAACGGTGAAA
>CBFDDU010000041.1:0-22103 GCA_965603655.1 uncultured Candidatus Electrothrix sp. | reverse complement strand
CTTCTTATGAAAGAAGTACTGGTGCATATCCGAGATCAGATCCACCAGCTGACCGCGCTCGGTCATAATCTCATCAGGCACGTTGACCCCGGCAATAGTGCGCAGGGCCTCAATGAAACGATCCGTGGCCTTGAGACCGAAAGGCATGTCCAGAACCTTGCAGGGAACCTTGTGTTTTTTATCCAGCTGGCGGGCCGCATCAGCGGAACACCATTCGCCCAAAGCCAGCGTACCCATTGAATCGGCGGTGGACTTCAGCTCGGCAACCGTAGTGCCGCCTGCGGGGAACATCTTGTATTCACCGGTCAGCGGGCTGTTGAGCACGCCCGAGGTGTCCGGAAAAAGGATCGTGCCCACACCCATCAACTTGGTGAGCCGCTTGAGCTCCTCCATGTCGCAGGGTTCCACCCAGCCGGGGATGATGTTGACCTTGCCGTTCTTTGTGCCTGTGGGCTCGGCCAGTTCGGTCATAGCTTTGACCATATTGGAGAACCCGGTTACATGGGAACCAACATAGCTGGGTGTGGACGCACCTATGACCTCCTTGCCTTCCGGGATCTTGCCTTCCTTGATCGCTTTTTTGCGGATCTGGGGCAGGTCATCGCCGATGGTCTCGGACAGGCAGGTGGTATGCACTGCCACGATTTCCGGGTTGTAGACCGTGAAGATATTATTGAAAGCCTGGGTCAGGTTGGCCTGACCGCCGAACACGGACGCACCTTCCGTAAAGGAGCTGGTTGCCGCCGAGATCGGCTCTTTATAATGCCGGGTCAGGGTTGAACGGTGATAAGCGCAGCAACCCTGAGAGCCGTGACTATGCGGCAGGCATCCGTGGATACCTAGGGCCGCGTACATAGCGCCGATGGGCTGGCAGGTCTTGGCCGGATTAATGGTCAGGGCCTTGCGCTCGCTGATTTCTTTGGGGGTATGTCGTAATAACATCCTCTTACCTCGTATTCTGATGTAGGGGCACGGCATGCCGTGCCCTTACGGATTGTTGCCGAACATGATATGTAGGGGCGAATCCCTGTGTTCGCCCTGAATTTCCCGTAAAATCGGGCCGGGCAGGCACGGGGCCTGCCCCTACATGTTCCGAATCATTCCCAGACGTATGTGCCCGAGAGCTGCGGGTTTTCCTGCCAGGGGGCCTTCATGTAACTCCAGACCCTGCTGTTCACTAGGCGGTCAATCTCTTTGTAAAAGTTGATCGCGCCTTTGAATCCGGCATAGGGGCCGCCAGAATCATAGCTGTGCAGCTGCTTCATGGGCACGCCCAGCTTCTGGATGGAGAACTTCTCTTTGATACCCGCACAGAAAATGTCCGGCTTCATCAGCTCGACCAGCTTCTCGGCCTCGTACTGGTTCAGGTCGTCGATAATCAAGGTACCCTCTTCTAAGTCTGGGGCCAATCCTTCGTAATCCTTGAATTTAAGACCGCCTTCTTCCAACGCCTTCAGCTCTTCTTCACTCTTGCGAGGGCTAAAGCGGGTCTCGTCGGCCTCCACCACGATTTCTTCGATATTCCGACTGTCCGCATCCACCTTAATGTGCGGCAGAACCCGACGGCCCTCGTAGTCATCACGATGACCAAACTCGTAACCGGCAGAAATGGTCTTCATGCCCAACTCGTCAAACAACTCCTTATAATGATGGGCTCTGGAGCCACCCACAAACATCATGGCTGTCTTGCCACCGGTACGGGGCAGAATTTCGGTCGCCGCCGCTTCAACATCCGGCATTTCCTCGGCGATCACCGCTTCCACTGTGTCGATCAGCTCTTGATCCTCAAAATAGGCCGCTATCTTGCGCAGAGATTTAGCCGTTGCCTCGGCACCGATAAAGTTCACCTTGATCCACGGGATACCGAACTTGGTCTCCAGCATGTCAGCCACATAGTTGATGGACCGATGACACATAACCGCGTTCAGATCGGCCTGATGAGCTGTGGCAAACTGCTCATAGGTGGAGTTACCGGAAAAGGTCGAAATATTAGTGATCCCGCACTTCTTAAAGACCCGATCTATCTCAAAGCCGTCGCCGCCGATGTTGTACTCGCCTAGCAAGTTGATCTTATATTTGCCCTCAACCGGCTCGTCGTTCTCACCCACGATATGACGGAACACCTGATTGTTGGCGATATGATGACCTGCGGACTGGCTTACGCCCTTATAGCCCTCACAGCTGAAAGCGTACACATTACAGTCGCCCAACTTCTCCTTCATCTGCCGGGAGATGGTATGAATATCATCTCCGATCAGGCCCACCGGACAGGTGGCAAATACCGCAATCGATTTTGGGTGAAAGAGGTCATAGGCTTCCTGGATGGCCGTGGCCAGCTTTTTTTCTCCGCCGAAGATGATATCCTGATCCTGCATATCGGTGGAAAAACAGTAGGTCATGAAATTTTCACCGTCTGGACCTTCCGGGCCGGGATCGGTCTGGTTACGTCGGGTCAACCAGGCGTAAAAGCTACATCCGATGGGGCCGTGGACCAGGTTGACGATATCGCGGGTCGGTCCCATGATAACGCCCTTACAACCGGCGTAGGTACAACCGCGCATGGTGATGATGCCTGGGATGGTACGAACATTAGCCGTAATCTCCGGCGTGCCGTTCTCCAAGGCCTCGTTGATCATTATCTGTTTGGCACGTTTACGGGCCACCTTGGGCGGATACTTCTTAATCAATTCCGCCTTAATATCGGTGGGATTCCACTGCACCAGTTTTTCTGCCGCTCCCATATTGTTCTCCTCAAATTTTCTCTTCAGGTTCAGACGATAGCTGCTTCGCCCGATTCCCCGGTCCGAACCCGAACCGAATCAGCCACGGGCAGGATAAATATCTTTCCGTCGCCCGGCTTGCCGGTCTTGTTGGGCGCGATAATGGCCTGAACAACGTCGTCAACCTTATCGTCCTCAACCACCACGGTCAGCACTCGCTTGGGATAAAGTTTTCCCTTCTCTCCCAGCACGGCAGCCGCTTCCTCGTATCCCTCATCAACCCCCTCAAGCACCTTGGGATTGGCGAAACCTTTGCCCCGCCCCTGAGCCTCTCGGGCGAAATAGGCGTCAACCCCGGCATCGCTTAAGGCCTGCTTGGTCTGGTTCATCATGTTGATGCGTACCACAGCAATGACTTCTTTCATTACGCGGCCTCCCCGACTGCTCCTTCCTTAACACCGGAACTGATGGTATACACTTCCTCAACCTCGCTGACAAAGATCTTACCGTCACCAAAAGCGCCCTTCTCGGAAGTCCTGGCGGTATCCATGTGATGGTCTGAATAACGAAATCTTTATCTTCGTCGCGAACAACGGACATCAGCATCATTTTCGGAATCTCATCATAGGTGACATCACCGATTTTAATACCGCGTTGTTTACCGCGCCCGGCAACGGAATATTTGGTGACCGCTGGAAAGCCCGCATCCATGAGGGCAGCAAGGATTTCATCGGATTTCTCCGGTCTGACTATAGCTCTGATCATTAACATGATGTGTTCTCCTGAATATTTCATTATCCGTAAGGGCACGGCGTGCCGTGCCCCTACATCTTATTCGCCTTATCAGGGCAGGCACGGGGACCTGCCCCTACCGTTTTTTACCCGTAGGGGCGAATCCCTGTGTTCGCCCTTGATTTAGTCTCTCGACAGGCGGGCAGACATAGAGGTCTGCCCTACACGCCCCGATTAATTCATCAAACCGAATTCCATGAGCAATGCTTCCAGCTCTTCAATCTCCATAGGCGTGGGGATGACAAACTTCTCGTTCCCATCAATGGCCTTGGCCAAACCACGATACTTATCCGCCTGAGGAACCTCAGGTTTCCATTCAATAACGGTCTTTCTGTTGATCTCGGCCCGCTGTACATCATTGTCGCGCGGTACAAACCAGATCATATGGGTTCCCAATTTTTCCGCGAATTTTTCGATCATCTCTTTTTCGTTATCCACGGCGCGGGAGTTACAGATCAGGCCGCCCAGGCGTACGTTACCGGACTGAGCAAACTTCATAATACCTTTGCTGATGTTGTTGGCCGCGTACATAGCCATCATCTCACCGGAGACAACAATGTAGATTTCTTCTGCTTTACCGTCACGGATAGGCATGGCGAACCCGCCGCAGACCACGTCGCCCAGTACGTCGTAGAAGGCATAATCCAGCTTCTCACTCTCCTCGTAGGCACCCAAGGACTCCAGCATATTAATAGAGGTGATAATACCGCGACCTGCGCAACCAACTCCCGGTTCAGGACCACCAGACTCAACACACCAGGTTCCGCCGTACCCTTCTTTACGGATATCGTCCAGTTCTACGTCCTCACCCTCCTCACGCAGGGTATCGAGCACAGATTTCTGGGACAAACCACCGAGCAGCAGACGAGTGGAGTCTGCTTTGGGGTCACAGCCGACAACCATAACCTTCCTGCCCAGTTCGCACAGTCCGGCCACAGTGTTCTGGGTTGTTGTAGATTTTCCGATTCCGCCCTTGCCGTAGATCGCTACCTTTCTCATTGTTTTTCTCCGTGTATATAAGAGGATATTGCCGGAATGCCCGGTCCTTTGTTTGCTTTGCGGTCAGTGTTGTGCCGCTGTTGGTCCTTATATAGCAACAGGTGTGCCGTTCGAGAAAAAAAGATTTATTTATTTAAATATCAAGAAGATAAGTGCTTAATCTGTAAAAAGGAGAGACTCGCTGGCATTTTTGCCGAAAACCCTTTTGTCTACATGCTTACATTTTGGTGGATACGTGTCGCTTTTGTTGCAAATAGAATTGAAGGTAGCCTGAAATCCACAGCGGCGGGTTATTCTGTCATTAAAGAGGGGAGAGCGGGAAGAGGGTTCCGCCTGATACAGCGGCCTTGAAATACTGGCTGGGCAACCGCCAGCCGGGGAGGTGGAGAGATCAGCCTGAAGAGGTACCGGAAGAGCGCGAACCGATTGAAATTAAAATCACGGACAGAGAACCGCCCTCTAAAGAAATTCCGGAAGAATATTTGATTGATGATGATGGGCAGGAGGAAGGGGAAAAAGGTTGAAGCTGTGGGTATGAAAAGGTAAAGTGTTGCGGAAACAGTATGCAACTCTCTACAACGCTAAAGTTCACCTGATTAAACGCATTTAAAAAAATGGAATGCAAATACAAATCTCCGAGTTGCTGGGAATATTACAGATATTTAAGCGAAAGAGCTTTTCAAATTTTTCTAAAAAGGGAATTGAAAATCAAGAAAATTCCTTACAAATTAACTGTTGAGGAACTTTTGCTCAATAAGGTGATTGAGCCTTCTTTATTGCTGAAATTTCCACAGGCAGATGGTGAAAAATCAGTTCACGAATGCGGCGATATTCCAAGATACAGGAAGGAAGATTTCAATATCGAATGTTTACTTCACCCTTATGACGGCAAGGATGAAAAATGCAAAGAGTTTATCCAGAGATTCAAGGCAGAAATTCCAGAGTCCTTTGAAAGCAGGATACACAGCAATGATTCAGAATATAAAGCGTATTTCAACTATTCTGTAGGCTATATCTTTATTGAAGCTCTGGGGGATGGATATGAATATATTGAAAACTTTTTATCTCGATGTGAAGGAAAGAAAAAACTGTTTAAGAATTTTTCAGAGACTTATGAAAGATGGAACCAGAGTTCTCTTTTAAATATTTTCGATAGATTATCATACTATATGACCGCTATGTCTATTTACTTATGGCATGAGCGGGTTTTTTATCAGAATGAAGCTCCCCCTTTTTCTTTCCGGGATGCCGCTTTATTTATCGCTGAAGAGACCGGCTATTCTCATGAAGAAATGGAAGAGGATATGGTGAAGCTCATTGATCCACAACGTAGTAACTTTTTCCCGCTCTTTCAAGAATGGAAGAGGAATTCAGAGAAGAATTGCTTATATAAACCGGCAGTCGAGCTGCTGAGAAGGGATATTTATTTTCTGCTGAAATGGATGTGCTATCTTTCAGGGAAAACCACAGCATATTATTTTGAAAAAAAATGGCCTAAGTATGAAACTTTGCGGGGAAAATGGAACCCTAAAGTTTCATATCTGAATGATGCCCTTGAGTATGAAGATTTCGAGCTGAAGGACATATTTCTACAGCACATTCCTTTGTATATTGAAAATATAAACGAAAGAATAATGCCTAAAGAAGAAAACGCAAGATACAAACGTCTGTCTGAAATCTACGAACGATTAACTCAATACGATGAATTCAAACCTTGGAACAGGGCATTCAAGGAGCTGCATAAAAGCCTTGCCATGAATGGGCGTATTGACTTCAACCAAACGAGAATTATTGACTATTTGCTCATTATTACAATCAGAACTGAAATCCTTATCGGTTCAATCTGCGGATGTGAAGGGGAAGATAGAGCGATAAAGAAAATATTTCAAAAATTAGAAAAAAATTTTTGTGATGGCAGCAAAGAGCGTGCTCTATTCTCTATGATAATTAATAAGGATAGCATGAAACTAACAAGACTTGAGACCACCCCTGAAGAAATATTTGCTCAGATTGAAAATATTCCCAAGGTAAGGTCATGGAGTGACAATACCTTTAATTTGTTTAAACCAATCATGAAATTTATAACGGCAAGAAATTATTTTGCCCATCATTGCTACAAGGACGATGAGATAAACAGAATAGGTGAAACACCGGGGAAAATATTGAGTTCATGCGTTGAAGCTGTTCTTATCGTTGACAAGGCCGTGCAGGGGGAATGCTTTTTGTAGCCCCGCCAGCCTTCATTCTGCGTTAACTTTCTGATTTTAAAGAGTTGATCTACAAAAGAGGTAGAAATGGGTTACGATTTGAAAGCCGAGCGAGAGGAAAGAGAGAGACAGGCAAGGAAGAAAGAAAAGTCGGGACGCGGCTATCTTCTTGCCTTTTGTTTTCTTGGTGTTATCTTGTTTGCTGTGATATTGGGAAACATGATGTCATTATCAAAAAAAACAGATGGAAAGTTAAGCAAAAATAAAGGATTACCAGCGAATCACGCTGTTTCTTCTTCCCCACAGAAAGCAAAACCAGCAAGCAAAAAACCAAGTGTTCAAGGGCTGGAATATACCATCATAAAAAAAGAAAAGCAGCGTATCGGAAATATATCAAAGTGCCTTATTTCAATAAGGCTTGAAAGGAAAGTTACCGAAGACTCTTTAAGAAATCTTGCTTTAAAATTGAAAAAAGATGAGCCAGCAACATACGATCTTTTATTTATTTTCTATCTTTTGCCAGATATGGAGATGGGACACGGTGCCTGGGCTACAACTCATTTCAAACCTAATCTTGAAATAAAGATACTTGGCATGACCATTGAGGAAGAAGATAAACTGCTTGCCAAGAAAACCTCTCAATATGGCAAAATAATTAAAGAATGGTTTGACGAAGGAATTGCGGGCGGTATATTAACCCTTGTTAAAAGAGATGGTAAATTTGTCATGGTTACAAACTTTAAGGATGGCAGTGTACTCGAAGAAGAAATGTTGATACAGAAAACTCGTTCGGGAGAAATACGTCTTGATAACGTTGAAGGAAATGATTTTGGAGAGTATTACATGATTGAAACAGATGGCAACTTAGGGTTTTATGGCAAGGATGGCCTTTTCAGAACAATACATCCGATAAAATAACAAGCTGTTAAGATGTAAATCTTTCCTTTCTGCTCGGTTTCTTTGACGGTCGGAAGCTCATTGTTCTGGACCATGCTTTTCAGAAAAAGACGCAGAAGACACCGAAACGGGATATACAAACAGCCGAAGCAAGAAAGAAGGATTATTTCAGGAGGAAAACAGAATGAAAAATCTCCAGACCTACATCAAAGAACGCAAGGCTCGTGACCCTGAATTTGCGGACGGCTATGACGCCGGGTATCAGGATTTCAAAATAGGGGCCATGCTCAAGGCGGCAAGGAAAGAAGCCGGGATGACTCAGGAGCAGGTGGCGGAAAAGCTGCATACCAAGAAAACCGCTGTCTCCCGGATTGAAAACCATGCGCAGGATGTGAAGCTGTCCACGCTGGCGAAGTTTGCGCAGGCGTTCGGCAAGACAATCCGAATTGAGGTTGTGTGAATGGGAAAAGCAGGTAATTATAGCCGGTTGCAGGACGTTTCCCCCTGAGGCTGACCCGTCTACACCGGGGTAAATTAGGGACAGCCCCCGATTAAATACCAGCGATTTCAATCTACCAAAGATACATGTTGAATTGAAAAAGTCAATAAAAAGTACTTATGGCGGCATCATAGGCCAAGATCGAACCGAGTAGTCATGCGGGTTACAGGGCAGGGGCGCGGGTTCGAATCCCAGAGGCAGGGCAATGAAAAAATCGGGTAACGTACTGAGTACGCAACCGATAAAACTGTCAGGTTACGTCACGACTACTGCAATTTCATCTTACAATCGTAGTAAATCAGGGACAGACCCCGATTAAATACCAGCGATTTCAATCTACCAAAGGTACATATTGAATTGAAAAAGTCAATGAAAAGTACTCATGGTAGCATCATAGGCCAAAATCGAACCGAGTAGTCATGCGGGTTACAGGCCGGGGTCGCAGGTTCGAATCCTTTCTCGCTACGTAAATATCTCGAACGTAGGGATACAAAATCGCCCCAATCCCCTCCTTTCATTTTTTGTAAACAAAACTACATGTTTTACAATTATGTATGCCAAATTGAAAAAGATTCGATAATGTAAACCTTTCGCCCCTTATTGCCCGCTTCAATATCGCTTCGATCATTCTGCAACAATTCGGTTTTTCATCTATTCTTCCGGCATATCCAAAAAACATAAAATTGGCACACAATATGGTTACATACATCTGAATAAGTATTTTTACCTATACCTAAGATGCAGTCGCTCTCAGCAGGACGACCAAATTATAATAAACAGATGCGCATCAACCAGCCTCAACCTATTGATTCACTCATTGACTCCACCCTTCGGGAAGGTGAGCAGACACCAGGCGTTGTCTTTTTCGACAAGGACAAATGCAATATTATTGACGGATTACATCGAGTAGGCATTGACGAAATAGAGCTCGGGATAGCAGCGCCACAAAACACCTATCTTCCCCAGCTTATTAAAGAGGCCAGGAAAAGGACGGGCGGATCCTGTCGGCTCAGCCTGTGGTGCCGCTGCAAAGCAGAAGATATCGCCTTTGCCGCCACCTGTTTCCCTGATCTGCTTGCCCTGTCCATCCCGGTTTCAGATCCGCATATTCGGGAACGACTGGGAAAAGAGAGAGAATGGGTAAACAAGGCCCTTGCCGCTTCGATTCAGCAGGCCTTGACTGCTGGTATTCCTGCGGTTTCTGTGGGAATGGAAGATGCCTCCCGGGCAGACAGGGATTTCCTTCGTGCAACGACAAAGATTGCCGAGCAGCACGGGGCGACCCGGATTCGTCTGGCAGATACTGTGGGTATCTGCTCTCCGGCTCGCATGACAACCTTGGTACAAACCGTGAAGGAGGCTGTGTCGCTTCCTCTTGCAGTCCACTGCCATAATGACTTCGGCATGGCCACAGCCAATTCCATTGCTGCCCTGGAGGCCGGGGCTGACAGTCTTGATGTCACCGTGCTCGGGCTCGGCGAACGAGCAGGTAACTGTCGCCTCGAAGAGGTGATCGGCTATCTTGCCTTGGTCCTTGGCGAGAAAAGATATCACCCGGAGTTTTTACCTGAGCTTTGCCGACTCGTTGCCGAGACTGCTGGCAGAGATATTGCCGACAATCATCCCTTGGTCGGTTCAGCCATTTTTACCTGTGAAAGCGGGTTGCACCAACATGGGCTGACTGTTAATCCAGATATGTACGAACCATACGCTCCGGAACGGGTCGGCGGAACACGGCGACTCCGTTTTGGCGAGAAAACCGGGGCCAGAGCTGTCCAGCTGCAACTTCACAAGGCAGGGCTCCGGCTTGATGAAATGCAGCTCAAAGACCTAGTCAGCCGGATACGTTCCGGCGGTCAGGTACTTAACCAGGAGCAGCTTCTCCGCTTTGCCGCTGAGTGCTGCTGAATCGTCTAAAAGAGAGAAAAAGCTATGCTCAAGGAAAAAGAGGACGTTAACTTCCTTCCCAACCCGAGTTTCAGTGCCGTAGGTACCGAAGCCCTGGAGATCAAGGCATTATATCGTATAGTCAAACTGATCGGGTCTGCGGTCCATCTGGACACAGCCCTCTCTGATATCCTCAAAGTGCTCCACGACACCTTGCGCATGGAACGTGCCACTTTGGCCTTGCTGGATGATGAACATAAGCACCTGACCATCCGGGCCTCATACGGCCTGAGTATCGAAGAAGAACAGCGCGGTATCTATAATCTTGACGAGGGGATCTATGGTGAGGTGTTCCGTAGCGGAGACCCGTTTATTGTTCCTGATATTGATAGTGAACCTCTTTTTCTCAACCGTACCGGATCCCGTCAGATGTTCAGCAAAACCAAGCTCTCCTTTATTGGCGTGCCGGTGCTGCTGAAAGAAAAGCCGGTGGGGGTTCTCAGTGTTGATCGCCTTTTCGGACTGGAGATATCCCTTGAAGAAGATGTTCGTTTCCTGACAGTCCTCTCCACCCTGATTGCCCAGTTCCTCAACCTGAACCAGGCGATTCGCCAGGATCGTCAGAAACTGGTTTCAGAAAATCAGAGCCTGAAGGCCCGGCTCCATGCCCGCCATAAAAAACATTATATCCTCGGCAAGAGCAAGGTTATGCAGGAGGTCTTCTGGAGTATTGAGCGGGTTGCTCCCAGTCGGGCCAGTGTGCTGCTCCTTGGAGAATCTGGAACCGGAAAGGAACTGGCAGCCCAGGCCATTCATGAGGCCAGTACCAGAAGGGAGGATCCCTTTGTAAAAATCAACTGTGCTGCTCTGCCCGAGACTCTTTTGGAAAGCGAGCTCTTTGGCCATGAAAAAGGCGCGTTTACCGGTGCTGACGGGACCAGGGAAGGGCGGTTCGAGCTGGCAGACAAGGGGACGCTGTTTCTGGACGAAATCGGCGAGATGCCTCTGGCTCTCCAGGCAAAATTGCTTCGGGTTCTTCAGGAGCAGCAGTTTGAGCGCCTCGGCTCCAACCGTACCATTAATGTAGATGTCCGCATCATTGCGGCAACCAATGTCAGCCTGGAAAAGGCTGTGCTTAACGGCAGCTTTCGGAACGACCTCTACTATCGGCTCAATGTGGTGCCTCTTGTTCTGCCTCCGCTTCGGGAGAGAAAGGATGATATTCCTCTGTTGGCGGATTTTTTTCTCAAGGGGAGCAATAAGCGCAATGATAAAAATGTACGGATGACCAGAGAATTCCTGGATCTGATCACCGATTACGATTGGCCCGGCAATATTCGTGAATTACAGAACCTGATGGAACGCCTGGTTATCCTCTCCACAGGAGACATGCTTTCGGTTCATGATCTTCCGGGATATTTTCTTCAGCCCCCGGCTGAGCGCATTATACCGGACAGGGAAGAACCGAGCCTGTCTCTCCAGATGACCGAGCAGAGAGCGGCAGATAATAACGACATCCCCCGCTCCCTCCAGGAATTGGAGCGTGAGCAGGTGGAAAGGGCTCTGAAGCGGCACGGTTGGGTTCAGGCACGGGCAGCCCGTGAGCTGGGCCTCACTCAGCGTCAGATCGGTTATCGGATTAAGAAGTTCAACCTCAGGCGTCCTGCGTTCAAGTAGCGGGATGCTTTCCTTGTAACAGGGAGCATCCGAAAGCTGATGGTTTCGTGAAAAGTCCAATTTTCCGAAAATTTTCCTCGTAACTTAATGGGTTGCCGTTAGAAAATTGTCGTTTTTTGACTTTTCACGAATACATTAAAGTTTATGCTCTCTGCTTTATCTTTCTGCATTTTATTCCGCTGCTGTCTTTCATTTTTTTTCGTACGACATTTCATTCTTTTTTCCGTCAGGTTGCAACATAACCAAAATGTAACCTCTTTTCCTTATTGTATCTATGTGTGCAGCGGCTCTGTAACCTTGTCTGCTTTTTTTTGCAAAGATAAAGTGAAAACAACACCTTGGTCTCTGGCACGATAGTTGCTTCTTGTCTGTATACAATGGGGATGTGTGCTCCTGGACAGGGTGAAACGCGAGAGGAAGACCACGGTATGCAGTCGATCACCCTGTCTGCGCAGGCATGAAGCAAATAGCAAGTCTATGTGTCTGTATGGGCGATACCTGCAAGGAGACATCGGCTCGGGAGCCATGCCGTCCCCCTCCTCTGTTATCTATTTAAGGAGAAAACATGAATGCAGTAGTGCTGAAAGAACGGGAAAATCAGATTTATGTTAAGGGTGAAAAAAACTTCAAGATAGTCTGCAATAAGGACAGCCTAGCCGGGGCGGTGAGTCAGCGTGCCTGTGTGTTCTGCGGTTCACGGGTAGTGCTGTATCCCATTGCTGATGCCTTGCACCTAGTGCATGGTCCTATCGGCTGCGCCGTCTACACCTGGGATATCCGGGGTGCCCTCTCTTCAGGCCCGGAACTGCATCGCCTCTCCTTTTCCACCGATCTCCAGGAAATGGATGTCATCTTTGGCGGAGAAAAAAAGCTCCGCCGGGCCTTGCTAGAACTTATTGAACGCCACAGCCCCGAGGCCGCCTTTGTTTATTCGACCTGCATTGTCGGGATCATCGGTGATGACCTGGAGGCGGTTTGCAACAAGGTTACAGAGGAAACCGGTGTTTCAGTTATTCCGGTGCAATCGGAAGGCTTTAAGGGAAATAAACGAGCCGGATATCAAGCGGCCTGTGATGCCATGTTCCGCCTGATCGGCACAGGCGACACCGCCGGTATTTCCAAATATTCTCTTAATATCCTTGGTGACTTTAATCTGGCCGGAGAGATTTGGATGATTCGTGAATATTACGAACGGATGGGTATTGAGGTGGTGGCCAATGTCACCGGTGACGGGCGGGTTGATGACATCCGCAAAGCCCACGGTGCCAGCCTGAACGTGGTGCAGTGTTCCGGTTCCACCATGCAGTTGGCCAACATGATGGAAGAGGAATACGGGGTGCCTTCCCTGCGGGTTTCCTATTTCGGCATTGAAGATATGTCCGAGGCCCTCTACGATATCGCCCGTTTTTTCAAACAGAAATACCCGGATGATCCTGAGGCGGATCGGATCATGGAGCAAACAAAGGCCCTGGTACAGGAGAAGGTGCGGGAACTGGTGCCGAAATTGGAGAAATATCGTAAGGCCTTGGCTGGAAAGACGGCAGCCATCTATGTGGGAGGGTCTTTTAAGGCGTTTTCTTTGGTTAAGGCTTTCCGGCTGGTGGACATGGAGGTGGTTATGGTCGGTTCCCAGACTGGCACGGAAGAGGATTATCGGGAGCTGGAGGCGATCACCGATCCGGGCACGATTATTGTTGATGATGCCAACCCGCTGGAGCTGAATTCTTTTCTTACGGAAAAGGGGGTGGATATCTTTGTCGGCGGGGTTAAGGAACGGCCTATTGCCTATAAATTAGGCATCGGCTTCTGTGATCACAACCATGAGCGCAAAGAGGCTCTTGCCGGATTTGAAGGAATGCTCAACTTTGCCCAGGAGGTTTATTCTTCGGTGATGAGTCCGGTTTGGCGGTTTGTGCCGAGGAATCAGGAAAAGAAAAGTAAGGAGCAACTATCATGAGCAAAAATCACCCAAACTATATTTCCACCACCAACGCCTGCAAGCTGTGTAAACCGCTGGGTGCCTGTTTAGCCTTCAAGGGTATTGAGGGCACAGTGCCCTACCTGCACGGCTCGCAAGGCTGCGCCACCTACATGCGCCGGTACATCATCAGTCATTATAACGAACCCATAGATATAGCCTCATCCTCATTATCGGAAAAAAATGCCATTTACGGCGGTGGGCCCAACCTCAAGATGGGCCTGACTAATGTGGCGGAAAAATATCGGCCCGCTATGATCGGCATTGCCACCACCTGTCTCACCGAAACCATAGGTGATGATGTGCCTATGTATCTGAAGGAATATGCAAGAGATACGGAAGGTTCAGAAGGGCTGCCGGAATTTGTCAATGTCTCGACCCCCAGTTATTCCGGTACCCACATGGAGGGCTTCCACGGAGCGATTCATGAGGTGATTCGTCAAAAGGCGGAGGGCGGGCCACAGGCGGAAACGGTGAATCTCCTGCCCGGTTTTGTTTCGTCTGCGGATTACCGCCTGCTCAAGGAGATCATGGCGGATTTTGGCCTGACCAGCACCATGCTCCCTGACCTCTCCGAGACCATGGATGGCCAAGCTTTACTTGAATATGAAAAAATTCAGTCGGGCGGCACCCCGCTGGCGGCAATCGGGAAAATGGGATGCAGCCGAGCTTCCATTGAATTCGGGCGCACCTTGAGCAATAAAGAAAGCAGCGGTCTGACGTTGGAAGAAAAATTCAGCATCAGGAACCATCGCCTCGGTATACCCATCGGCATTGAGGAAACCGACCGATTTTTTGAGCTGCTCTCCACTTTGAGCGGTCGTCCGGTGCCGGAAAAATACGCCAAGGAGCGAGGCCGTCTGGTGGATGCCTACGTAGACGGGCATAAATACCTGTTCGGCAAAAAAGCTATTATTTACGGCGAAGAAGATTTAGTGGTCGGCATGGCTGCTTTTCTGGCGGAGATAGGTGTTTTTCCGGTCATCTGTGCTTCTGGCGGCACATCGGGACGGCTGGCTGAGGCTATTGCCGAGGTGACCAGCGATATGCTTTCTGAACAGCCTGCTATCCATGAAGGGGCGGATTTTTTTGATCTCGCTGAAATTGCAGAGACTTTGGGGTCGGACCTGCTGGTCGGGCATTCCAAGGGGTATCCTCTGGCCCGTAAACTCAACATCCCCTTGATCCGGGTGGGCTTTCCGGTTCACGACCGGGTGGGCGGACAGCGCATTCTCCATCTTGGTTATAGCGGGGCACAGCAGTTGTTTGATCAGGTGGCCAATGCGCTCATTGCCAAGAAACAGGCTGATTCCGATGTGGGTTATTCTTACATGTAATTTCGAGTGCGGGGGCGGTACTCCCTGACCACTCATCTTTTAAAATGAAGGAGCAGGGCATGAACAATATATATTTCAACCGTCATCCATGTTTCAACGCCAAGGTCAAGGGACAGTACGGCAGGGTTCACCTTCCGGTCGCTCCGAAATGCAATATCCAGTGCAACTACTGCAACCGGAAGTACGACTGCGTCAATGAGTCACGCCCCGGTGTGACCAGCACCCTGCTCAGGCCCTGTACTATATGAATAAGGTGCTGGAAAAAGAGCCGCGTATCTCCGTGGCCGGAATCGCTGGCCCAGGCGATCCCTTCGCCAATGCCGAGGAAACCTTGGAGACCATGCATCTGATCCGAAAAAACTATCCTGACACCATTCTCTGCCTGGCATCCAACGGTATGAATATGGCTCCCCATGTGGAGGAACTGGCTGAAATTGGCGTCTCCCATGTGACCGTCACCGTCAACGGGGTAGATCCAGAAATTACCAAAAATATTTATTCTTGGGTTCGGGATGGTAAGGTCATCTATCGAGGGCTTCAGGCAGCGGAATTATTGCTGGCTCGCCAGCTCAGCTCCATTGAAAAATTGAAGCAGCATGGCATTACGGTCAAAATCAACACCATTCTGATTCCAGGCATTAATAATCATCATATCATCGACGTTGCCAAGGCCATGAAAAGACTTGGTGCGGATCTGTTCAACTGCATGGCCATGTTTCCCAATGCGGACACGGTGTTTGAGAATGTACCGGAACCGTCAAAAAAGACCATGATGAAAACTCGCAATGAGGCGGAAAAACACCTGCCGCAGATGCGCCATTGCACCCGTTGCCGGGCCGATGCGGTCGGTCTGCTGGACGATGATAAAACCGATGAAATGCGCGGTTGTCTGAGCGCCTGTTCCAAGTTGCCCAAACATGCCGAGGCCAAACGTCCCTATGTGGCTGTGGCCACCCTGGAGGGGGTTTTGGTGAACCAGCATCTCGGCGAGGCTCAAATTTCAGGTATGGGGCAAGGATGCTCAGGGCGGCTACGCCCTGATTGAAGAGCGGCAGGCTCCTCCGGCGGGCGGCGGTACCCAGCGTTGGCTGAACATCAGCCGGATTTTGAGCGATTGTCAGGCCATCTTGGTCAATGATATTGGTGCCGGTCCCAAGGAGGCGTTGAGTAAACGGGGCTTGAAACCGGTGTTGGTGTCTGGATTTATTGAAAAAGGGCTTGACGCGGTCTATACGGGTAAAGGGCTGGCCACGCTCCAAGGACGGATGCATAAATGTTCATCCAGGGGTGAATGCTTGGGTGCCGGGACCGGGTGCGGGTAATGCGTTGAAGTGCATAGAGGTAAAAAGCTCCTCCCGATTGCTCGGAAGGGGCTTTCTGTCTTAGCTTGCCGCCCATGGTGACAGCAGGGCTTGCCTAGTTTTCCAGTATTTTCGAATAAAATTATGGATCACTCAATACACATCAAGTGTGCGCCGAAGTTCAGAAGTCGTTTCGGTCCGCGTTTATGCTTCAGATCCCCTTCGAAGTCTCCATTTGTCCATTCTTCATGCGGATTATAATTACTTTTTTGTTTAAATGTTTATTGTTCTCGTTACAATTTTGTAAACAATTGCCGTTTCCTTCAAAAAATATAAAGGTTTCTTTTCTTGTTAAGTTTTTGTTTTACCATTCATTGAAAAATAATTTGAGCTGATGGCATGCACTGTGCATTCATATTTGGAAGGAAAACGGTTTGCTTAAAGCATCCTTCATCAATTTCAGCAAAAGAGGTAGGCAGCGTGAAAAAAATAACAAGAGTTCGTAATAAAATATTCCATAGCGGAACAGCTCCACTGGTCGGCCTGACAGGTCTGGCCATGCTGGTCCTGGCAGGTCCGGCGTTTGCCGAAGAGGCATCGGTTCATGATAATCTCATCCAGCTTTCCTATTCAGTGGACACCTTTTACTTCCTTATGTCCGGTGCCTTGGTCATGTGGATGGCGGCAGGGTTTGCCATGCTGGAGGCTGGCTTGGTGCGCAGCAAGAATACGGTGGAAATTCTCACCAAGAATATTGCCCTCTATGCCATAGCCTGCTTAATGTACTTGATGGTCGGCTATAATATTATGTACGAGGGCAGCATAAACAGTTGGCTGCCGAGCTTGGGGCTCTTCTTTGGCGGAGAAAACGCTGTTGATGAGGTGCTGAAAAGCGGAGGCGGTCATTCCAAGATGGCGGACTTCTTTTTCCAGGTGGTTTTTGTAGCCACTGCCATGTCCATTGTTTCCGGGGCAGTGGCCGAGCGGATGAAGCTTTGGACCTTCCTGGCCTTTTCCGTGGTCATGACCGGTTTTATCTACCCGGTGAGCGGTTTCTGGAAATGGGGTGGTGGTTTTCTTGACGGCCTCGGCTTTATTGATTTTGCAGGTTCCGGGCTGGTCCATCTCTGCGGGGCCTCGGCAGCCCTAGCCGCTGTACTGCTCCTCGGTGCGCGTAAGGGGAAATACGGTAAAGACGGTCGGGTGAAGGCGATCCCCGGTTGCAACCTGCCCTTGGCAACCTTGGGAACCTTTATCCTCTGGTTTGGCTGGTTCGGTTTCAACGGCGGCTCAGAGTTGATGATCAGCAATGTGGGCGAAGCCAATGCGGTAGCCAAGGTCTTTGTCAACACCAACACTGCCGCTGCCGGTGGTCTGGTGGCCGCCCTGTTGCTCTCTCAGCTCTGGTTTGGTAAGGCTGATCTGACTATGGCCCTGAACGGTGCGCTTGCCGGTCTGGTGGCCATCACTGCTGAACCTCTGGCTCCGTCCCCGCTCGCTTCGACAATCGTCGGTATCCTTGCCGGTCTTCTGGTCGTGTATGCTATTATTTTTATCGATAAGGCGAAAATTGATGATCCGGTGGGTGCTATTTCCGTGCATGGCGTTGTGGGTACCTTCGGGCTGGTGGCTGTTGCCTTCACCAATCCCGAGGCCTCTCTAATGAATCAGCTGATCGGTATCGCGGTTATTTTTGCCTGGTCCTTTGGTACTTCCTATGTTGCCTGGAAGATCCTCAAAGCTGTTATGGGGCTTAGGGTCAGTGAAGAGCATGAGATGGAAGGTGTGGATATATCCGAATGCGGCTTGGAAGCCTATCCGGAATTTACCAGGGATTAAGAATCAAGCAGCTGCTTGGCGGCTGTCAACTCGACAGGAGTATATTATGAAAAAAATCGAAGCCATCATCAAACCCTTCAAGCTTGATGATGTTAAAGAGGCTCTGGGTGACCTAGGCGTCACCGGCATGACCATCAGCGAGGTCAAGGGATACGGGCGTCAGAAAGGACATAAAGAAATGTATCGGGGCGCTGAATATACTGTCGATTTCAACCCGAAGATTAAGATCGAGCTGGTTGTTGCGGCCGATATGGTCGACAAGGTGGTTGAAGCCATTCGCGAATCCGCTTTGAGCGGCAAGATCGGCGACGGCAAGATCTTTGTTCTGCCTGTGGAAGAAGTGATTCGGGTTCGTACCGGAGAGCGGGGAGCTGAGGCGATCTGATATTTTTCTGATCAGCTTTTCCGGTCAGATGAGGCGAGAGAAAAAAAAGGGGGGGGACTGCTTGTGCAGTCTCCCCCCTTTCTTCTTTGACTTTGATTGTATGGGGCTAAAATTGCAACTCAGCTGGTTGGTTGGTCTTTATCAAGGGTGGGAGGGGTGGCCGCCAGATCCGAAGACGGGCTGTCCAGAGGTTCTTCGATATCTTTTAACAGAGCATCCTCATGTTCAGAGTCATCTGAAGGAGCTGCCTCAGCAGGGGCTTCGTTGCAGGTGCCGCTGATATTGAACCCGAAGTCCGGTAGAGCTACAGTGTTTTCATCTTGCGGATGTTTGTGGTCGCAATGGGATAACGCTTTTGTCGGTGCGCAACCGAGGGTTAGAAGCAAGGCAAGGGCGATAATAACTCGGTGAGCTGCTTGGCGGTGTGTTATCTTCATGATGTTTCTCCGGTGTTGTATGGATACTGCATAAGCTGGCTGAATCCTTTTTTTGAATATGCAGGTTGTTCTTTCTGTATTATGAATTGCTTGATATCCAATATCATTGGATACGGGACAAGATAATTCAGTTTTTTATACCTGTCAAGCTTAGGGTATAGTTTTTTTTACCAAAAGGAAAGTTTTTTAAAAAAGACTGTTATCTCAGGAAGGGAAAGGAAAAATAACCGGCCTGGATGAAATTTTAGACTCAGCGACTCAGGGCGAAAACGTACTGTTTTTTTTGAGAAGAATACGGTACTATAATTTCACTGGTTGGCAGAGACTTTTGCCGTAAGCATTTTATCATTATGTTTTATAAAGAAAATAATAAAGGAGAAAGAATGAAAATCGCTGTATGTGCAGTATTCAGCCTTATGCTGGTTGCCGGGCCAGCTGTGGCATCAGATCCGGTGACCGAGCTGAAAACGGACAAGCAGAAGCTCAGCTATGCCCTTGGGCTTGATCTCGGTTCGTATTTTAAGAGCCTGGAAGCTGATTTTGATCTTAATGCTATTTATCAGGGCATCTCAGCCTCCTATACAGGAGGAAAAGCACTGCTGACCTCTGATGAGGCAGAAGAAATCCAAAAACAATTTGCTATTGATCAGCAGAAGAAAAAGATGGAAAAGACCCAAGCGCTCCTGGAAACGAACAAGGACGCTGCTGCTGAATTTTTGAAAAAAAATAAAACAGAAAAAGGAGTCAAAGTTACCGATTCCGGTTTGCAGTACAAGGTGGTCAAGGAAGGCAAGGGCGAAAAGCCGACAGCCACTGACACTGTCAAGGTGCATTATAAAGGAACCCTGCTTGACGGAACCGAGTTTGACAGCTCGTATAAGCGGAACGAGCCTGTCACCTTTAAGGCGAATCAGGTTATTCCGGGCTGGACAGAGGCCTTACAGTTGATGACTCAGGGGAGTAAATATACCTTATACCTGCCTCCTGAGCTTGCCTATGGTGATCGTGGTGCTCCCCCTGCCATTCAGCCGGGTGCCCTCCTTATTTTTGAGGTGGAGCTGGTTGAGATCATTAAGGGCGATGACAAGCAAGAATAAGAATAGAGCGTAATTTTGTTTCATCTATTCTGATGAGGGCCTCCGGTCAGGGGGCCCGCTTGGCACGGAGAAAGACGTATGAATAAGGAATCTGTTGACAAACCGAAGAAAAAATGTTGTGGTAAGTACCAGAAGAAAAATAGGTATTGTAAAAGATGTCCAGTAAAAATTAGGCTACAATGTCAACTTGAAAGGAGAAATACTGAAATGAGCAAGAAGAAAGACGATAAGAAGAAGGATAAGAAAAAGGCCGAAAAAAAAGCAGCTAAGAAGGCATGTTGTAAAAAATCGTGCAAGAAAAAAGCTGAGAAAAAGTCCAGCAAAAAGAAGAGCAAGAAGGGTAAGAAAAAATAAGCCCGGAATAAACAGACAAAGCCTGTCCCCTTATGGGGGCAGGCTTTTTTTTTATGTATTTTTTAGGAAATCCTTACAGCTCGACTTCAATTTCTGTTATCGGTTCAGCCTGTCCCAGTTCCCCGTCCACATCGGCAATATGACCGATTTGTTTCCAATTCATTCCGAGTAACATTGCACCGTAACTGTCTATAGCCACAGAGTCAAATCCAGCGATCAGTTTGTTGATCGGAGGGTTGCAGGTCGGCCCCCAGAGATGAGCCTCTGCCATGCCCACCGTAGCGTCTAGGATGGTGAAGTCCGGCATGCGGTATCGATTGAGATCTGCAATAGCCTCATGTACTCGGGTATGAAAAGCTGCCTTTTTCCAGCCTCCCCCCTGATGATAACGATCCGGCGGAGCAAGACCCATCATGTTTTTCATGGTCAGGGTAACTCCTGCCAGGGTGTGCGCTTTAAGCATCGGGACCGAGAGGAGAAAGCTGTCCGTCGCTATCTCTGGAAGATAAAATTCCGGCCAACGCTTGCATTGGGGTAGGCTGTGTCGCTGATAGGGGGCTTCGTTAAGGTCGATCAGCTCAATCCCTGTTTCTCGGGCCATTTTTGTATAACCTAGCTCGGTGAAACAACGATGGGTGTCATAGTCCAAGGCGCCGCAGCCCTCTCCGATGACGATGGCGTTATTCAGGTGTTCTTGAAGATACTCCACTATGCATCTGACGAGCGTGGCAGGCGTTGTAATGGGCGGGCGTAGGATTTCCACTAAGTTGGGCTTGATCAGGATAGTCTTGCCCGTAGGGATGCGCTTTGTTAGGCCTGCCTTGTCCAGTAAGAGGGGCAGGCTTTCTTGCCAGGAGAGGAAAGGTGTGGTGTAGACGATGCCGTTTTGGTTGGTTGCGTTCATGCTGTTTTTTTGTGGTATGTGGGGTAAAGGTCGGGGGTGCGGATGGGATTATTAAAATAGCAGTAGGGGGTAATGGTTTAGTTGCTGAAAAGAAAAAGATTTTTGATGAGCCACACGTTGTGGTAGCGAAAAAAAGATGTACACGCGATACCGAATAGTTTATTTTCTTGTGCGGGAGGAAAAAACAACTCATGAGGTAAAGAAAGAAAATGAATTTCCGTACAGCAGTGAGCATCCTGATACTCAGCCCGTTCTATTTTCGGCATACGCTCCCGCAACGTCTTGAGCTGGTCAAACATTATTGTCGTGAAATGAACAGCTCGCTCGTTTGCGAAAAATAAGTTCCCCGTTTTTGGTACATGTCGTAGGGGCAGGTCCCTGTGCCTGCCCGGTACGCAAGGGCGGATACAGGGATTCTCCCCTACGGTTCCCGGCATAATGGGGAAGATATTTCTTGTTATATTCCTAACTGAGTCGAAAGGCAGTGTGGCGAAGGTGTTAGATAGTGTCAGAGCCTTTCCCGCCTATCTTTATAGAAAATCCAATACTTCTTAGTTTTGTCGAAATAATAGGGGAGATGCCCCCTGTTCGTTTAGGAAACACCTGAATAACTGTTCTCGCAGCCAAGGAGGACAAGCAGCTTCCCGCAGCTCCTGTTCCAGCCTTCCACCGATCTTCTTTCACCCCTGTGATACCTGTTTCAGGCGAAAGCGCTCTTTAGTGCGGTTTTCTGCTTGATTTTTCATAGATATCTGAGCTCAATGAAACTATTCGCACTGTGGGGACCACTATG
>CBFDDU010000040.1:0-22107 GCA_965603655.1 uncultured Candidatus Electrothrix sp. | reverse complement strand
ACCGTCTGCGGTCAAAGCCAGGGGATTAATCTCAGCCAAGAGGAGATCATTCTCCATCACGGCCTGATACAACCCCGCAAGCAGAGAGGAAAAAGGCGCGTAGAGCTCAGCTGACAAGCCAAGGGCATAAGCGATTCGGCGCTGCTGATATGCCTGAAGTCCGAGCAGGGGATCAACCCGTACCCTGATAATTTTTTCAGGCTGCGTTGCTGCCACCTCCTCAATATCCATGCCCCCTTCTGCCGAGGCGATAATGAGGAAAGAGGCTGTTGATGGGTCGGGCAGGATGGAAAGATAAAATTCGCGGGCGATATCGATACTCTTTTCCACAAGGAGCTTGGTCACTTTCGTACCGTTTCCTTGCGTCTGCGGGGTGTTCAAGGTCATACCGTGAATCGCGTAAACAGCCTCACGGGCGTCATCCATGTTCATTGCAATAAGGATGCCGCCGGATTTCCCCCGGCCACCGGCATGTACCTGCGCCTTGATGGCTATGGGAAAACCGCGCCGCCCCACATGTTCTATAGCCTTTTCCGGCGTGTGTACCAAGCGGCCTTCAGGGATAGGAAGATCATAACGGCTAAACAATTTTTTTGCCTGATATTCGTGCAGCTTCATAACTTGTCGGTTCTTAATGAGGGAAAAGGAGAGTTTCTAAACTCGTTGACATGAGGACCAACGGCATGACGGATGTCTTCCGATGAAGGGCGGGCTGCGATTTCAAGGTGTGAAGAATAGACAGCCCGAAGTCTCAGGCTAAGGTTCATCAGGAGACCCAATTATACCTTTTGGATCAACACCCTCCACTGATTACCGAGCTTTTCCTGGCACAATATCATATGCCCCTCCTGTTGTACAGAACCAGGTACATTTCTCACAGGAGGACCGTCGTCCAGAATAATCTCCAAGGTTTGACCAGAGTCCATGGCAGCCAGATGCATCTTGGTCTTTGCATAATTCAGCGGACATCTCACCCCGCTCAGATCTTCAAACCTATCCGCCGTCGATTTTTTATCATTCGATTCAGCAGGCTGCTCGCCATTCTTATTCATCGCCCTGCTCACCATAGTTTCTCACTCCCCTGGACCCCCAGAGTACCGACCATCTTTTTATATAATTACGAAAAAACACTGCCAAAGACCATAAGCTGTTCCCTGTATCCATCGAGGGTATCCGTCTTGCCCTGAAACAGGCCGATCGAAACGGGATTGATCAAGGCGATAGGTCACAGGTTGCTTGGTCAATTTCGGTGAGACTGTGTATAGAGGGATTATCCCCGCAAAGAGGACAGTCGGAGCGCTTTTTCAAGCCCACCCGTCTGAAATGCATGGTTTTGGCATCAAAGGTGAGGAGGGTATCAGTGAGCAATATTCCGGCTCCGGTGATAAACTTGAGGGCTTCCGCCGCTTGGATCGTTCCCAACATACCGGCAATCGCACCGAGCACCCCGGCCTGTGAGCAACTGGGAACCGCCTCAGGAGGCGGGGGTTGCCTAAAAGAACAGCGATAGCAGGCTGAGCGACCGGGAAGAACTGTCATGGTTTGACCATCAAAACGCAAAATACCGCCATGCGAAAAGGGAATACCGGCCATTACACAGGCATCGTTGACCAAAAACTTGGTGGCGAAATTATCGGTACCATCCAGAACAAAATCGTAGTCACTTATTATTTCTTTTATATTTGAAGCATTGAGATAAAGCTTGTAGGAATTAACCTCAATATCAGGATTAATAGCCCGCATTTTTTCTGCGGCTGAATCAACCTTTGGACGTTGTATATCCTTTGAGAAATGAATTACCTGACGTTGCAGATTTGATATCTCGACCACATCTGCATCGACAATACCTATGGTACCCACTCCAGCTGCGGCAAGATAAAGAGCAATCGGAGAACCCAACCCGCCAGCACCGACAACCAGTACTTTAGCCTCCATGAGTTTAGCCTGCCCCTCTGGGCCTACGTCCTGAAGAATAATATGGCGGCTGTAACGATCCAGCTGTTCTTCTGTCAATTCAAGCATTTATCATTGTAAAAAAATATAACCCCCCGCCCCAAGCGGAGAGTTATTATTAAAAGGGATGCTGAACAGCCTACATTCACGCATCCCGTAAAGGCTGAGAAAAAACTCCTGCTCTCTGCGGATTCAACAATCATTTTGACCAAACTTGCTGGTCCGCCGTCGTCACTCACCCATTTTCGACAGTTGCGCTTTTCAACCACCTGCCATAAAATAGAGAAAATCAACCTCGTTCCTGTCCACAATCATGGTATTATGGTAGGTGCCACGATCAACGATCTCACCGTTTAGCTGCACTGCTACCATTTCAGGGGATGTCACCTGTTCCATTTCAAGCAGACCGGCAACGCTCATCTTCGTTATCTGATCGATAAAACGAGATTCTCCATTTAATCTGATCTCCATAATTTCTCCTCCAAAAACTTATGGTTTTATCTCAAAATCCAACCCATTTTCCTGTATAATTACAAAGCGGTGAACTTTACGCTTATACAGAAGCACATAATACTTACTACAATGTGTCAGGTATGAATGTCAAGCAAAAAAGCGCATCCTACCCCGGGCAAGTTCAATTTTTTTTACTCTATTTCACTCTGAATACGATACCTCAAAGTAAACCTGCTCAGGTTATTTCCCGAGACAAAACCGACTGAAAAGGACATCAAGAACATCATCTGGCGTGGTCAATCCGACAATATCAGCAAGATGGTCTAAGGCTACCCGCAGATCAATGGCCAACAGGTCAGCAGGAGCTCCGACCAACAGGGTTTCCTTGACTTGGGAACAAGCGGCCAGCGTCTTTTCTAGAATCATTTTATGACGAAGATTCGGCGCATAGGAAATCCGCTCGCTCATCTCCTCCTGCTCACCGATTATGGTCTGATAGAGCGTTTCCCGCAATCGCGCGATCCCGACACCTTTTTTTGCTGCTGTCCGGACCTGCGGGACTACACCGAAAAAGCTGCTCAATTCCTGCAACGGGCTTTCATCCGCACCCTCATTCGCATTTTCATCCGCGATATCTATCTTATCCATCTTATTCAGGATCACGATCCTCTTGCGATCATCCAGCGAGGCGTATAGACTTCGGTCAATTGCACTCAGCCCCTGGCTGGCATCAACAACAAAGAGAACCAGATCCGCTTCCCGCATTTTCTGACGAGCCCGCTCAATTCCCAGCTCCTCGACCGCATCCTCATGGTCCCGAATACCGGCGGTATCAACAAGATGGACAGGAATTCCATGCACAGAAATAAGCTCCTCAATGGTATCCCGTGTTGTGCCGGGAATCTCGGTAACCAAGGCACGTTCTTCCTGAAGCAGCTGGTTCAGCAGACTTGATTTCCCCACATTGGGACGTCCCGCAATAACCGCCTTTACTCCCTCGCGAATCACCCTGCCCTGATCCGCCAAGGCGAGCAGGAGCTGAAGGGGTTGTTCGACCTGCTCCTGTACTTGTCCGAGGAGCTGATCAGCAACAAGGATATCCGTTTCATCATCAGGAAAGTCAAGGGCTAGCTCAACGATCGCCAAGACCTCGACAAGCGCATCCCGAATGACGGCAATGCGCTCGTACAGTTCACCCCGCAGCTGGCCCACAGCCAATTCAACCCCGCCCATACTTTGGGCCTGAAGAAGGTCAATAACTGCCTCGGCCTGCGTCAAATCAATACGACCGGCAAGAAAGGCCCGCTTGGTGAATTCACCAGGCTCAGCAGCCCGAGCTCCGACAGCAAGAATCTCAGCCAAAATTGCCTGAAGCACCAAATAACTGCCGTGGCACTGTATTTCTGCCACATCTTCCCTGGTATAGGTATGCGGAGCCCGCATAAAAACGGCCATGACCTCGTCAAGCACAGCCCCGTGCCGATCCCGTATCGTGCCGTAGCAAAGCCTGTGACTTGAAAAGGAACCGTCAGGATGCAGGCTCTCCGGTCTATGGGGCTCAAAAAGCCTGCGCAGAACAACAGCGGCATCCGCACCGCTGATACGAATAACACCGATGCCGCCGATACCCGGAGCTGTGGCAATGGCGGCTATAGTAGCATCAGGGCTATCATTAGCTATTATCGGAAGCACTGTCAGTCTGTGGTCCTTTTTTTCCCTTACGCGAAGAGGGTTTTCTTCTGCCCGGCTTATAGATCAAGACTTTCTTAAACAAACCTGCTCCTACTGAACGGCTACGGATGGTGTTATCATCCTGCAAGACCATATGCACGACCCGCCGCTCCGAGGGATTCAACGCCGGAATAGCCTGGGTTTTCCCTTCTTCCCTGACCCGGGTGGCAAGCTCCAAAGCCAGCTCTTTCAGCTCCTCAGCCCGCCGTTCCCGGTACGTGCCTACGTCAAGGGAGAGCATAATCCGGTCCGGCAGACGCCTTGATGTGATTTTGCGCAGCAGGTATTGCAGGCTATCCAAGGTCCTGCCCTCTCTGCCAACAAGCTCTTCCTCGTATTCGTCGCTGATATGACAGGCAACAGTATGGTTCTTCAGGGTAACCGTCACTGTTGACGGAAAGCCCATAATATTGAGCATAGTGTTGATATCATCCTGGATTTCCGCCATCACCTCATCAGAAGGGGGTTCCGGCGGGGGCAGCTCCGCCTCTGTACGTCGATCAGATCGTCGTGCAGTTCGTTGTGCAGTTTTCGGAGCTGCTTTTTTCCCGCTTTTCCGCCCGCTGTTTTTCCGGGCAGATTCGCTGGATATTTCAGGCTGTTCCGCCGCCCCTTCTCCGACCTTTTCTGCTGTATCAGCGTCACCGTTTTCAGGGACTACTGCTTTTTTCTCAACCTCAGTTTTTTTGCCACGTTGAGCGATTTCTTCCGTCTCGCCCCGCCCTTGGGCAGAACAGCCTTCCCCTTCTTTCTTTGTTACTCGGATATGCGCTTTCTTTCGACATAACCCGAAAATTCCCGACGACCCGGTCTCTAGGATTTCAATATCCAGACCTTGCTGTGAAGTCGAGAGTTTTTGACAAGCTTCGGCAATGGCATCGGTGACGGTGCCGCCGTAAAAATCTTTTCCTTTTACCATGTAAACGGTTCCTCTTATATAAAGATGGTCGGGAAACCCGACCAAGTCACCCGCCAACCTCATTTGCTGTTATCCCGATTTGCGGGGATATGGGAGTGAAATATAATATTCTCTCAGGCAGTTGCAGCTCCTCTGCCTGTCTGCCGATTGATAAGCTGCTGCTGAAGAATAGAGAGCAGGTTGTTAACAAACCAATACAGAACCAACCCGGATGCAAAATTAACAAACATCACTGTAAAAATAATCGGCAGAAATTGCATGACCTTGGCCTGGGTTGGATCTGCCGTTGTCGGTGTCATCTTCTGTTGAAAATACATAGACGCGCCCATCAAAACGGTCAACACTGGAATTCCGTGCAGCACCGGAATATCAAAACCAATCATTAAACGATCCGGCGCGGATAAATCATTGATCCAGAGCATGAATGGAGCATGACGGAGCTCAATAGCCGCCATGAGAACCCGGTACAAGGCAAAGAAGAAAGGAATTTGAATCAACATAGGGAGACAGCCGCCCACAGGATTGACCTTATAGGTCTTATACAAGGCCATCATCTCCTGATTCATCTTGACCGGATCTTCTTTATACTTCTCCCGAAGTTTTGTAACCTTAGGTTGCAACTTCTGCATATTCTTCATGGACTTCATGCCCTTTTGGGTAATCGGCCAGAAGGAGCCCTTAATCAAACAGGTCAGAAGAATGATAGCGATACCGTAGTTCCCCAGAACAGAATAAAAGAAGTTGAGCAGATACAGCATGGGCTTGGCCAGAATATCAAACCAGCCGAAGTTAATCGCCTCAGCAAGATCATAGCCAGTTTCCTGTAAATAGGTCAATTTTTTGGGCCCAAAAAAGCCCTCATAGCGAAATTCCTTGGTTTCACCCGGAGCCATCTTCAGAAGACCGCCGGTCAAGACCGTACGAACCTTATCTTCCCCGACCGCGCTGAAAGTACCCGTGCTTCCTTCGCTGGGAATCAGGGCGCACATAAAATAATTGTCCACATGGGCAGCCCACCGGACTGCACCTTGCAGCATAAAAGGACCGTCCGCCAATTTTTTTACTTTGACTTCTTCCAGCTTGCCGTTCACGTAGGCAGCAGGCCCGCTGAACATCCCGGTAGCCCCGCCTGACAGGTAGCCCCCGCCAGCCGCCCCAAAGGCAAAAGGACCATTGGTCATGACCAAAGCCGGGCTTATCTGTAAGGGGACAGCACCGGTATTGCTCAGCACATATCTGCTGTCTATGAGATAGGTATTGGAGGTAAAGGTGAGATACCGTTCAATCCGTATCCCGTCCGCCTGCACTGCGGTCATGGACAGCTCACCCGTCCCCCCCACTTTAACATGGACCGAAGTCGCCACTGCTTTAAAAAAAGGGAGTTCTGCCCCAGCACCGTTATCAAGGGAAAAAAGCATGGGCAGTTCTGCCGGATCCGTGGTGGTGACCATCTCCATAGACGGCGCATCGTCCTCTTTTGCCGTCCGATATTTCTTCAAAACAAAGCTCTTCAGACCACCACCCTGTTCGAAGAAAATCGCCGTATACAAAGGGGTATCAACTGTAATCTCACGGGCATTCGGATCCACAGCAACAGGATGCATTACCACAGGTTGTCCAACCGGCCCTGTTTGGCCAGTCTGAGCGGACGTCTTCGGCAGGGCCGATGGTGCAACTACGCCCCCACCATGTTGTACCGAAGTATCGGTTGTTGCGCCCCCCATTTGCTCAACCTGCCCCGGAGCCATTGGGAGGGGAGTGGGCACAAAATAATATTGATACCCTATAAGGATAGCAAATGAAATAATTATGGCCAGAAAGGCCCGTTGCATGTCCATGAAAATCTTTTCCTTGAATTGGTGGGGTCTCCGGGAGGGGAAACTTTTGAGAACGGTGCGTACAAGAAACTACTTAACCGGATCATAGCCGCCAGCGGCAAAGGGATGACAACGCAGAAGACGACACAGGGAAAGCCAGCCCCCGCGCAGAGCGCCGTATCGGGCAATGGCCTCAACAGCATATTGCGAGCAGGTCGGCACATATCGGCAGCTGGGGGGAAAGAGCGGCGAGATACCATAGCGATATCCTTTAATCAGCAGCAGGAGAACCATCGCCGCAATACCTTTCTTTTTTTTCGGTCGAATCTTGTCGGATTCCCCCGGAGACTCTTCCAGAGGATCCGGTTGCCCGTAATGTCCAGAATGTCCGTGCGCTCGACCGCACATCACTTCATGCCTCCGGATCCGGCCAGTACAAGTACGGCAACCGCATCGCGAACAGCCTGCATCCCGGTTAAGGGGAAGCCCGGACGCACAGCGAAAACAATATCACTGCATCGCGGGAAGACTTCCCAGTGCAGACGAAAAGCTTCACGAATAATCCGTTTGATCCTGTTACGCTGCACGGCATTACCGACCTTACGCGGTACAGAGATGCCTAACCGGCTCCCGGAGAGGCGGTTGTCAGCTTGCTCATCGCGCAGATATACAAGGGTAAAACCTTTTCCGTACAAGCGCGCACCGTTTCGATACACTCTGTTGAACTCCCCGGTTTTTCTGAGGCGTTCAGAGTTCCGCTGCCCGGACCGTTGCATACGAATCAGGCAAGTTACGCTGAAAGGCGCTTCCGTCCTTTGGCCCGGCGACGTTTAATGATGGCCTGCCCTGAAGCGGTCTTCATACGTACCCGAAATCCGTGACTACGTTTACGCTTCAGATTACTGGGCTGAAATGTTCTCTTGCTCATGGTATAATTCCTTTATCACTCTTGTTGTAAACCAGTTAAACCGGAATTTTATCTATGTTTTCTCTTTACTTATACTCATCTGTCCGGTATTCAGGACATGACAATTAAAAAAATAACAATACAGCAGAACAAATTTCTACAGTATCGACGGACAAAACAGAGATAAATGAAAGCCGGCCATTTATTTCCAAAAAGAGGGTATTTTAATCACAGGCCCCTCTGCTGTCAAATCATTTCCCGCCGGAACAGCAAAAGCATGAAAATTATCCGGCAACAACATTCTGATACAAAAGGCCCAGCAGAGCCGCTCCGGCAACAAATCCTCAATCTCGAACCCTCTCTCTGATCTCTCTTTACCATGCTGAATGCACTAAAAAAGCTCAAGAAAAACTCGAAAGAATCAAAAAACTTTCTCATTCTCGGACTGGGAGGAATCGGTTATTATCTGGCAAAAAGGCTGCTGGATGAAGATTACTCGGTCACTGCCATTGAAGCGAACCCGGATCTGGTACGCTATGCTGATGACAATTTGGATGCCCGAATTATCAACGGAAGCGCCATGAGTATTGCCTGCTGGCAGGAAGCCGCTGCTGATCAGATGGACTATATGATCGCGGTAACCGACAACGATGCCGTCAACATGATGACCTCCATGATTGCTGATAAATTCGGTATTGCCTGCAAAATAGCCAGAGTTCGCTCGTTAGACTTCGGCCATAACGAGGCTGTTCTTCAGGGCGAGGATTTAAAAATCGACCTGTTTATCCATCCCGAAGAGTTGGCGGCCCAGGAGATTGCCCGCCTGATCAAACGGACCTCAGGTGATGAAATCATCGATATCGCCTTAGGCCAGATGCAGGTACTGGCGGCCCGCATCCGTGACGACTCGCCGCTCGCCAATAAAACCCTGATTGACATAGCAAAGGCCTATAACGAATTTTCCTTTCGCGTTGTTGCCATATCACGAGGGATCACCACTATCATCCCCGGAGGTCAACACGAGATTTTACCCCATGACCAGATCCTGATCATGGCCAATAAAGACGATCTTCCTCGGCTCATTGAACTGACTGGTCTTCAGCAGCAGCGGAGAAACCGGATCATGATTCTCGGCGGAGGACTGGTCGGCAGCCGACTTGCCGAATTACTCGGTAAAGATATTCATGTCCGCTTGATTGAACAGGATGAACAACGGGCCACAGAACTCTCTTCCGCGCTCCCCTATACTGAGATCCTCCATGGAGACGGGTCAGACAAACACGCCTTGGAAGAGGCTGGTCTACCGGACATGGACACCTTTATCGCCACCACCGGCCAGAACGAAACCAATATTATGAGCTGCCTGCTGGCAAAACAGCTCATGGATATGGAAACAGAAACCTCCCTCCGCAATCTGAAGAAAACCATCTGCATGGTCAATAATACAGATTATATGGTCCTGGCCTCCACCAGTGGTTCCGATATTGTCCTCAATAAAAAAATCCTGGCTGGCAATGAGATCCTCACCTATATCAGCCGCAGTGAACTGCTTTCCGTGATGCATATGCACGGATTTGATGCAGAGGTGGTTGACCTGATCGCTGCTCCCGGCTCTCCCATCACCCGCAAGCCCCTGGCTGCCCTGGACTCCGCCTTTACCGGCCATATCATTATCGGCTCTGTCTTCCGCGACGGCTCCTGGCATACAGCGGTGGGCTCAACCCATGTCCAGGAAGGCAACCGGGCTATCGTGATCTGTAATTCCGATTATCTTAAGGAAGTAAGGAAGATGTTTACGGCGTAGGGTTTTTCCTTCACTGCGCACTCCCTTTCTGCCCTGCACCTGTACAGATCCATCTGTACAGGCATCTTTTCACCCTAAAATATTACATTTCTGTTTACTTTTTATTTTAGCTATGTTTATTATGAGCGGATAAAAGTCGGTGCGAACAGCTTTCGCCAAAGATCGCCTGACCTTCCTTTCAGATGCTCCTGCACCGCTCCTGCTGTTAAACCAGATAAAAAAAATTGGATCAGACAAGAATGAATAACTGTAAAAAAATGTTATGCGTTATCGGCATGCTGGTATTTGGGGCACTGGGTCTCGGACATGCCGAATCTGTCAAAATAGGTCTTAATTATCCCCAAACTGGGCCATATTCTATTCAGGGGAAAGCCCAGTTTGATGCGGCTCACATGGCTCTTGAAGAAATCAACGACCAAGGAGGAATTCTCGGACGTACTGTCGAACTCGTCACCAGAGATACCCAATCCAAGCCTGATGTATCCACCAAAAATGTGCTGGAGCTGATCGACAAGGAAAATTGCGAGATGATTTTCGGCGGCTCTTCAAGCGCGGTGGCCATAGCCGGTGGCAAGGCCGCCAAATCAAGAGGCAAATTATATTTCGGCACGTTGACCTATTCCAACAGCACCACCGATACGGAAGGTCATAAATATATGTTCAGGGAATGTTATAATGCCTATATGGGCGCCAAAGCTCTCGGCCAATATTTAGTAGACATGAAACTCCAGGGAATAAAATATTTTTACATTACAGCAGATTACACCTGGGGCAAGACAACCGAAGAATCCATTCGAACCTTCAGCCTGACAACTGATACAAGAAGGCATCGACGTCATTATGTACCTTTCCCCGGAGCCACCTATAAAGATATTTCCACTGCTCTGACATGGGCAAAAGCTGTGAAACCAGCTGTCCTTGTCCTTGTCTTATTTGGCAAAGATATGTCACGGGCACTGACCATGCTGCAGGAACTCGACATGAAAGATCAATTCAAACTCGTCGTTGTTCCCAATCTTACACTGGGCATGGCCAAGGAAGCCGGTGCCGAAGCAATGGAGGGAGTTATCGGTGCCCTCCCGTGGGCCTGGAACGTCCCTTACAAATACGACTATCCGCAAGGTAAAAATTTTGTTGAGAAATTTTCCTCAATATACAACTCTTATCCGTCCACTTCTGCCGCCTCCGCATACACTATATTATATCAGTATAAAGAGGCCGTTGAGCGGGCCGGCACCTTTGACAGCAAAAAACTCATAGCAGCCCTTGAAGGGCATACCTTTGTCTCCCTGAAAGATGAGCAGCAGTGGCGGGCATTCGACCATCAGGCTTTACAAACAGTCTATACTGTCCGTGGAAAACCGGCTGATACGGTACGCCAAGATAAATTCAAACAGGATTATTTTGAAATTCTCTATAAGATGGATGGAGAAGAGGCAGCACGCACGCAGGAACAGTGGCTGAAAATCCGAGAAGATGCAGGTCTCTCCCCGGAGCTTGAATTTTAATTCCGATTATCTCAAAAAAGGAGGGGAGATGTTTAGGGTGGAGCAGACCATACCCAATGAACGCCCAAAGCTTTCAGCTACTCCTGATACCCCTGAGCAACCCGGAAGCCTACCCGAATAATCCGTAGTCCTGGCGAGAGGCGAAAGCGAAAGGAAGAGCGGACAAACCGCTCGCCACTGTCCCAGGACCCGCCCCGCAAAACCCTTCCGACGCCCCCCTGTTCGGCGCCTGAAGGGTTATTCATCGGCAATGCCGTATAATAATCTTTTTTATAGCTATCAGCGCACCATTCCCAAACATTACCGTACAGATCATACAGCCCCCAGGAATTGGCCTTTTTCTGGCCAACCGGATGAGTTGTATTTCCGGCATTCTCAGCATACCAAGCATACTCATGGAGAAAACGGGCATCATTCCCGAAAAAAAAGACCGTGTCCGTGCTGGCCCGACAACCATATTCCCACTCAGCCTCTGTGGGAAGGCGGTAGGGTCGACCGGTGACCATGCTCAACCAATCACAGTAATTATTGGCATCCTGCCAGCTGACATCCACCACGGGTCGTCGTCCCCTGCCCCACCCGTTATCTGATGGTTTACGATTGCCTGTAGCTATACAGTAAAGATCGTATTCCTCAAAGGTGATCGGATAGCTGCTCAAGGCAAAATTATCCAGCTCCACCTCATGCACAGGTCGGGAATCAGCAGCGCCGTCCCCCTGAATATCGCCCATCTTAAAACGCCCGCCAGGCAACATAATCATTTCTGGGCCTCTCACAACCCTGTTCCGTACCCGCCCCAACCGATCCTGCCAAGAGAACATGGTTCTGTAGGTCTCAGCGTAGCGAAAGGGGTTAAATTCAGCAAGATTCAGGCGGCTCACAGACTCCGTGATCCCCTGGACCAAATCAAGAAAACGGACCATCTGATCCGTGGCACGCAAGGGGGCTGAAAAAGGCCTATTATTATAGACAAGGGCATGGACAAGGAGAAATTCCCGATAGGTGGTATGGGTGAACCGGTAGGTATGTTTCGTGGTCATCCTCAGAAGAGCCGGTTCAGGACAACAATGGGCAAATCGACAGATCTCGGCTTTTTCGCAGAAGAGCTCTTGTAACTCTTTCTCTCCTACCTCTCTTGTCCCCTGCTTTTCCATCTGGCAGGCAAGCCGAACATAGCCATTAAAAAGCTCGGGTCGCTTAGGCGGACAGCGGCACCCTCTCTCTTTCAAAACGTCTGCCTGCTGCTCCAACCAATACTGTATCAGGGATTCATAGATCGTATAGGCATCCCGAATTCGATGCCCCTCGATCTTCAACAGGCTCCTGATATGTTGAAGAATAAGAGGTCGCCCTCCCAGCTCACCCAGCCCGACAAGAAGCTGAGCAGCCTTTTTTTTCTGCCGATCCACCCCGAAACGCTGAAACCCGATATAATTCTCTGTATTGCGGACAAGTCGTTTATGCAGAATCCGGCTGACCTGATGCGCAGCAAAAGGGGCCAGATAAAGGATAGGACAATTATAGCCGGACAGGGCCCTGATCCGCAGTCGGCCCGTGCTGCCAGGGGTCATTGCGGGAAAAAAATGACTGCGACAGGTAATAATCACCCGGTAAAAAGGCTCCCCGGCCCGTAACAGGGGGAGCAGACGCTCAAGGGGTCGGGTACGGGCCTGTTTATCCTCGTTCAGGGCATCAAGCAGCAGGACTGTTTTTGCCTTATTATCCACTGCCGCGATCTGATCCAAGGTATGCTCATCCAGCTTGAGCAGCTGGCAATGATATCCCTGAGGCCAGAACTCGGCCAGATGCATCAGCCTGAGTATAAGGAGAAGGGAACTTTTGCCTGAGCCCGGCTCTCCGAGCAGAATCAACTGATGGCTGCCGTCCCGTTTGGCGGGAACTCCGCCAGCGAAAAAATTATTGAGCAGGGAAAAGGCGGGCTGACAGGGGTCAGGGAAAATGACGCCGTTGCGGGGGGGGAGCGGTCGACAGGCCTGAAGACAGGGCTCAACATAAAACCGGGTCAGCTCCAGAGGATCGACGAAATCATCCCCTAACCGGTCCAGTTCCTGTGCCCTCTCGTCGGTGAGCTGATTGAGCTGCCTGTACAGCTGCTTCATCCACTCGATATTGACAAAGGATAATGAGTCCGGTCCCGATCCCATAATTTTCTTTTTGCGGTAACAGGTTAAAGTAATTTTAAGGTGCTTGCCTACACGGGCTTTAAAAGCGGTTGCGGTTCCTGTCCAGCGTACGGCAAACGGTCTTCCCCTCCCTTAAAAAAGATTATCTTTAATTGTACCCTGAATGGGCTTTCGGCTCCATAGGTTATTTCGGTTTTGCAGGAGGATTGCTCGGGGTGTTACCCCGAGCTGGTTATATCTAACCCCGTTGGGGTATGGTGCAACGTCGAGCTTGCTGCGGTGCTGTCCTGCTCCGCGACGGACAAGCAACCTTGCTGCGCCGCCGTTGCTCCCAGCCTCCGGCTACTTGACTTGGCTCACACCTGAACTCGGACACAGCGAAAGCCAAGGTAGTCGAAGCGGTAGTCAGGCTCGTCCCTGAGCCGGTAGGCGGAACGACAGAGCCGCGCCCTGCCGTCCCACGAGCCGCCACGAAAGACACGATCCTCGCCGGATGAAGGCCCCTGGGGATTTCTCACCACACCTTGCTTCTGACATTCTCCGTAGTATTCGTTGCCATACCAATCCTGACACCACTCCCAGACATTGCCGTGCATATCATGGAGTCCCCAAGCATTGGCCTTTTTTGCCCCGACCGGGTGCGTTTTCTTTCCGGAATTCTTTTCGTACCAAGCGTACTCGCCCAGCGACTTCTCATCATCTCCGAAACACCAGACTGATTCACTGCCTGCTCGACAGGCGTATTCCCACTCCGCCTCAGTAGGCAGGCGATAATTTTGCGGAACCAGGTCAGCCCGATCTCCCGGCTCAACCATTTACAATACTCCGTTGCATCCTGCCAACTGACATTAATCACCGGTCGTTGCCCTCTACCCCACCCCTTATCATCTGCCTTTTCTCGACCTGTGGCATCACAAAAGGCATCATACTCGGCAAAAGTTACCGAATTGCAACCAATGGCAAAGCTGTCCAGCTCCACCTTATGAACCGGTCGTTCATCCTTATTTCCCTTCCCCTCAATATCCCCCATCCGAAAACGACTACCGGGCAGGAGCATCATTTTCGACCCCACCCCGCCACTCAGTAATTTATCCTGTACAGGCCAGGGCGAATTATATCTCTCCACATAACCCTTCGGATCAATGTTACTCAAATCAAGCTGTTCAGCATGACGAGATACTCCATCAGCAAGATCAACAAACCGCGCCAGTTGATCTGTGGCCCGCAGCGGTTCCTGCCCAACCAGCTGATCGTTCACCACGCCCCAAGCCAACAAAAACTCCTGAATCGTATAATGACTGAAGCGAAAAGCTCGGTCAGAATTGCGATTCAGCAGGGAACGCCCGCCCAGTTCAAACTTCTCCAACCAAGCAATATTCCCGTCCTCGCGGACCAGCTGTTCCAGTTCCTCCTCCGAGATAATCCGGGTTCCCTGCCGCTGCATCCGCTCCGTAACACGTAGGCAGGCCAGGAAGAGCTCCTTACGCTCTGGTGTCCGCCATCCGGCCTCCTTCGGCAATTTGCGCACCTCCCGGTCCAACCACTCATCAACCAAGGCCTCGTAGACCGTGTAGGCATTCCAATCTCGCTCGCACTCCGCAGCAAGGAGTTTGTCAATATGCTGCAAGAGCATAGGCCGCATCCGCAGATCCTGCATATGCTCCAACAGGCAGTCGGCCTTTTCCCGCTCTTTGTTGATTCGCCCGCTCTGGAAGCAAGGATAATGATACCAACGCAACGGCAGCTTCCGCCCGATAAAATCCTCAATCTGCTCGTCCGTAAAAGGGGAAAGATAGAGCACCGGGCAATGATACCCGGCCAGCACCTTAATCTCCGGGCGACCAAGCCTGTCTGGCTCCATTTCCGGGAAAAACTGGGTCCGGCTGGAGATGATCACTCGGCGAAAATCCTCACTGGCCTGCAAAAGCTCCAACAGGCGCTCCCGAATCCGCTTCCATGCCTTGGGATCTTCATCCAAAGCATCAAGCAGGAGCACGGTTTCGCCCTTATTCGGCAGGTCGCGCACCCGCTCCAGGGTATCGTCACCCAGCTTGAACAGCGCACAGTTCATCCTTGTCGGCCAAAAACCAGTCAGGTGCGTGAGCTTGAGCATGAGCAGCAGCGAGGTCTTGCCCATCCCGGCATCGGAGAGAATGAACATCTGGTGGCGACCGTCCTTTTCCAGAGGAAGATTGCCGCGAAAAAAACCGTTGATCCGCTCAAAAGCGAGCTGCTGGGCCGCTGACACCAAGTCATCCTGATGACCATCCGCCGGATTACGATCCTGGAGATAGGGTTCGATGTACAGACCCCGAAGCTGCTCCGGATCAACAAACTCGTCCCGCAGGCGATCAAGCTCTTTCTTCCGCTCGCCTGTTATCCGCCCGAGCTGCTTCCACAGAGGCTTTATCCAGGATGATTTGACAAAGATTAATAGCTCCGGCCCCATTCTTTTCCTCCTGTAATCGTTTTCAATACCCTGAAAGGGCTATATATATCGGCAAAGGGTAACACCCAGGGCAACCCTGCAAAATATCTCTTGTAGGGTACATGGAACAACGGTATCATATTCTTACGTGAGTGGCGATAATCATCATATGTACTGACGCATTCTTCTCGCCTTTTCCAGCACCAATCCTCCGAAAACAATGTCCTGAAAGGGCTATATATATCAGCCCAGGATAACACTCTGGGTAACTTGGACAACCGTTATACTCGGGGTGTTACCCCGAGTACGGACCGGGCACTACTATCTATCCGGCTTGTCGCACAGACATCTTGACAAGGCGTCTCCCGAAGGATACCCTGAACTATATGAATTATATCCTCAAAACTCAAAATAATACGAGCTCATGTTTAATCTGCAACTACAAGTCGACCCGAAAACGGAACAACGCCTGAAAACAATTCTGGCGCATATGCAAAACGAAGAAACCTTTGCGCAAAACATCATTGCCTACCAGATAGCTGAGCTCCAAAAAAGTTTGCTCAACATCCGGCTTGATTTAAAAGGCTTTGAAGAAAAATATAAACAGCCAAGCGAAAAATTCTACCACCTGTACGAACAAGGACAGACTGATGACAGCGAAGATACAATGCTCTGGGCTGGTCTTTACGAAATGCTGCGTAATAATGAAGAGAGGCTGCGGGAACTCGCATGATTGACGCCTACTTCCGGGACGTTGAACACATCCTTCAAGGATTTCCAAATATCCGCAGCTCCGCTCTCAAGAAAAAACAGTATAACGCCAAACAGGGATATATCAGCGGCTCTGTCCATTTTGACTCCGGGTGCCGTCTTGAATTTATGGAACTCAAAGACACAGACAGATCGGCAAAGATAAAATATCGCTATCAGTATATGGACCAGCAGAACACCTGTCTCTTCCGATACGACAATGCACCACATCATCCCGAGATAACGACTCATCCTCACCATAAACATAATAGAGAGAAAATCATCGGGAGTTGTGAGCCGACTTTGTTTGATGTTTTATTTGAGATTGCTGAACAAGAACGTGAGGGCGAATAGAGGAGCCAACGCAACAGATCATTAAGGAGGAGTCACTACCCACACTCTTCCCATAAAACAACAAAAAGGGGACGGATTTATTTTTATCCCGTAACAACAGACCCTCATGGACAAAAACTTCATAAAACAAGCCTGCCGACTCCTCAGCACCTCAGGTAATGCGGGCAACGACTGGCCGCAGGACAAGGTCCACCCCACCCCTCTAACCCCGGACGGCTCCCTCCGCCGTTTTTGCCAGCTTGAGCATGAGGACGGCAGAACAGCCGTGGCTGTGGCCCCGCCCGCCGATGATGCTGCCGGTCTGCACGAGGCGCGATCCGGTTGGCATATCGGGAGACACCTCTTTGACGCTGGTGCGCCGGTCCCGGAGCTGTACGGTTTTGAGGAGCAGAGCGGCCTGCTGGTCTGTGAGGATCTGGGAGACCAACGGCTGCATGATCTGGTGCAGGAAAAGGGGATTGACGCAGAACAGGTCATCCAACTCTATCGGCAAACCGTGAGCGAACTCGCCCGGATGCAGGTACGAGGCCGTGATGGATTCAAACCGGCCTGGTGTTGGGACACGCCCCGCTACGACCGCGCTCTGATGTTAGAGCGGGAATCCGGCTATTTCCTCCAAGCCCTGTGCCGCGATTTTCTCCAGCTGGAGATTGACGAAGAAAAAATAGCGCATGATTTTAACGCACTGGCGGACAAGTCCTCCCAAGCTGAGGCCACCTTCTTTCTCCACCGGGATTTCCAAAGCCGCAACATCATGGTCCAGCAGGAGCGGGTCCGCTTCATCGACTACCAGGCTGGCCGCCCAGGCCCCTTGGCCTACGATCTCGCCTCCCTGCTTATCGATCCCTACGCTGCCCTGCCCAATCATATTCAAAACGAGCTACTGGAACAGTATCTCGACGCCCTGACCGCGCTGCTCCCCTACGACCGCGACCAATTCCGGCAAGAATATATCCTCCTGGCCCTGCAACGCAATCTCCAGATCCTGGGGGCCTTTGCCTTCCTCAGTCAGCAACGGGACAAACCCTTTTTCCGGCAATACCTTGTCCCTGCCCTGCACAGCCTGCAAGCCCTGCTTGCCAAAACCGCCACAGCAGAGTACCTTTATCTGAAATCGCTCAGCCGCCGATGTGCGGATAAACTGGAAAATCAACCACCAATCTGAATCAACCTCATCCACCCCCTCGCCATGAACAAACATTTTTATCACATTATCGCCTGCGCTGTTTTTCTTTTCTCGCCCCTTGCTCGGGTCCATGCTCAAGACAGCCTTGCGCCTGCGAAACAGCAGCGGCAGGAGATGATTCAGGCCCATATGATGAAAAACATAGCGGCAAAGGCCCGAATGACCGCCCCTGTCGGAGAACAGGAAAGCGAGTATATGTTTCGATTTAAAATGCGCAAGATGATGCAGGAAAAAATGCGTCGATCCGGCGGAACAATCTGGGGATGGGAGCCCACAGAATGGCAGAAGACCCTGCCAGCTATCGTTGTGCAGGATGGGGGAACAAGCCAGGAATACAGCTTTACCGATCTGATCCAGGCGGACGGTTACCTCTGCCCCGGCTCAGCACGGGCCTACAAGGCGCTGGAGGTTGCCCTACCGCTGCTCTACGAGGCGACTACACCGGTAAAGGGCGATTTTAAAATCACCCACGGTGCAGCGCTCTGTACCTCCCTGGTCTACGATTACTTTATGCAGGGCTACACAGGTAAAGAATTTCTTGAACTGGACACGACCATTAAAGAAAAACTCATCACCATTGAGCGCCTTTCCACCGGCAAAAAGGTGACGGTGACCTTTGCCCCTTCCGGTGGAATCCGAGGCCATGATCAGGTAGCAGCTGAGGCCGGTGATGTCATCCTGCATGCCGAGGAAGGGGATGGGATGACAATTTATGTTGAAAAGGGATAAGGAAGGATCGGTCCGGTGCCCTTCTTGAGCGAGCCTCCTCTCCAGTCTCCTTCTTTCCACTCCCGCTCCTCCCAGAGCGGGCAGCGGTTGCGTATGCACTCCTGGTTCTGCTCGTACTGGTTACAGTGAAGGACAGCCTCTGCTGGCAGAGCGATCCCTAAAAACTCCTCAGAGAGCCGGGAGACATGGGTCAGGGCCAGCCAAGAATCACGCTGACAGCATCGGCCCCCGTTCATTCGGGCAATCTCGGTCAGGATCTGAGCGGTAAAGGCCAAGGAGCTCTGACGCTCATCCGCTTTCAACGGGGTTGCCTCCAGAATTAACGAGGCGGCAATACCCACACCGACAGCCGCACCGCAGCAGCCCCAAAACCCGCAGACTCCTCCGGGCACCTTACTGCCCCGATCAATCCCGGTGGCAATAATATCTCGACTGATCACCCCGCCGTTATTGCGATAGGCGGCCAAAATCACACCGGGCACCAGCGCATGATGTTCCGGCCCGTGCATCGGGACAGCAGGATGGCTGCGAATACAGCTCATAAGGGCCATCATATCCTTTTCCGAGCTGTTTAGGCACACCGATCGGACGACCGCAAGCCCTTCCTGCTGGTGGCAGCTGTCGCAGACATAATGGCCGGCAATGCAGGCACAAGGGGTGACAGACTTGCAACCGCAGAAAGAGCAGCTTGCCTCTGTACCACCGTTGCTTTGATAGATCAGCTCCTCTCCGCAGACTATGCAACCGCTGAGATGGCGGCTAAGGGGGCCTCTTCCCGGTCCGGTTGAATCGTTTTGTCCAGCCCCTTCCGGAGGCAGGCCGCAACAGCAGGCCTCTTGCGCAATATTAACCACTGCCCCTTCCTCATCAAGAAGAAAGACCTGATCGCCGAGCTGCTCTGCTTCCCAACGGGGGAGTTCCGTGATGCGCCCGCGCTCCAGGTGCTGGCCCGTCGATGTTTCTAACATAGGCTCAGGTCCTCGAAAAAGACAACGAACCTTGTCCTCTTCCTCGTTAACAAGTTCCGCCAACTCTGCCAATCCCACCAACTCTGCCTTGCCCGCTTCATAGGTCAAGGAATAAAAACGATGCCCGTCAACCTCTCGGTACGGATAGCGTTTATGGAGATACACCGAGGAAAATCCGCAATCCTCCAACATGGCAATAAGATCATCCTGCTGCATGGCCCCGCCCAAGCACTCGCCCCGATACTTGGTGCTGTTTTTGATCGCTGCACTGACCGATCCATCGCTGACCACATCAGCAACCACCAGCCGACCACCGGGCTTGAGAATCCGCATGATCTCCAGATAGGTTCTGCGCTTATCCGGGCTAAGATTGATCACACAGTTGGAGATTACCACGTCCGCAGTTGCATCGGCCAGGGGAATTTCCTCCAGATACCCTTTGCGGAACTCGATATTATCATAGCCCAGGTCCGTCACCACAGGCTGTTTGGAGGTGCGGGCGAGCTCCAGCATGGCATCGGTCATGTCAATGCCGTACACCTGCCCGGCTGCCCCGACTTCAGCTGCCGCAAGAAAGCATTCCACCCCGCTGCCCGAGCCCAGATCCACCACGGTTTCGCCCTGTTGAGGTGCAGCATCTTTGACCGGACTTCCGCAACCGTAAGATTTTTCTTTCGCCTCTTCAGGAATATAATTACCCAGACCCACAGCCGGGTTAAAGGGGTTAACAATTTCTCTGTTGGCCTGTTGGGCAGCAGCACTGTAAAATTCTCGCACCGAGGAATGGCCATCATGCTCAGCCAGGGAAATCAGACAATTACAATGGGTGAGACTGACCGAACCGTCAGAGCCATTTTCCGTGTCCGGGCAATCATGGCGCACATCGCCCATCCGCAGGCGAAACAGGCCCTGATCAGGATATTGCGCTGCCTGATCCGTAATGAGCTGCAAGGCCAGCTGTTCGTACAGGTCAATATAGGGATCATGGCCGACCAAATCATGAGCGGTCACCCAGGAATGATCCGGGTCACCTCCACCGGTAATGAGAGACAAGGGACGCCGCTGTCGTTTCTCGATATCTACCAGACTGGCCGAACGAATCGTCTTCAGCATAAGGTTGTTTTTCCAGACATCGGCCAGCCCCTGCTCCAGATGACCGCAGGCAAGTTCCTCCACCCGTATCAGGGCCGGAGAAGGAGAAAGCGTTCCATCTGGGGCCACAGCAAGGGATTCCCAGCCCATATTAGTCAAATCAAAACGGGAACCGGGCACGGCAAAGACTTGGGCCTTCATAGCCTCCAGGTTGTCAATCTTCATCCCCAATTGCCGACAGACCGCAGCTGTCTTGACAATCTGAGAGAACAGGCGGACCACCGGGACAAACTGGCCGCTTGTTCCCTTGCCCCGGACAAAATGATACATCAGATGGAGCCCACCTGCTCCCAGGGCATGGGCTTGGCGGGCAATTTTATCCAGCCGCCCCACGTTATCGTTATTTACAGCAACCGAAATCGTAAAGGCCAGCCCGGCCTCTGCGGCGGACTGAAGATTTTCGCAGAGCCTGCTGTAGGTATTCCGTCCCCGGAGAAAATCGTGTTCCTCCTGCAAGCCGTCTAGGCTGACCTGGAGATGAATCCGCTCATGATCCATCTCCATGAGTTCGACAAGATGCTCCTGAAGCAGCAGACCATTAGTCAAAACCGCCACATGATGGGCCGGATCCTGTTGTAGGACATATTGGATCGTCTGACAAAAATCAGGATAAACAAAGGGCTCACCGCCGGTGAAATAAAAAAGATGACTGCCCAGCGCGGTGGCCTGATCAATGGCATCATGCAGCTGTTCTCGCTCAATGGTTTCTTTTTTGCTCGGAGAGGCGGAAAAAAGGCAATGGACACAGGAGAGATTGCAGGTATCTGTGAGATGAAACCAGATTTCTTTTAAGGGGCCGAGGCGCAAATGATGCCTGCGTCCCAGATAGGGCGGCAGTGTCTCTCTATTCAGAAGATGCTCTAATCGACGAAGATCGCGGCCTGCCTGATCCGGTTCTTCGTTACGGCGATGACAGAACTCACCCAGAGCCACAGCCCGATTGCCATGTTTTTGACAGGCCCTGAGCAGTTCATCGGTGCGAGAAGAAGGAACAAACCAGTCCGGTTTTTCCTGATCAATGTATACCGGCATTCCGGCATGTTCGATTCGGTGCAGTCGTGTAACCCATTGCATAGGCATGTGTAGGAGCTGTTTATTTTATTATTTTTCCTGAAAAACGAAGAAAGGTGTTCTTGCCGGTCTGTCTGGGTACATACAGAACGAAGGACTCCAGCTGCATGTTATCCCGGCCTAAATTGGTCGCCTTAAAACTCAATACCTGCTTGTTTCAATAGTTTTTCAAGCCTGACTTTTTCCGCTTCAACTCTCTCTTTTTCCGCTTCTGCCTTTTCTTTTCCCTCTTC
>CBFDDU010000039.1:0-22285 GCA_965603655.1 uncultured Candidatus Electrothrix sp. | reverse complement strand
AGATCAGTTAGGGTGAACCCGTCATGACTGGTGATAAAGTTGATGGAGTTACAGGGCCTGCGTCCGTTATGCTGATAGAGATCCGAGCTGCCTGCGATTCGAGTCGCTAGGGCAGAAACCATACCCGGAGTCCCGTTCATGAACATCCGCACATCATCCCGGAACCTGCCGTTCCACTCGGCCCAACGGTGATGGGGTGAGAAATGGCCGACCTGATACAGCCCGGCCGCATCCCATGCTTCAGCAATAATTTTTGTATCCGCCAGCACGGGATCTTCAGCAATCATCTCTACAACCGGTGGATTTCTGAGGACATTGCCGTTTTGATCCCTCCCCAGGATAGAGGCAAGATCAAAACGAAAACCGTCCACATGCATTTCTATGACCCACCAATGCAGGGCATCCATGATCAAGGTGCGGACAATAGGGTGATTGCAGTTGCAGGTATTGCCGCAACCGGAAAAATTGAGATACTCCCTGGTTTGCGGGTCAAGCAGGTAATAGATCGGGTTATCAATGCCGCGAAAGGAGGTGGTCGGGCCGTCCCATCCCCCTTCCGAGGTATGATTGAAGACAATATCAAGAATAACCTCAATACCGGCCTTGTGCAGGGTTTTGACCATGTCGCGAAATTCCCGGAGCGGGTGCGCACTGTCTGACGAGTACGAGGCCTTGGGCGCAAAAAAAGAAAGCGGGCTGTATCCCCAGTAGTTGCGGAGTTTTTCGCCGGTTTCCGGGCTGCGAAAGAGGCATTCGGTTTCATCGAATTCTGTGACCGGCATCAGTTCTACTGCTGTGATGCCTAATGTCTTCATGTAATCAATTTTTTCACAGATTCCTTTGAAGGTGCCGGGAAAGCTGCATTGTGATGAGGAGTGCTGCGTAAAACCGCGTACATGCATCTCGTAGATGATCGTATCCTGTAAGGGGATATTGAGGGGCCGGTCCCCTTCCCAGTCGTAGGTATCACGGGGGATCAGGCCGCAGGTTTGGTGATTGATGTTGGAGCGATCTTGTCCCCAACGCGGGGAACGAACTTCCTTGGCATAAGGATCAAGCATAATGAGGTTGTCATCATAGGTCAGCCCCCTCGTACGGGGTTCTTCAGGGCCTGAGAGCTTGTACCCGTAGCGGAGATAGGTAGGCAGACCACTGATTTGAATATGCCAAATATCGCCGGTCTTGTGGAGTTTCGGATCCAGAGGGATTTCAATCCGAGAGGATTCGCAGGCACCCTTTACGCCGAGGACCAAGGTGACCTTTTCTGCGTGCCGGGAAAAAAGAGCAAAGTTGATACCTGTTGGTATGACTGTTGCACCGAGAGGCTGCGGTGAGCCGGAAAAAGTAGGGAAATTGATTTTCATGTTGACTTGAGAATAATTCTTATTGTAACCTTTTGATAGGGAAAGGTGCTGAATAACTTTAAAGGGTTGCAGAGCTTGGGCTTGTACCCGCTAGCAGCGTACTTTTAACATTATTTTATTTTGATAGCTCGCCTCTTGGCGAAAGTTCATTTTAATCTTATTGAAAATAATACGTTAATTCTATAAATTTTTTAAAAAAATTAATGGAGGTGCTCTATGGGACTTTTCAATGCATTAAATCTGAAGGGAAATCCGACAGCCGTTGACTGGGAGATGACACCCGAATACAGCTTCGGTACCTTTGAGAGCTGGGGTGGTCGGGAAAGAGTCCGCAGCAATAATGAGCGGATCTATTATTTTATTGTCGATGCCTGGGGTGAAATACCTAAGCTCTGTTTGATGGAGCGAGGCATTAAGCACGCCAGGGTGGTGGCGGAGATCAAGGCTCCGTCTGAAATGATGCAACGTTGCGTGGAGAAACAGGGCAAGGTTGCGCTTTTTGAGCGAACCCACGCCATCAACGGCGAGCTGAAGCAATGGTTGCTGGATAATATCATGGAGAATGAAGATACCTCGCGGGTTATCCCGGTTGAGGAGGAAGATCAACGTGATCTTTTAGGTGCCTCCGGGCTCCCCGGAGTTGATCAACCCTTACCCGAAGATCTCCCGGCTCGCATCATCCTTCCTGAGACGACCATGGAGTTTGTGGAGGAGGAGGCGGCCAAGATGATCAGGGAGTATAATTTTACTGATCATAAACGAAATCCCGATGGTCTGTTTGAAAATTACTTGGTTGATAACGGCGATGGCTTGACGGTGACTGATGTGGTGACCGGTCTGATGTGGCAGCGGGGTGGGCTGGATATCATGAGCCATCGTATGCTCCGAAAAGGGATAGAGAAAATCAACAAAGAGGGCTTTGCTGGCCATAATGACTGGCGGATGCCGACCCTGCATGAAGCCATGTCTCTGCTGGAGGTTGAATTGAACAGCAAGGATCTTTATCTCCATCCTGCATTTTCTGCTGATCAGCCGTTCATTATGGTGAATACTGAACGGAGGCCGGGAGGGCAGTGGTTTGTCGACAATAAACAAGGGAGTGCTTATTGGTCTTCTGGGACCATCCCTGGTGGCTTTGGCAGGCTTTGTCGTAAGGCCTGAAAAGGCTGGAAGAGGTACATGAGTAGGTTGTTGTCCCTTTAAGGACTTTTAATGAAAAACCGCCCCCGTCAAAGAGACGCGGGCGGTTATTTTTTTGCGACTGTATCAGCCAGTAGTAGAGTGGGCAACGAGCAATAACGTGAACAACGTTGGCAACGTGACAGCTTGTACATCAGAACAGGTTGGGAGGAACCAAAATATTGCCCACCCTATCGGTCTCGATCGTGGGAATCGCAGTGATGATTCAATTTAGAGCAGCTCGTCGATCTCCCGGAGCAGGTTTTGAAAATCGTGCTTGGCCTTTTGGCCCCAAAACACCCCTTTGAAAAAATAATCATATTATGATATATTGGGTGTGTTTCGATACTTTCAACAGGAAGGAGTGTATTTTTCCATGCAACGACAACAATTGCAATTTCTTGATAATTGGCTTCGTAACAAGCACCGTAAACCCCTTATTATTCGCGGTGCTAGGCAGGTCGGCAAATCGACATTGGCAGAATTGTTTGCCCGGCGACATCACTTGGCGTTGTCTACGGTCAACTTGGAACGTCACACCGACTTGGCATCTGTTTTTTCAAGCAAAAATCCTGAACAGATTATGCAGCAAATAGAATTCTTGCCTAACATGGGAAATAGCGGCAGCGATACTCTTTTGTTTCTGGATGAAATACAGGCCGTGCCGGAAGCCATTCCCGCACTACGCTATTTTTATGAGGATATGCCGGATCTTCCGGTTGTCAGTGCCGGTTCTTTGTTGGAATTCGCCTTGGCCGACCATGCTTTTTCCATGCCTGTGGGAAGGATTCAGTACTTGCATATGGGGCCGATGACGTTCAGTGAGTTTTTGGCGGCAATGAACGAGGAACGCCTGAAGGATTTTATAGATCAGTATGAATTTGGTCAGGAGGTGGGAGAGATTGTTCATCAGCGATTATTGGGGTTGCTTCGATCATATTATTATATCGGTGGGATGCCTGAAGCGGTGGCGATTTTTGCGGAGAGTCACAGTTATAAAAATGTCAGCGATGTTCATAATTCTATCATTGAAACGTATCGTGATGATTTTCCAAAATACGCAGGCTCCAGAAATATGAATCGAATGCTGAATGTTTTTAATTTTGCAGCCAGAAATGTGGGCGTGAAAATTAAATATTCAAATATTTCATCTCGGGATCAGAGCGTCACTATAAAGAAGGACATTGAACTCTTGGCAATGGCTCGTGTGATCGGCAAGGTTGTTCACAGCCACTGCTCCGGTTTGCCGCTACAGGCTGATCTTCAAGAAAAAGCATATAAACTACTCTTCCTTGATGTCGGGTTAATGAATGCGATCTGCGGTCTGGATTGGCTGAGTCTTTCGCGAATGGATGACCGGAAAATTGTTAACCAGGGAGCTATTGCTGAACAATTTGTCGGACAGCACCTACAAGCCATGCTCGCAAATAAACCGAACCGTGAGTTAAATTATTGGCTGCGTGAAGGAAAATCAGCCAATGCTGAATTGGATTTTGTCATTGGATTAAGCGGGAATATAATTCCTATAGAGGTTAAATCAGGTGCTGCCGGAACCCTGAAATCTCTACATCAGTTTATGGGGAGCAAGCAGGCCCCGCTGGCCGTCCGTTTTGACATAAATCCACCGTCTGTTCAGCAGGTGGATACAGTCATCAATATAAATAAAGAGCGCAAGCAGGTGCAATATCCGTTGGTTTCTTTACCGCTCTACTTGGTTGAACGGTTGGATACTGTTGTTAACAATGCAGTCCTTGGGCAATAAATCCGTGTTCACATCCTGTCGCGGATTAAACTTGATGAGTTTGATAAAAGGGGGCTGCTAAAAGCAGCTCTCCTCGTAAAAAGTGCATTTGTTCCAGTGCGACACCAGATAGCCGAGATAGCGTTCATATTCTGAGGCACCTTTTCTTCTGTGGCAATCATTCAACTTCTTGATCCATTTCTCATTGGCATACAGCTTTTTCCATTGCATACCGATTCCGTGCAGATTGAGATAGATCTCAAGAAGAAAACGACCGATCCTGCCGTTGGCGTCGTAAAAAGGATGGATCTGGACAAACTGCTGATAAAATTTAACGGCGTGATACACGGAATCGTCTGTGCGGAGGATAAGATGGGATGCTGCACGCTGCATCTGAGCATTGATACCCCCTTGGTGGAGCTCCCTGGAATTGCTGTCTCGACCCGAAGAGAACAAGGCCGTTTTTTGGATCGTGATCCTGTCGATACGAGCCTGCATTGGCGAAGATGTCCTCAAAAAGGTAGCCATGAAGAATACAGGGCAGGTGCGTGAAGAGTCTTTGGTATTCTTCAGGTCGGAGTTGCCTGAGTTTGAGGATAAATCTTTCCGTATTTAATTTGTCAAAGCGGGCGTGAACTGTTCGTAAAGCGATATCGAGTACAGGAGGGTTAGGCACAGGGAAGTCTTCCAGAAGCTCGCGGAAATGTACTCGATTGTGGGAGTCGCTGCGATGATTCAATTTAGAGCAGCTTGTCGATTTTCCGGAGCAGGTTTTGAAAATCGTGCTTGGCCTTTTGGCTCTGCTGCTGATAATCTTCTGCGGTCGGGTAGGTGGCAAAGGTTTCAGCCTCTTCTTTATCCATGTCCAAGGTGAAGGAGTGCCAGGAATTGGACTTCAGAACATGAAAGGGCTGCTGTGCGGCATTCTGGATCTTGAGGAAATTCTTGGCAAAGGGCTGGTTGGAATAGTACGCAAAAATTTCGGAATCGTTGATAACAGTGTTTTCTTCCGCGTCCAGCCAAGGGGCCTCATTATGGGTCATGGCACTGAGGGTAAAGGCTGAGTAATCAACGTAATTGTCCAAGATAAAGGTAAGGAGCTTCTCCTGTTTCTTACTGATGCCTGCTGGCTTTGTTCCCGGAGGGATGAGATCTGCCCCGTGTTTTTTATAGGCATTATAGATAGAGGCGTTCACCGGGCCATAGGTCCATTTCTCGAAATCGGCTTGGATGAACGAATGCTGCGCCACTAAGGTCCATGACTTGGCGTAATAGGCAAGCTTTTGCAGCTTCATCGGCGTAATGCCTTTGTCAGGGTATGCGGCGATGATGAACTGAGCAAGCTCAATGGCATGTATAGGCTGCGCCTTGGAATTTGCTGTCATAGAAAAGCGGTTATTTTGTCGTGTTATTATTATCTCGTTGTAATGCGCAAATTTATTTGTGCAAAAGTAATAGAAACAATGTCTCTCCATGAAGAATGTACCGTGAAAGATACGTTATGTCAACGTATCTTGCCGAAGTTTGATGAAAAGTCAGTTTTTTGCTTCTCTCCGTATTCATTCACCTGCCATTTGCCTGTTAAGGCGAGACGCTCAGAGAGGCGTGATGTTCGTAAACTCAATTTCCTGGTGAACTCATGAAGTTCGGTACCATCTATTTTTTGAGTGGAATGCTCGCGATGCTTTCAGCCTATTCTCTTTGGCCGGGCATATGCTCTGTACTTTGTATATGGATAGCCTTGTCCTTATTCTGTGTCAGTTGCGCATATTTCACAAATAGTCCGGGAATATTCAGAAAGAAAAGCAACGGGAAAATACCGTTTTTCATTAAATTGGGTTTTATTCCTTTTTTCGCAATAGCCCACAGTTACAACAGGATGGCGCGTGGCCTTGATAAGGTTCCGTCGATTCAGCGCATCAGCGATCCCGTTCTACTGGAGAAACACATTAAAGCGGTTTTGGATGTTACCGCAGAGTTTGAATCGCTAAATTGGGCTGCTTCACTTGAAAATGTCACGTATTTCAATATTCCTGTTCTTGATCATGCTATTCCCACAGAAGAAGACCTCCTGCGTGCTGTTATCTGGATCAAAAATCAACAAGCTCATAATGGAGCAGTTTTGGTCAACTGTGCGCTTGGAAGAGGTCGTTCAGCAGTAGTTATAGCTGCTTTTCTTCTCAGCAGAACAAAGAATAATGATGTGCCGGATGTCCTGGAGCACTTAAAAACCTTGAGGAGGACGATACGTCTCAACAAGCGTCAGCGGAAGTTGTTAATGAAGGTTGTTGAGCATAACCAGTTCTCAGCACTACCCAAAGCATGGATTATCGCAAATCCTGCCTCTGGCGGAGGCAAGTGGGCTGAATATAAGGATCAGATCGTTGAAGAACTCTCATCGCATTATCTGCTGACAATACAAGAGTCCTCAGCGTCGAAATCTATCGCAAGTATAGCCGAGAAGGCTGTTCTGGATGAACCGGATACAATCATTGCCTGCGGAGGAGACGGTACTGTCTCCGAAGTCGCCGAGAAAATAGTCAATACTTCAATAAAACTCGGTATAATTCCGGGAGGAACAACAAATGCGCTGTGCCATGTGCTTATGGGGGTGAAGGTGAAGTTGCTTCCTGTTGAGACAGCTTGTTCTCTTATCACAGCAGGGCGCACCAGATTAATAGATACGGCAAAATGTAATAATCGATTGGTGTTATTGCTTGTCGGTTTGGGTTTTGAGCAGAAGATGATCGAGGCGGCCGGTCGTCAGGAGAAAGATGAGTACGGACAGTTCGCGTATCTGCGAGGGCTTTGGCAGGCTGTGCAGAAAAATGAACAGTTTCAAATGACCATTGTTTTGGATGGAGGCGAACCGTTTGTCATTGAAACGAACAGTCTGGTCGTGGCAAATGCGGCACCGTTGACAACAATACTTGCCCAGGGTAAGGGAAATCCTGACTATATTGACGGACTCCTTGATGTGACCTGGATAAAATCAGAACCGAATACCGGGGGAAACGGCATAGTCGGGTTGCTGGAACTCTCTGTCTCTGGAATGTTGAATGTAAATTCGGGATTCTCAATCGGCCACCTGCACGCAAAAAAAATACAGATAACGGTTCAGCCTGCAAGCAACTATGTCATAGATGGCGAAGTGTATCCGCCGGAAGAGCTGAACATATCGATTCTTCCGAAATCTCTTCGTGTCTATTGTTGAAAGAGGGATGAATTAAAGAAGGAATGACTCTTGAAGATATTTCGAGATTAAAGGGGGGGTTGAGAGTTGAACCAAGCGAAACCAGTGCCAGCTTTTCGTATCAGCAGCTTACAGATACGGTATCAACTCACTTGAACAGTAATATGTTTTCCAATTCTTTCAAGCATATCAACTAAAGCATCAATCGTGAATTTTCCTGATTTGCCGCGCATAACATCAGATATTCTTGGTCGTGTGACATGGAGTAAAGAGGATGCTTCTTCCTGTTTTAGCTGTTTATCTTTTATCCATTCACTGATTTGGCACATGAGTTGGGCTTTGATTTTTAACTTGGATGCCTCTATCGAGTTAAAGCCTAACTCTTTAAATATATTATCTTCTTCGGAAGTGATATGAGTGATGGATGTGTCAATCTTTTTCATTATTTTCCCCTCTTACAATTGCATTGTATCTGACTTTGGCGATGTCGATATCTTGGGAGCGTGTTTTCCGGGTTTTCTTTTGAAAAGAATGCAGCACATAAATTCTTCCTGAAAATTTAGCTACGTACATTATTCTGAACGCATCTCCATCATCGCTGATACGTATTTCTTTAACACCGGCTCCAACAGCTTGAAAGGGCTTCCAGTTTTCTGGGTCAAGTCCGTTTTGTACCCGGTGAAGCTGATATCCGGCATCCTGCCTGACTTCTTCAGGGAAATTAAGCAAGTCTTTATAGCTTGTGCCGACCCAATAGATTGCTTTTTCAGCTTTCATATAAAAGAATGTATAAAATTATATACAAATTGTCAACAGGTTTGAACGTTTTGTGAGATTTATTGAAGCCTTGTTGTCCGAAACGCACAAAAAAAAAGCCCCTCCCAATTTTTCAGAAGGAGCCTTTGGCGTGTTTAAGTTATCCTTTATCCGGCTTGTCAGTTTTTCTCCGAGCCTGCAACACCCGAGGCTGTCCAGCCCAATCCGGCACAACCTTGACCTGTTCGTATCCTCCCGCCTTCAAAAATACCTGCTCAACCTCCTGCCCGATATCCGATCCAATCTCCATAAATAGCCAGCCTCCGGGCTGCAAGAGCGACTTGGCATCCTCGCAGATGTGGGCAACGCAGTTCAGGCCGCTGTTGCCGCCGGACAGGGCCAGATGCGGCTCCCAGTCCCGTACTTCCGGTTCAAGGGTCGGTATATCACCTGCTTTGACATACGGGGGGTTGGTGACGATGAGATCAAAAAGCGGGGTGCGGGCAAAAGCGGTGAGGAGATCAGCTCGGAGCAAGTGGACCTGCTCATTCAGATCATGATGAGAAATGTTTTTGCTGGCTATCCCAAGGGCTTCCTGGGAAAAATCAGTGGCAATGACCTCGCTGCGGGGGAATTCTTTGGCCAGGATAGTGGCAATGATTCCGCTGCCGGTACAGAGATCGAGAATGCGCTGCGGTTGTCCGCTTGCGTTGTGTTGCAGGGTGGAAAAACAATGCTCAAGGAGGAATTCCGTTTCCGGGCGGGGGATCAGGACTGCCGGGCTGACAAAAAAATCCAGGGACCAGAACTCGCAGCTGCCCATAATATATTGTAAGGGTTCGCGCTGGCATCTGCGCCGGAGCAGTTCCCGGAAACGGTGTTCTGTTGCTTCTTCCACCGGCTGATCATGGAGGAGAAAGAGTTTGCTGCGGGAAACGTTGAGGCAATGGCGGAGGAGGAGTTCGGCTTCCAGGCAGCCGTCCTCGACTCCGGCCTCGGTAAGGGATGTTGTCGCTGTGGCAAGAAGCTGGTGAACCAGTATGGTGTTGTCCGACATGTTTGGAAAGACCGGAAGAGGTGGGGCTATGCGCATGTAGGGGCACGGCACGCCGTGCCCCTACCGGACGCAAATTTTTAGGGCAGACACGCAGGTCTGCCCCTACATGATCGCCCGTCATCAGGTTGCCTACAACCACATCAATCCAGCTCTTTCAACGCCTCGGTTTGATAATGGGTGATGATGGGCAGGATGATCTCATCAAGGGCACCGGATATGATCTGATCCAGCTTATAAGAGGTCAGATTGATCCGATGATCCGTGACCCGGCCTTGAGGGAAATTATAGGTCCTGATGCGTTCGCTACGATCCCCGCTACCGACTTGGCCCTTGCGATCCTTGGCAATTTTATCATGCCGTTCCTGCTCTAGCTTATCCAGCAGGCGGGCCCGCATGACCAGCATGGCCTTGGCCTTGTTTTTATGCTGTGATTTTTCATCCTGACAGGTCACGACCAGACCGGTGGGCAGATGGGTAATCCGCACTGCCGAGTCTGTGGTGTTCACCGACTGGCCGCCAGGGCCAGAGGAACGAAAAACATCGAATTTCAGCTCGTTGGGTGCAATTTGCAGGTCCACCTCTTCTGCTTCCGGGATGATTGCGACGGTCACTGCCGAGGTGTGGATACGGCCCTGGGTCTCGGTTTCCGGGACCCGCTGGACCCGGTGAACTCCTGACTCGTATTTGAGGCGAGAGTATACCCTGTCCCCAGATATTAAGGCAATCAATTCCTTGAATCCGCCGATACCGATGGGGTTGGAGCTCATAACCTCAATTTTCCACTTCTGTGTTTCCGCATACCTGGAAAACATGCGGAACAGGTCGGCAACAAAGAGGGCTGCCTCGTCACCGCCGGTCCCGGCCCGGATCTCCAGAAAGATGTTCTTTTCATCGTTAGGATCCGGCGGCAGGAGCAGGAGGCTGATCTTTTTTGTCAGTTCCGCCTGCTGCTCAGTCAGCTCTTCAAGTTCCCCTTTTGCCAGCTCCGCCAGTTCGGGATCATTATCCGCATCATGAATAAGCTCACGGTTATCTGCTAAATCCTGCCCAACCTTGGTGTAGGCGGCATAGAACTCACTCAGCTTAGACACCCGAGAGTGCTCGCGCACGGTTTCCTGGTATTTTGTCCGGTTGTTGAGCAGGTCCGGGTCAGAAAGCTGACGCTCTAAAGCGGAGAGCTTTTCATGAATATCAACAAGATTTTCAAACATGGATGTATCCGGCAGGTGTCTTTATCCCGTGCTGTGGAATAAAAAACGGCTAATGGTAAGGAGTTGCGAAGCTGTGGAAAAAACGAAAGAACAAAAAAACCGCATGACAGAGAACTGCCACGCGGTTTTGACAACAGGTCGGCTACGCGCTCTTTTGTGCGAGATGCTTGGCGTATTTTTTCTTGAATTTTTCAATACGACCAGCTGTGTCAATCAGCTTTTGCTTGCCGGTGAAAAAAGGATGGCAGGCAGAGCATATTTCAACTTCAATGCTCTCGTTGACAGAACCCAGTTCTACCTCGTTACCGCAGGCGCATTTTGCCTTGATCTTATGATACTCAGGATGGATATCCGGTTTCATTGTATTCTCGGCCTCCAGAGAATATATTCGCATAACAGCGAATTATTATTTGCGAGTTATTTTGTACAGGTTGTAAAAACGTTCCATTCTACCCGGTTTAGCTTTTTTAACAAAGGAAAAATTTCTTAAAATACTTTTTTTGTGGACAGGAAACGCGTTGTGGTCAAATGAGCAGAGATCAGCGGTTCATCGAAGCAAAAAAATCAGCATTGGTCTTGGTCTGCTCCATCTTGCCGAGGAGAAATTCCATGGCGTCAGCCGGATTCATGGAAGAAAGCAATTTGCGTAGTACCCACATGCGGTTCAGCTCTTCCGGTGACAGAAGCAGATCTTCTTTTCGGGTGCCAGATTTCTGGATATTGATAGCCGGATAGATACGCCGGTCAGACATTTTGCGATCCAGCACAATTTCCATGTTGCCGGTTCCCTTGAATTCCTCGAAAATAACATCATCCATCCGGCTGCCGGTTTCGATCAGGGCGGTGGCAAGGATGGTCAGGCTGCCGCCTTCCTCAATATTACGGGCTGCCCCGAAGAAGCGTTTCGGACGATGCAGGGCATTGGCTTCAACACCACCGGAGAGAATTTTGCCGGATGCAGGCGTGACCGTATTATACGCACGGGCAAGTCGAGTGATGGAATCCAGCAGGATCACAACGTCTTTTTTATGCTCTACCAGCCTTCTCGCCTTTTCAATAACCATCTCTGCTACCTGGATATGACGCTGGGGCGGTTCGTCAAAGGTGGAGCTGACCACCTCTGCATTCACGCTTCGCTTCATATCCGTGACTTCTTCCGGGCGTTCGTCAATCAGAAGGACAATCGGAATGATCTCTTTATGATTTTTGACAATGGCCTGGGCGATATGCTGCATGAGGACCGTTTTACCGGTACGAGGCGGGGCTACAATCAGACCGCGTTGCCCTTTACCCAGCGGAGAGGCAATATTCATCACCCTGGTGGAAAAATTATCCGGCTCATCTTCAAGATTGATCCGCTCATCAGGGTGCAGGGGGGTCAGGTTGACAAACAAGGTTTTATTATTCGAAGCCTCGGGATCTTCGTAATTCACCCTGTCAACTTTCAAGAGAGCGAAATAGCGCTCATTTTCCTTGGGCGCTCTGACTTCCCCTTCAATTGTATCGCCTGTTCGCAGGTTGAGTCGCCGAATCTGGGAGGGCGAGACGTAGATATCATCAGGGCCAGGCAGATAATTATAGTCTGGCGCTCTGAGGAAGCCGAAGCCATCCTGCAACACGTCAAGGACACCGCTACCGCGAAGTTTTCCGTCCTCATCGGCCTGCGATTTGAGAATGGCGAAGATGAGCTCCTGTTTTCGCAAGGAGCTATATCCTTCAATTTTTAAAGATGCTGCCAGTGCGACAAGTTCTTTGATGTTTTTATTTTTTAACTCAGTAGGATTCATCAGCGGATCCTTCCTCCTCAGGGTTCGGGTAGTGTGTTAAGATGTGTAAGGAATGTCTTGCGCTGAACAGAATACACTGTATCCAGCGGTTATATCTGGTGACGGGGTAGATATTGAGCTGCACAATCTGTTTTTCGGAGAGTATCGGCTTGTCCCTGTAGGATATGTTTTCCCGCTGAGCAGGAAACGATAGAGCTTGGAAAACACTGAGAGTAGCTTTGTATCAACCGGCTTATTTTTTTATAGAATATTTTTATAGAATGAAACAGGCTGGGTGAATCCGAAACATGGCTGTTGATAATCTCTCTGTACAGCGGAGATTGAGTCGAGAGGAAATACTGCTGCCTATGTTGCTACGAATTGTTTATATAAAATAACAGGTGGGTACGCCGCCCTAATGGTCTCTGTCGAAAATACGGATATTGAGGAAAAGTAAGCTGGAAAAATATAAAAATATTTTTTTGTTACAGTATTGGTTTTCAGTAGGGTTGTCAATATGTTTTGTGGGGAATCCATGAAAAAAACTGCAACTGTTCGTTAAAAAACGTCAGAAGCAATCAGTTCTTGTACCTGTAAGCAGGTTTGCTCCCAAGGGCCGGAGTTGTCAATGACATGATCCGCAGCTGCGGCCTTTTCACGGAGGCATTGCTGGGCTGCGACAGCCTTTTTTGCCTGCTCCTCATTTACTCTGTCCCGTTGCATAATACGTTGTACACGTACAGTCGTATCTGCATAGACAACAAGGATCATATCCACGCTCTCCTGCCAACCCGCTTCAAAAAGTAGGGGGATCTCGACTAAAATCGGGCCGGGGCCGTTAACGTCTGGGCCAGCATCAAGGCCTGTGATAAGGCTGGCTATCTGCTGTTCCATTGCCTGACGGGCAAGGGGGTGCAGTACCGTATCAACCTGACTGCGTAATGCGGAATCAATAAAAAGCTGCTGGCGAAAAAGCTGCCGGTCGAGTTCTCCTTTTTGGGTGAAGTATGCATCAGGCAGGAGAGCCCGCAGGGCCTGCCAACCGGCTTCCTGTGGCTGAAGGAGGTCTCGGCAGATTATATCAAGGCTCAGCAGCGAGAGGTTGTATTCCTCAGCGAGAAAGGCGCAAACCTTGCTTTTTCCTGATCCGATCCCGCCGGTGATCCCGATGATCTGCTGTTTAATCTGTTGCTCAATCATCTTGTATTCACCCTGTTATTCCGGGAAGACACGCAGGTCTGCCCCTACAGCCCTACATCTGAAAGGTCTTATTTTTTGAAGAATCCCTCATCGCTGTGTTTCCGTAATTGCCTGAGCACCTGTTCCATATCCGACCATAAGGGGGCTGTGAACTGGCATTCTTTGCCGGTGGTTGGGTGGGTAAAGGCAAGGGTTGAGGCGTGCAGCAGCTGTCGTTCCGCTCTTATTTCTGATTTTTTATCCAGCTTGCCACCGTACAGGGTATCGCCTGCCACCGGGGCATTCAGAGAAGACATGTGGACTCTGATTTGATGGGTACGACCCGTCTCTATGCCTATCTCTGCAAAGCAGAAGCCGTTGGGAAAGGTTTCCTGGATTTCCCAGACAGTTGCCGCATAACGCCCATCCGGGCGAATGGTCATCTTTTTCCGATGAACCGGATGCCTGCCGATGGGCGCAGCGAGACGTCCGGTGAGCTTAGCAGGGGAGCGGAGGAGCAGGGCATGGTAGGTCTTGCGGACTTTGCGCTCCTTAAAGGCCGCCGACAACATGGCCTGGATTTTTTCTGTTCTGGCAACCAGCATAATCCCGGAGGTGTCTTTGTCCAATCGGTGGACAATGCCCGGCCTGCCGCCTTCAAGAGCTGCCATGTCCGCGTAGCGGTGAAGCAAGCCGTTGACCAGGGTATGGTCAGCATGTCCGGCAGCAGGGTGGACAACCAGACCCGGTGGCTTGTTGATCACAACCAGACTCTGGTCTTCATGGAGCACTTCAAAGTCCACGGGCTGAGCCTGGGGCTGGTTATCATCAGTCAGCGGGGGAAGATCCACCTGAACCACATCGCCGGAGTGTACACGGTATCCGGCTTTCACCGCCCTGTTGTTGACCAGGATGTGGGCGGAAAGTATATGTTTCCCGAGGCTGGAACGAGAATATCCGGGAAACTGGAGGGCCAGATAATGATCAAGGCGCATCCCGTTTTCCCGGGAAAGGATATGATGAAGCGAATGGGCAAGAGAGGAAGGCAAAATAGTGCTGCGGCTCACGGAATCATTCGAAAATTTTATCGATCTGATTTTCCACTTTTTCCTCCTCAACCTGTTTGGCAAGGGAGATCTCTTTGATGAGAAGGCTCTTAGCGGTATCCATCATCTTGCGTTCGCCGTACGAAAGATCCTTGTCCCCTTTGAGGAGGAGCAGATCGCGAAGCACGACGGCGACTTCAAAGACAGAGCCGGTTTTTATCTTGTCCATGTAGTCGCGGTATCTTCTGTTCCACGTTTGAGCACTGACTTTGATGTCGCGATCCTTGAGGATATCAACAACCTTTTTTACTTCGTTTTTGGAAATAATAGGTCTGAGGCCAACGTTCTCGCTGGTTGCGGTAGGGATCATGATCGTCATGTCATTGTCAAGAATTCTGAGCACATAAAATGATTGATCAATGCCGCCGATGGTCTGCGCCTCAATATCTTCAATTCGACCGACGCCATGCGAAGGGTACACTGCCATATCACCTGCCGCAAACATAGTTTTCCCCTTGCCTTTATTCATAACAACTCCGGCTGACTGCAAATTGAATACATTCTGAAAATGATCGTAAGGAAATAAGCTTTCACTATAACATATTTTTCCTTGTTTAGCAACGCAAGGAATCGCTGTCTGCACAATCTGTCCCGTTTCTTCAGTTGGGGGACAAGGATAATAGGATACAGCAAGGGGCGTTGCTCAGTGCCCATTCATCAGCGTCCGTTAATCATATTCATGCACTTGTCCACGCCCTGTTGAAGGAACAAGCTGATTGCCTCGTGCAGCAGGGCAAGACGATTATTAAAGAGAGAAAGCTCTTCATCGGTAAAATTGCCCAGCACATAACGGTCAACAGGAATGCCACGCCCTTTTTCGTCTCGTTCCGGGCGTCCTATCCCTATCTTGAGGCGGGAAAATTCAGGGGAACCAAGATGTTGGATCATGGAACGAATCCCGTTATGCCCACCAGCACCGCCTTTGGCTGCTACCTTTATTTTGCCTTGGGCAAGATCAAGGTCGTCATGGATGACCAGGATATTCTTGAGGGGGATGTGGTGGAAATCAACAAAACGGGACACGCTTTCCCCGGATTTATTCATAAAGGTTTGGGGCTTGAGAAGAATAACACGCTGTCCCTCTATTCGCTGGGAACAGAAGAGACCGTTCCATTTCTGGTTATTGAGCGCGCAATGCTGTTGAGCCGCAAAATCATCTACAGTGAGAAAGCCCGCATTATGACGGGTCAGTTCGTATTTTGTTCCTGGATTACCTAAGCCGACGATCAGAGAGAGAGAATCCGCCATGACAGCTTACTCCTTTGGTCTGTTGTTATGTTTTTTTAATGGATTTGGATTTTTAAAGGAGTCGTACGTATCGAAGCTGGCAGGGCAGGGGGGAGGAGCAAGGAAAGCAGGGTGGGAGGGGGAGGAGAAAGCCCGGAGCTTGCAATAAAAAAACCGAAAGAAAGCAGGCTTTCTTTCGGTTGTAATCGACTCAATCGACTCGATTCTTGCTGTTTTTTTACTGTTGTTAAAGAACAACAGCGCAGACAGCTTCTGGATTGTCCAGCATTTCGACGTTTTCCGGTATAGCGAGATCCTTGCAACTGATCCCTTCTCCACCACGCTCTAAGGCTGTGATATCCACCACAATCTCGTCCGGTATATCCAATGGACGTCCCTGCAAGACCAATGACTGTTTGCTGACATTCAGCTCGCCGCCCAGATCAACACCCTTTGCCACGCCTGTCAGGCGCAGATCAACATTGAATTTTCTGGTGCTGTCAAGATCAATTTCCAGGAAATCAACGTGCAGAACTTCTTCCTGAACAGGATCTTTTTGGATTTCCTGGACCAAAACATGACGTTTTTCAACGGAGTCCCCTTCGACATCCAGGGTGATAACTGCATTGCGACCATGAATAAATAACAGGTCTTTATACAGCGTTGCTTCGTCAAATTGCAAGGCAAGAGCTTCCTCTCCCTTGCTGTACACTACAGCCGGAGTCTTTTTATCCATACGAAGACGCCGTGATTCACCTTTTCCGAAAACTGTCCGAACAGCGGCCGGAATATCAACCTGAATCATATCATTCCCCTTTCTTATATAACAAAATTAGATTTTGAATTTTCTATCGGAACGGCAGGATGCGCAACGGACAGGCTACACAAAAAGATAACTGACCGAGTCTTCCGAATGGATGCGACTGATGGCTTCGCCAAGCAGCTCACCGACAGACAGCACTTTGATTTTATCGCAACGCTCGCCTTTGTCTGCAAGCGGTATGGAGTTGGTCACCACTAATGATTTTATTTGCGAATCATTGATGCGCTCAATGGCCGGACCAGAAAGAACCGCATGAGCACAGCAGGCATGCACTTCTTTGGCACCGTTTTCTTTTAATCGGGCTGCTGCACCGCATAAAGTACCCGCTGTATCGACCATATCATCCAGGAGAACAGCTGTTTTGCCACTGACATCACCGATAACATTCATAGCCTCGCACTCATTGGCACGCTCACGACGTTTATCGATAATAGCGAGATCGGCATTAAGACGCTTGGCAAAGGCCCTGGTTCGTTCCACGCCGCCAGCATCTGGCGATACCATAACAACATCCTCGAAATTTCGCCTGATATGTTTCAGCAAAATAGGAGCGGAGTAGAGATGATCCACCGGGATATTGAAAAAACCCTGAATCTGGCCAGCATGAAGGTCCATGCAGAGCATTCTTCTTGTCCCCACCGCCATCAGCATCTCGGCCACTGCCTTGGCTGAAATCGGCACGCGCGGTCGAACCTTACGGTCCTGACGTGCATAGCCGTAATAGGGGAGAACTGCTGTAATACGTCTGGCTGATGCCCTACGTAATGCATCCACCATAATCACCAATTCCATCAGGTGATCATTGACCGGAGTACAGGTCGGCTGGATGACAAAAACATCCGTTCCCCGCACATTTTCCCCGATCTCGACGGAAATTTCTCCGTCACTGAACTGTTTAACTTCCGCCTTTGACAGCGGCATATCGAGATAATTGCAGATTTCCTGGGCAATCTCGGGGTTGGCGTTACCGGTGAACACCTTCATTATATTTGGCATCTTTCAGAACCTCTATATCATGCCTGTATAAAAAATGGCTGGGGCGGAGGGATTCGAACCCCCGAATGCAAGGATCAAAACCTTGTGTCTTACCGCTTGACGACGCCCCATGCCGTTTTTTATGTTGTAGCTCTACTCGCTGCTTCTTGACTGACCGGCTCTTATCTTACTTCGTATGCTCTGTAAGAGGCGAGACAAGATAGACCTGATCATATTCTTGCAGTAACAGGTTGCGGCATTGTTCCGCTTTTTCCTCAGCTTTCCGGTGAAAGAGACCGAAAATCGTTGATCCTGAACCGGACATCATTGCCCCTGCTGCTCCACTGCTCAGTAGGCAATCCTTGAGCTCTTGGATAACAGGATAGCGTTCCGCTGTGACCTGTTCCAGATCATTTTTCAAATCGTCCGGGATTCTAAGCTTCTGATCCCCTTCCAAAGGAAATGTTTGCCTACTATTTTTAGAGCAAGGAAGGATAAACGCTTTTTGATTTGCTGTCAATGCAATTCTTCCCGCTGCTGAGGAAAAAGCTTCATAGGCCCATTGGGTCGAGACCAGGATGCCGGGATTCACCAGCAGGATGTGGTAGTCGGCCAAGGAAGGGGCCGGTATAAGGCGCTCTCCTCTACCCGTGGCAAAGGCAGCTGGGAAATCATAAATAAACAAGGGGACATCAGAGCCGAGGCGTGCTCCCATCTCGGCCCGTTGTTCTGGTGAGCAGGCTGTTTGGAGCAGCTGATCCAGGCCGTTCAGAACCGCTGCCGCATCACTGGACCCGCCGCCCAGGCCAGCAGCAATGGGGATATTTTTTTTAAGAACGATGTGTACTCCCTGGCTGTTGTTGTCGGTCTCCTTCAAGAAAAGTTGTGCTGCCCGCACTGCGATATTGCGCTCATCTGTCGGGAGTTCTGCGTTTGAGCAATGGATTCGCACTCCCGGCTCTGGGGTGAGGCGGAGCTCAAGTTCATCGTACAGGGAGATTTTCTGCATCAGGGTCTCTAGCTCGTGATACCCGTCTTCCCTTTTGCCGAGGATCTTCAGGGAGAGGTTGATTTTAGCGGGAGCCCGGAGGGTGATTTGCGTTGTCTGCATGTTTAGTTTTAAGTGTCTCTGGCAGGGATGGGATTTTATATGAGGGGTTCAATAATAAATATTCTACCCATTAATTATTTCGGGCGTTAAAAAAAATGTGCAATAACGTATTGATCAATAACGTACCATGTTTTATCGACTAACGGCAAGGGCTGGTCTGCCGCAAACTGAGCTTACAGTTGAGCTTACAGTTGAACTTACAGTTGAACTTACAGTTGAACTTGCGGTTGAACTTGTGATTGAACTTATCAATAACGATGTTATGGTATTACTGTAAGGAATAATAGAATATTATCAACAGGGGGATGAATGGAGAAGACCACGGATAATCATCGTAAAGATAATCATCGTAAAGATAATCATCGTAAAGATAATCTTCGTAAAGATAATCTTCGTGAACAGGGGGAGGGCAGTCCGAACCAGGAAGTGCCGCACAGCCTCCGCTTGCTGACTGTTTCCAAATATCTGTTTCGTCTCCGGGCGGAAACACCTCTCCGGCTGCCTCCCTATAAGGGCAGCGCCTTGCACGGTGCCTTCGGCCATGCCCTCAAGCGCATTTCTCCTTTTTATTACCAAGAGATTTTTGAGCCCGGCAATGACGGAGCCTGCCCCAAACCCTTTGTCCTCTTGCCGCCCCTGGAGATTGAGGAACAGTATCCGGTCGGGCAGCTGTTTACCTGCGAGTTGACCCTGTTTGGCAGGGCGGAACAGTTTTTTCCGATTTGTCATGCAGCCCTGGAGTTTCTCGGCAGAGAGATGGGGCTTGGGCATGATCGGGGGAAATTTGCTGTTGTGGGGGTGGAACGGGCCTGTCCCTTTGGCGCTGATCGTTCCCCGGCTGATGTACAATCGCTCACCTGTCAGGATATTGCCGAGACCTGCCCGATTCCGGTCATTGATGACCGTCTCATCATTCATCTCCCCACCCGCCTGCGCCTCAAGGCTGATGGGCGTCTGCTCTCCCATGTCCCGGAATTTGACCTTTTTCTGGCCAGATTGCTCGGGCGGATCAACACCCTGTCCAGCCTGTACGGGGACGGCAGGATGGTGGAGCCCGAGCTTCGCGAACAGCTGATTACTTTGGCTCGGGAGCGCATCCGGCTTGATTCTGTTAAAACCGATGCCTGCTGGCGCGATCTGCCCCGCTTTTCTGGGCGGCAACAGCAATGGATGAAATTTGGCGGTCTGCTCGGTTCGGTGAGCTGGCAGGGGACAGCAGAGGATTTCCGGCCCTTTCTGCCCTATCTGGCAATCGGGGAGTGGATCCATGTGGGCGGCAAGAGCAGTTTTGGGTTGGGGAAATATGTGGCTGCGCGGCAGGATGGGGGATGAGCTGGTTAGTGGGAATCTTTGCTCGGGAGGGCGGAAAAAATGCTTGGCAGGTTGTCTTTTCCGGTTTACCTTTTGAAGTGAACCTGCCCTGAGGTTTGTCTGTCGGGCAGCGATTGCTGAAAACGGGTAAAATTGCCAAAAATAAAAAGTTGAGTAATATCAATGTCCGCGACGGGTTTGGGCGGATCAGAGAAAAAGAGGAGGTGGATCGATAAAAAACGTTTAATATCATAATGTTGATTGGTTCTGGAGGGCCGAAATGGGTCGCGCGTTGATATCATTGAAGAAAACGGGTATTTTTGGGCTTCGGAGTGTGTCGGAGGGTCGTCGGAGCGGCACCAGTCGCAAATGGGTATATAGGTGTCTGATTTTACTTTGCGAAAAAAGGGTAGAGGTGTCGACTTGACCGGTTTTGGAACGGGGTTACGACTTTTACCGTTGTCGGTGTTATAAAAAATGTCCGCCGGTGTCGACTTGACCGGTTTTGGAACGGGGTTACGACTCAACGAAGGTAACGACGTTGCCTTCAATTCCTACTGGTGTCGACTTGACCGGTTTTGGAACGGGGTTACGACAACGCCGTTAGTCATGGATTCTTCACCACATTCAGAGGTGTCGACTTGACCGGTTTTGGAACGGGGTTACGACTCAACGAAGGTAACGACGTTGCCTTCAATTCCTACTGGTGTCGACTTGACCGGTTTTGGAACGGGGTTACGACAACGCCGTTAGTCATGGATTCTTCACCACATTCAGAGGTGTCGACTTGACCGGTTTTGGAACGGGGTTACGACCTTGAAGCTCTCGAATCCTCTTGAGCTCATCTGAGTGGTGTCGACTTGACCGGTTTTGGAACGGGGTTACGACCGCTGATGCGCCAGTCTTATCCTCCAGCATAGTGAGTCTTATCCTCCAGCATAGTGAGTGTCGACTTGACCGGTTTTGGAACGGGGTTACGACGGAGGGGCGACCGGTGGTCGCCCTTTTTGCACCACAACGGAGACATTACAGGGCACGGCACGCCGTTCCCCTACAGATAAAGAAAAAATATGAAAATACCGTACGGAGAAAGCAATTTTAAAAAGATAATCACCCAGGATTTTCTCTATATTGATAAAACAAAGTATATTGGGATGCTGGAACAGAGCGGCAGCTACAACATCCTGCTCCGTCCCCGCCGTTTCGGCAAAACCCTTTTTCTCTCCACCCTTCGCTCTTATTACGACATCCTCTTTAAGGAGGAATTCGAGACCTTTTTCGGTCATCTCGCCGTTGGTCGGAATCCGACCCCATTAAGGAATACCTACCAAATTCTTGACGTTGATTTCAGCGGTATTGAGACCGGGAGCAGGGAGCAGATTAAAGAGGGCTTCAATCGCCGAGTGGAAACAGCCCTGAAAACATTTCTCAGGCGCTACGGTTACGGTCCAGAGACAGAGCGGATAATAGAAGAGCAGAGCAGCCCTGCCGGCAAAATAGATTATTTTTTTAACGTCATAGGAGAGGCGAATATTTACCTGCTTATTGACGAGTACGACCATTTTGCCAATGCCATCCTTGGTGACAGTCTGGAGCTGTTCACGGAAATCGTGGGCAAGGGCGGGTTTGTCCGCGCTTTTTATGAAGTCATCAAGACGGCAACAAGTCGGGGCATTGTTGATCGCCTCCTGATCACCGGCGTCACCTCTATCACCCTGGACAGCATGACCAGCGGTTTCAATATCGGCAAGAATCTTTCTTTTACCAAAGAATTTAATCAGGCTATGGGCTTCAGTGCTCAGGAAACCGAGGAAATGATCCAACCTCTTATCGATGACTGTGCTCTTGATAAGCAGGAAATGATGCGGACTCTCGGCGATTGGTATGACGGTTACCGCTTCAGCAGCCGGGCTGACGGCAAGGTATTCAATCCGGACATGGTCCTCTATTTCCTGGACAGCTTTGATCGGGATGAATGCCGCTGGCCGGAAAAGATGCTGGACGACAATATCGCCTCGGATTACGGCAAGATCATGCGGCTTTTCGGGATCGGCGACCGGGAAAGCAATTTTCAGACCCTTGAAGAGCTGATTGTTCATGGCGAGATTATCGGACGGCATAAGGGCAAGCTTGATCTGGATATGCACAAACCCTTTGAACGCGACGACTTTATCAGTCTGCTCCTCTACATGGGGTTTATCACCATCAGCGGTACCGTGTTGAGTCAGCTACGTTACGTTATTCCCAACTATGTGATTCAGAAACTGTATTACGATTATTTCAGAG
>CBFDDU010000038.1:0-22363 GCA_965603655.1 uncultured Candidatus Electrothrix sp. | reverse complement strand
ATGAGCCTGGAAACCGTAGGCAACCTGTTCGTCAGTGGTGTCGGTGGTGGTGCTATCGCTAGTGTCTGTATCATCCTGGGCGAAAGCGGTGCTGACGAACAGGTTGCCTACGGTTTCCAGGCTCATGCTGAAAATGTCCCGCATATCAGCAGCAGGAAAACCTTGAGCTGCATAGAAGTCTGTGGAGTTTTCAGTACCAAGTTGAGCAGTAACTTCAAAATAAATCTCAGTGCTTGATAAATTTTGGTTAGATGCGGTGTCTTGGCAGCGGACATAATAAGTATGTTCTGTATTTTCCGCCAGAATTCCTATGTCCGCAGAATGTGTCATTCCATCTGAACTTGCGGAGAACTTGTTTACCATAGAGTCATAGGTATCATCTGTATCGTCATACTTACATGTCGCTTCTTCATCTGTTGTTACAGATAAGATAACAGACTCACTTGAGGTAAACGTAGCATCCGTAGTGTCTGTGACAGCTGGAGGGGTGGTATCAACAGTAAAAGAGATCTCGCTACTGTTGGTATTTTCAGCTCCTGTTGAAGTGCTTTTGCACCGTACATAGTATATATAAGATTCCCCGCCAATATGACTCGACACGGACTCTGAATGGCTTGTTCCACCCGTTGTATCGAACTCGTTCTTCATATCGTTATAATCCATCCCCGAATCAGACGTTGTATATTTACAGGTCGCAGCAACATCTGTACTCAAGCTCAGAGTAACAGAAGTACTTGAAACCGTACCACTGGGAGACAAATCACTACGTACCGGCGCTCCAGTCTCATCCGCAGAGACAGCAAAAGTCACCTCAGTCCCTGACGTGCTTATATTCCCTGATTCATCCTTACAACGTACGTAAAAGGTGTAATCCCCTTCCGCAAGCGTGCCCAAGACAACATGATGCCCAGTACCGAAGGAAGAGGAAAGAATGCTCCCCATTTCCCCATAATCCTCGTCATACCGAGCATTGTACCGACAGGTTGCATTCTCATCCGTAGAGACGACCAAAATAGCCTGCTCTGTTGTGGAAAAAGAACTCTCAGTACTGCTGGTTATGCTCGGCCCGGTTTCATCCGTCGTGGTTTCATCGGTTGTTGTATCATCGGTGGTATCGTCCGTGGTCGTGTCGTCCGTCGTATCATCGGTGGTACTCTCACTGCCTTGCAAAACAGGAAGAGGATCAATACTGAACACCACCCCCCGCTCCGTCACCGTGCCCAGCCCGGTAAGAACCTCTCCCGGAATAAGAGCGGTTGTCCGGGTCACGTCCTGGGCTGCACCGGTCAGGACAGAGGCATTACCCGTGGCTGTGCTCCAGGAGGAACCGGTAACACTTGACTGAAAAATAGTATATTTACGGACCGCAGCACTGGCGATTTCCTGGGAACCGCTGGCACCGACCACAACCACACTGCCTGCATCAGCCGCAGCAAGGGAAAAGGCATAATCTTCTTCATTATCCACTTCCGTGGTCACAATCTGAGCAACGGTCTCTGTTTCTTCCGAATCTTCATCAGTTGCGTCAGTTCCATCCGCTGCCTCTTCTGAGGAACCTGCCACCTGCTGCTGAAAGAGCTGCTCACTGTTCGCGCCGTCCCCTTTTGCATAGGTGACCAATAAGGCCTCACGCATCCCGTCTTCGCCAACTGTCACACCGGTCGCCGCGATCATTTCCTCGGTCACCAGCACATCGTAGAAGATCGTATCATCTTCGTCATCCGTGACCAGACCCCCCGTATCTCCAAAGGTCCTGTCTGGCAACCCGTCCTCACCAAAGAGGAACAGCGCCCCATCCCGTGTTCCGTCTTTTCCGACAGAGCCAGCAACCAGAATACTGCCGTCATCCCGGATCGCCATACCATAGCCCGCACTGGGCACAGTACCGTCCAAAGGCACGGTCACGCCCTCATAGCCAAAGGAGGTGTCCAAATCGCCATTTTCATCGTAACCAAGCACCATGAGCGCAGCCTTGTCCTGTTCCCGATAGGTACCAGCAACAAGAATACGTCCCTCTTCGGTCAAGAGCAGGCTTTCAGCACGGGCATCCGTGCCCACAGCACTCAGGGTAAAGCCCTCATCGGCAAAGGTAAAATCCGGTGTTCCGTTACCCTGGTACCGAGACAGAACCACCACCCGTCCTTCATCGCCCAAAGCGGTACCGGTCAGCAGGATCCTACCGTCCGGTTGCACAGCCACACCGGTAATCTCGTCATCAGAATCACTGACAGCGGTCACCACCATGCCTTCCAGGCCGAATTCCCGATCAAGCGACCCGTCGCTATTATAACGAGCCAGAGCAAAATCCCGACTTCCGTTATTCGAGCTGTAGCCCGCCGCGAGGATCTTGCCGTCCTCCTGAAGGGCCAGGGCAAAAACCTCGTCATCATGGGAGCCGACTGCAGTGGAAACTGTGCCGTCAAAATTAAACTCGCTATCCAGAGAGCCGTCAGCAAGGAGCCGAAAAAACATGAAGTCCAGATCAGCGGTATTGGAGGAGGACCCGCCCACCAAGATTTTGCCGTCAGGCTGCACCAGCACGGCATTGGCCTGATCACCGTATGATCCAAGATCCACAGCAACCTTCCCGTTATCACCAAAGCCAGTATCAAGGGAGGCAGCAAAGGTTTCAGCAGCAAAAAGAGTCAACGACAGCAGACAAAGGGCGACAAATTTCATCGGGCATTTGATAGGGCAAAGGCTCATGGCAGTCTCTTACAGAAGGAAGATAAACGAAGATGTTGTTTTGTCATCAGGATTGTAGGGGCAGACCTGCGTGTCTGCCCGATATAAAAGGGCGAACACAGGGATTCGCCCCTACAGCACCTAGCATAAGGACAAGGTATTTCTTGTTGAAAAAAAATATACCAACAATACGATATTACACAAGGCCGCAGCAATATACCAGAGATTATTTACCGAAATTGCAGACCGGGTATTGGCACTGTTTGCAATTGCGACAAAGGCCTCCGTGGCCCATGGCGGCAAACTGCTCCCGCCCGATGGATTCACCGGTAAGGATACGAGGGAGGATCAGGTCAAACACGGTTATTTTATGAAACATACCACAGGCTGGTAGACCAAAAACCGGCACTTCCCCTATCCGGCCCACCAGGAACATGGCACCGGGCAGGACCGGTGTACCGTAGACCGTATCCACGGCCCCGGCCTCCCGGATACCGGTTCGGGTCACGTCGTCCGGATCCACAGACATCCCCCCAGAGGTGATGATCAGGTCAGCCCCGGCTTCCAGGCAGAGACGAATTTCCTCGGCAATGCGGCTTGCATCATCCGGGGCAAAGCCCACCCGCACCACTTCCGAGCCCAGCCCTGTCATTTTCTCCCGGAGGACGGCCTCGAATTTATCCTCAATCCTGCCGTAATAGACCTCACTGCCGGTGACTACCAGCCCGGCCTTGACCTTTTTCAGCGGCACAACCCGGACGACCTTCTTTCCAGCTTCGGCAGCAGGCTCGGCAAACTCGGCAAACGTAGCAATAGCCACAGCCTCTTCAACCAAGGAGCGTTCCCCCACCAGAGGAATCAGGCGGGTGGCGGCGACCTGCTCCCCTTTTTTGACCGGGGTATCGGTATGCAGAGTGGAGCACATGATCTCGCCCAGCAGGTTCAAACGATACAGGGCCTCTTTCTCAATCTTGAGCAGGCCGTCACAGGAGGCCCGAAGCGAAGCCTTGCCTTCACTCACCTTATCGGAGTACTCCACGCCCTCTCCGGCAAGGGCCGCAGCCAGCAGGCGAGCTGCCTCGTTTTCATGGATTTCCCCGTCTGAAAGCTCTAGGGCATAAATATGTTCTTTGCCCAGTCGGCGCAGATGCTCCACATCCTCAAGGCGGAGAATATGCCCTTTTTTAAAGGCGCATCCTTTAAATTCCCCTTGGACAATTTCCGTTATATCATGGGGCAGTACCATGCCGACGGCCTGGTCTACCGGTATCCTTTTTTTCATCTTTTCTCCGGCTCCTCTTGTTGTTTTGCTGTCAGCGACTCTTTTTTCTGGTACAATATCACATTCTCGTAATATTAACACCGCTGATACGAGAACGCATCATGAAATCCGAATCCTGTTCTGTCAGCAAAGAACTGGTTTGCCAATGAACCAACATAATCACGAAAAAACATGAAAAAAGAACTCCTTGAAATTCTTGCCTGCCCTCAATGCAAAGGCAAAATCGCGCTGAGTGAAGATAAAAGCGCCCTGCTCTGCCATACCTGCCAACTCTCTTATGCAATTCGTGATGGTATCCCCATCATGATCATTGAAGAAGCCGAGCCCTTCTCCTCAAAACAACCTGTCTGATCTTTTACAAAAAATATGGACGTCAGCATCTTACCGCAAGCCTTCACCCTCTGGTTCAGCACCGCCCTTCCTGATCTCGGCCAGTATCAGTTTGGGCAACGCTTCACTGTTATCTGCTTTTATATCATCCTGAGCAAGGCGGCTGATATTATTATCAGCAGAATCTTGTACCCGGTTGCCACCCGAACCAGTTTTGATGTGGATGAACATTTTGTTCGCTTTATCCGTCGTCCGTCGGTCCTGTCGGTCCTTCTCCTCGGCCTCCTCCACGCCACTCTCCTGGAACCAACATTTCCGTCGCCCTGGGATACCGTTCTGCCCAATGTGATCAAAACCCTGGTTCTGGCGGTCTGGTGGGTCTCCCTGATCCGGGAGATCACGGTCATGAATGAGAATAATACCCAATGGGCCCTGCGCAAGTTCGACAAGACCAGGTTCTACATGCTGAAGAACATCTCGCGGATCATCCTCCTCTTTATCGGGATCATCTGGGCGCTGATTATCTGGAAAGTCAATCTGACCCCCCTCTTCGCTTCAGCCGGTATTGTCGGTATCGCCATAGCCCTAGCCGCTAAAGACACCCTGGCCAATTTCTTTGGCGGCATTGCCCTGTTCACCGATGCCGCCTATAAAGTAGGAGATTATATTATTCTCGGGACCGGCGAACGGGGCGAAGTGACGGAGCTGGGCATCCGTTCCACCAAGATCAAAACCAGAGATGACGTGATGATCACGGTACCCAATTCCATCATGTCCACCACCAAGATTATCAATCAATCCGCCCCGGAAGTCAGCTTTCGAATCCGTATTGATGTGAACGTAAGTTATGACAGCAACCTTCGGGAGGTGGAAAAAGTTCTCTTGCAGGTTGCTGAGGCAAATACCGCCCTGGAAACAAAACCGGAACCGAGGGTCAGGGTGCGCAACCTCAGTGAATCATCCATTTTTCTTCAGCTGCTGGTCTGGGTCGAAGAACCTGCTCAGCGGGGGCTGCAAACCCATAATCTCCTCAAAATGATCCATATCGCTTTTAAAGAGAACGGAATTGAGATACCCTTTCCTCAACGCACCGTGCATCTTGATACGAATTTTGACACGAGCGAAACAGATCCGGACCCGATCGCTCCCCTCACCCCTTCTCCTAAACCCGAGCCTCCACCTGATGAAGAAACCTGATACCGGCATTATTTTTTACACCTCAGCCCTTTGACCCCGCTGCCTACTGGTCCGCCGGGTGCTGACCGATCTCCAGCGGGAGTTCCCCGAGCTCAAGATTGCGTCGGTGGACATCCTGACCAATCCGGGACAAGCTCTACGACAGAGGGTCACAATGATTCCAACCCTACAGGCCGGAGAACAGAGGCTAAGCAAATTCTTTCTCAGCTCAGCGGCAATCAGAAATTTTGTGAAACAGTTTGTCCACGCAGAAGCTAAAGAATGATAAAGTTACGATGATCGTGACCCCAACCTTTTCAAGCTCATACAATATGCAAACTAAAAAATACTCCCTCCTGCTGAGCTGTTTTTTCCTGTTAACAACCGCAATGCTTCCGGCAAATCTTCCGGCAAGTACAGAGCCCCTGCCCGTCTTTGTCTCCATTGCCCCGCAAAAATGGCTGGTCGAGCAACTAGGTGGTGACCTTGTCAGCGCCCATGTTCTGCTCGACAAGGGACAGGAGCCGCATACCTACCAGCCAACCCCGGAGAAAATAACCTCACTTTTTCGTTCCCGCCTCTATTTTACAATTGGGATGCAGTTTGAACGGGAGATCGCACGAAAAATAAGCAACAAAGAGCACTCCAACAGCGGGCCGCAATTCATTGATGTAACAACGGACATCACACGAATTCCTCTGGTTGCCCATCATCATCACGAAGAAAAGAAAGAGGATCATAGGGGGCACGATCAGCACCAGCATGAGGAAGCGGAGCTGGAGCACGCGGACCCGCATCTCTGGCTTGACCCGCGCAATGTAGAAAAAATGGCCTCCGCCATGACAGAGGCCCTGATAACGGCTGATTCAGAACATGCAGCAGTCTATCAACAAAATCTCAAGGCCCTCAAAGAACGGTTGACCCGGCTCCAGCAGGAACTTGGGCAACAGCTTGCCCCATTCCGAGGCGCAACCTTTTTTGTTTTCCATCCCGCATTCGGTTATTTTGCCCATGCCTATGATCTGCACCAAGAGGCAGTGGAAATCGAAGGAAAAGCCCCTTCGCCGAAGCAGCTCTATGCGCTTGTCAAAAAAGCCAAGGCGGATAAGGTGAAAATCCTCTTTGTCCAGCCCCAATTTGATCGAAAAAATGCCCAAACCGTGGCCCAGGCTATCAAGGGCAGGCTTGTGGAACTGGATCCTTTGGCGGAAGATATCGAACAGAACCTCAGGCAAATGGCCGAGGCCATACAAACTGCGCTCGCGCCCCAATAAGCCCCAGAGAATATTCCCTATGAGAAATGCAGCTGTCCAGATCAGAGACCTCTGTTATTCCTATGATGATATTCCGGTGTTGACCGATGTTCATCTGGATATTTTCCCAGGGGATACAGCTTCTATTGTCGGGCCCAACGGCGGCGGAAAAACCACGCTGATTAAAGTCATCCTCGGCCTGGCGAGCCCAGATAAGGGAACGGTCCTCGTCTATGGCAACGCCCCTGTGCAGGAACGCACCCGGATAGGCTATGTCCCCCAGTATGCCCGCTATGACCCCAATTTTCCTATCTCTGTTCAGGAGGTGGTGTGCATGGGCCGAATAGGTAACTCCCTGAGCGGTCGTTATACTCGCCACGATAAGGAGGTCGCCTTAGAGGCTCTACATGCCGTTAATTTGGCTCACCTAGCCAAACGCTCTTTTTCTGCTCTTTCAGGAGGCCAACGACAACGGGTGCTCATTGCCCGTGCCCTGGCTGCGGAAGGTGACATCCTCATCCTTGATGAACCCACTGCCAGCCTGGATAGCCAATCAGAAGAACAGCTCTTTACTCTACTGGCTGAACTCAATAAAAATATGATCATTCTCATGGTGACCCATGAAATAGGCGTCTCCCCCAGTTTTTTTCAACGGGTAATCTGCGTTAATAATCAGGTCCATGTTCACCCGACCAGCGAATTGACCGGCGAGCTGCTCCGCGACATGTACGGCGGTGATTTACGTATGATTCGCCATGACCATCGTTGCGGTACCGGAGGCCACGAATATGACTGAACTGTGGAGCGCGCTCCTTGACCCTGACCTGCCCTTTCTCCGTTACGCCCTCATTACCGGCCTACTGGCCTCTATTGCCTTCGGTATTATTGGCACCTTTGTTGTTGTCCGGCGAATCTCCTATATTGCTGGCGCCATTTCCCATTGTGTGCTGGCCGGCATCGGAGGGGGCTTATACCTCCAGAACGTGGTAGGTATCCCCTGGATAACCCCTGTCCGAGGGGCTATTATCGTCTCCCTGCTGGCCGCTCTAATCCTGGCACAGGTGAGCAAGAATGCTGGCCAGCGGGAAGATTCAGTTATCGGGGCACTCTGGGCAGGCGGCATGTCCATCGGTTTTCTTTTCATAGCCATAACCCCTGGCTATTTTGATCCGATGTCCTATCTCTTCGGCAATATCCTGCTCATTAGTAAGGAAGACATCTCTTTTGTTATCGCGCTTAATTGTGTTATTCTGTCCGTGGTCGGTATTTTTTATAATAAACTGGTCGCTCTCTGCTTTGACGAAGAATATACGCAACTCCGAGGTGTACATACCCGCTGGCTCTATTTGCTGCTTCTCTGCCTCACCGCCTTGACAATCGTCCTGCTTGTTCGTATTGTCGGAATTATTATGGTCATCGCCCTGCTCACCCTGCCAGCGGCCATTGCTGGCAACATAGCTTCAGGCATCCGCCAAATGATGGTTCTTGCCACAATTCTCTCGGCACTGTTCATTACCAGCGGTCTTGGGGTCAGCTTTTCTTTTGACCTGCCCAGTGGTTCGGTTATTATTCTTATTGCTACGGTCTGCTATCTGCTCAGCCTCGTGCTCAAAGTAAACCACCTAAGAAGACAGGAAAAAACAGGCTCTTCTACCGAAGAGCGTCAAGAAAAAACTTGAGTATTTCAACAAATTCCTATACTATCCCAATAAGAAAAAGAGAAAAAAAAGGAAATAGAATTATATTGCACAGATAATCTTCAGGAAGCGGGGTTGTTATGAAGAAACGAGGACTCTTATTTATAGTATTATCTCTTGCCGCTCTTATACTGAGCGGGTGCTACTACGCAGCACCAACATCACGGACTATCGATACCTACTCGACCTCGACACACACCGTCCGAACCTCCACCTATTACGACGGAGGGACATATCCCTCCTATTAACACCGTATGAAAAACGTTATATAATTTCAGGAGATGAAGAACTCATGAAGATGACAACATTCTTATTAACACCTGTGCTTGCTGCCGGTTTATTGAGCGCATGCGGATATTCTAGCGGGCCGACCTCACGGTCAGTCCATACATATACCTCAACAACCCAATCCGTTTCCACTTCGACCCACACCGGGAGCGGAGCAGGTCGTTCAGTACGACGGACCTATACGCCGATTGTTCGCTCTTCCTCACCGACTGTACGTAGATACTCCCCGGTGGTACGCACATATGCACCAGTTACTCGGACATACACCCCGGTGGTACGCTCTTCGTCACCAAGTGTAAAAAGATATACAACGCGGCGGACCTACGCGCCAAGGACAATAAGCAGAAGCACGTACGTTTCACCATCACGCTACGTCAGCACACGGTATCGTTATCCGTCAACCGTCACCACCACTCCGGCGACAAGAATTACGATTCCATCTGTGGTCAGTACTCCGACATCGCGGTTTATTGTGCCCTCAACAATAACTACACCGGCAACAAGGTCCTACACAACGACAACTCGCTCTATGCCTAGGTATAACAGCAGTTACTGTCCTCCGCCGTTGCCAGATCCAAAACCCTGTCCACCGCCGGAACCAGCTTACTGTCCTCCTGAGCCTTGTTGCCCGTAATGGAAAAGCGAGACAAGTAACACCCTCTCTTCTTTACACATCTGTGGAGAGAGAAGAGATGCGCATCTCTGTCTCAGGAAGCCAGAGAGCAAAGAAAAAAATTCGTGCAAAATGAGTACAGCAAGTAACTGAAATCGATTCTGCAAGGGACAGGATCGATTTATTTTCTGCCATCCAAAAAAAGAGGTAAAAGAAATCATGAAAAAACTCAGCACCTTCCTTTCCTTGGCAATCGCGGCTACCATTCTCAGCGGTTGCTACGTCTCTCCGTATCATTATCAGCAACGCCCGTATGGATACGGTTACCAATGTCCGCCGCCGATACAAGTAGAAGTGAAGATGAAGAAAGAGAAAAAGAAAGAGAAAAAGAAAGAGTGCAAGCCTACCTGTAAACCAGTCTGTGACTGCGCACCGGTCTACAAACCGATGTGTGCATACTAACCGAGTTCGAAAGGGAGCCCGGCCCGCTTGGGATAAGCTTATTGGGGAAGAAGGGCTCCTTACCTGCTCAATACTGGATATGAAGCCATGAAAAAGATCGCAATATGTCTCACGCTGGCAGCAACGGCGATCCTGCTCGGGGGATGTTATTTTCCTCCTCCGCCTCACCGCCCTGCGGTGGTACGGCCGGGTGCTCCGGTAGTGCAACCGATAAGGCCGTATCGTCATCCTGTTGTAGTACCGGCACCGAGGGTCATGCCCCTCCCGCCGGTGTATTACTATCGTTGAAAAAAGCACTGCCTGCCCGTTCCCCTTTGTTTCTTTGAGGCGGCAAGATGCTTAGATTGTGCGAAAGCTAGCAGGGAGTTTTAAAAAAGCTCCCTGCTTGCTCCTTCTTGTTTTTTTGTCTTCAGCAAACAAACTTTCAGTCCGTAACTGCTCCCCCTAACCGTACCTAACCTTTAAAAAAAATAAAAGCTACAGTTCACTCCTTAGCAAGGAACAACTCCGCCACACCCCCTGATATCTTTTCCTAAAAAATATCCTTTGACTTTTCAACTCCTCCACGCATAAAATAACATTTAAAGATCAACCAGAATATCATAAATTCTGAATGATTTAGAAACTCAACAGACACAGACATGAAGGAAAAAGGAGGAAGACCAATGGATCTTAAAAAAACAGTACAGGCCTTTGTTATTGCATCTTCTGCTCTCGGATTACTTGCCACAGTAGGGTATGCAAAAGACACAGAGCATTCAGAATATACCGAAGGAACAGGAAAGGTATGCGAGGGCTTCGGGCCACAGACACCGAGGGATATTGACAGCAAAACCGGCGAGAATAAGCGTGTCTTTTCTCTTGCACCCGGTTACAAGGACATGAACCTCTGTAATATTCATTTCCATGTCAATGCCGAGCATAAAGCAAAAGACTTTTCCATTTATGCCGGTGAAGGTGAGCATGGTCACGGTGGCGGATACCAGTGTAACGACACCAAGAATCTCACCAAGAAAGAGCTGGCTCCGGTTGATGCCAAGGAAGGATGTGCAGGCGTAAAACCCGGTGATACCATTGAGGTACATTGGGTCCACAGCTCCTGCGATGTAACACCGGGTAAGGGACTGGGCTCATGCCTTTCTGACACCTGTGCAAACCCGGATCTGCGAGTGGAAACACAGGTTTTCCTGGTCGTCAATGACCCTGATGCCATGGACTTCGGCGCAATGACGTATGGCGGTAATATTGTCGATGGACTGCATCAGGCAAAATCACTGCCTGGCGATACCGGAACTCCGGTTGAGTTTCCAGGTTCCACAACAGGACCAAAATACACCCAGGAAACTTGTTCACCTCTCCAGGTTACTTGGAGCGTTCGTCCGCAATGTGCTAAAATCGACATCAACAGCCTGAATGCATGGTGCAAGGATAATGTCTTTGAGGAAGATCATGCCCACGGCGTACGGCAGCTCGTTACTGATCCGAAACTCCTGTCTGAAATCAAATAAGGCCTGAACAACATGCAGACTATGTAACTTCAGTAGTAAAGAAATGCAAGCGGGAAGCGGTCCGGGAGAATAATCTCTCGGACCACTTTTTTTGTTTTGTTACAGGCTGGCCGCTGACCTTGCTACCGCATCTTCCGAACCACTTCTCCGATCCGCTGCATCTCCCTTATAATTGCTGTCTCGTCCAGGGTCATCAACTGCCGGTCCCGCATAACCACCTGCCCATTGATGATTGAATGGATAACGTCTCCGCCTCCGGCTGCATAGACCAGATGGGAAATAGGGTTATAGACCGGGGTAAGGTGCGGTTGATCCATGTCCAACATAATCATATCGGCTTTTTTTCCAACGGCAATACTGCCGATTTCGGTTTCTGCCCCGAGCACTCCAGCCCCTCCCTGGGTCGCGGCATGGAGGGTAGCGGCTGCGTTCATCACCGTGGGATCCATCTGAGCCACCTTATGCATTTTGGCTGCCGAATTCATCTCGCCGAACAGATCCACATCGTTATTAGAAGCACTGCCGTCTGTACCAAGGCCAACCGTGAGCCCTTTCTCCAGCATGGCTGGCACAGGGGCGATCCCGGAAGCCAGCTTCATATTGGACTCCGGGCAATGGGCAAGCTTCACCTTGCGTTCCGCCAACAGGTCCATCTCTTCCTCACTAACTATAACCCCGTGGGCCGCCACAACCCGCTGGTTAAGCAATCCCAGCTTTTCCAGATGCTGGACCGGTGAACACCCGTATCGTTCCGTGCAGGTGTTGACCTCATCCTGGTTTTCCGCCAGATGAATATGATAGAGGGCCTTTTTTTCTTCTGCCTGGACGGCCAGTCGCTCCAGCAGGGCCGGGGAGCAGGTGTACACCGAATGGGGATTGACCGTGATGGTGACGAGTTCGTTTTCCGCATACCGTTCGAACAATTCCTCTGTATAGGCAAAGCCCTTTTCCAGCTCACCATAGTTGGGCGAAGGAAAATCATACAGAACCTCTCCCAGCCAAGCCCGCATGCCGGATGCATCGGCAGCACGGGCCACATCCTTGGCAAAGAGATACATATCATTAAAGGACGTCGTTCCAGATTTAATCATCTCGCAGATGGAGAGCAGCGTGGCCTGATAAACGATCTCCGAGGTTAGTTGGGCCTCTCTGGGAAAGATATGCTCCTGGAGCCACTCCATCAAGGGCAGATCATCAGCCAGCCCCCGAAAGCAGGCCATGGCTGCATGGGTATGGGTATTGATAAGGCCGGGCATGATCAGGCCATGGGGATGAGCAATACATTCTGCCTGGGGATATTTCTTTGCCAGCTTCGGGCCGATCTCAACAATCCGGTCTTTGGCAACAGCAACCGAAATACCTTCCTGCTCCTGGACCTCCCGGCTATTCGCAACCAAATAGCGACCGGCAAGGATGAGGTTAACCTCCCTTGTTTCACCCTGACTCATATCCTGATGCATAGTTACAGCTCCTGTACGATTTCAAGAATCATTTTTTGCAGTATCGGTTCTGCCTGCTTGGCCGCCTCAACAATATCCTCCAGCAAAATGGGGATAAAATCATCTGGATCATTGATATTGGCCACCACGGACAGCCCCAGCACCCGCAGCCCGCCGTGCAGGGCCGTGATAACCTCCGGCACCGAGGACATACCCACAGCATCAGCTCCGCATTGTTTGAGCATCCGGGTCTCCGCCGGGGTTTCCAGACTGGGACCGGGAATGCAGACATAGGTTCCTTCAGTCACATCGGGAAATTTCAGTTTACGGGCTGCCTGCCGAGCCAGCTTGCGCAGGGCCGGGTCATAGGGTTCAGACAAATCGGGAAAACGGGGACCCCATGCATCTATATTAGGGCCGCGCAAAGGGTTATCCGGCAACTGGTTGATATGATCTTTAAAAATCATAATGGTACCGGCCTGCCAAGACGTCTTTAATCCACCCGAGGCATTGGTAATGATGGCGGTCCGCACACCAAGCAGGGACAGGACCCGGATAGGGAACCCGACCTCACAGGCAGAATAGCCCTCGTAATAATGAAATCGCCCCTGGAGAATCGCGCAGGGTTTTCCGGCCAAGGTACCGCATACCAGATTACCGGCATGGCTGGTCACGGTGGAATGGGGAAATCCGGGGATATCTTCATACGGAATGGAGATGCTGCTTTCCATCGCCTCGACCAGGTTGCCCAGGCCAGTGCCTAACTGGATCAGAATTTCCGGGATGATCGGGAGACGGGACCGGAGAAAAGCGACCGCCTCCTCCACCTGCTCTTTATGTGCGTTGATATCAATCATGTTGTCTTGTCTCTCTTTATTCCTGTGCGGAGCATTGACAAGCTTCATCAAGCCGGGCTTCGACATAGCGAACACGTTCTTCATCCCATGCTTCAAGGTCAAAACAGACCGCGTCTTCACCGAGCAAACCACCGGGCACGGCATCGCCCTGCCCTTCAGGGTCAGTAATCATGTCACCGTAAAAGCAGACCGAAAGCCATCTGGGGTTATCTTCGATAACATCAATCATCGCGAAGAGCTTTCTCGTTTTCTGAGCAGCATGGGTTGCTCTCAGGGAATAGGTAATTCCGGGGCGCGGGATAAATTCCAGCTGAATATTTTCATCGCGTTCAAGCTGGGCTTTATAGCGGAGGAAAATCTCTTTGTTTCTTTCCGGGCTTTGCTGCCAGTCGTCGATAAATGCCTTCAAATCTCTGTCAGTTGCTTGTGTCATCGTTCCTTATTCCTCTTTTCGTCCTGATCTTCCTCTTGATTTGAGCAAAATCATCTTACTCCTCGTTCATTATTGGCAGATCAACTTATAACGAATTCTGTTTCCTTTCACAAGAAACAAAGGAGGCTCCTTCGATACTGGCTTTAAAAGACCGGTCTTTTATCGTGCTGTCCCGCCGAGACGCTTTTTTCGCCGGGTCCGTGTACAACGCGTATTCGGTGTTTTATGGTTCTGATTATGGAATTCGAGCCTGCGCCCCGACCTGTAACCCGCATGGCTACACGGTTTTATTTTCGCGTGTGATACCGTCTTTAGCTTTGGTAACGAGGTTTTCGTTTACTTCTTCGATACAGTATGTTTTATATAGCAAATCGTGTAGCCATCGGTGTTTGCCGACAAGACACTGAATACATTGAAAAAATAAAATCCTAGAACAATAGGGGACGTACTCTCATTAAATTACTCTCAAAAAAAAGGCCGTCAGCTCAAACGCTGTCTTTTTTTATGGTCAATCTACCGAGTGCGTGCGCAGGTTCCTCACAACATCAGCACTTCAACCAGCTAACCCTCCAACACCCCCTGAAACTCCTCCGGCACAAAAGGTCGCCCTCTCCCATTCAAAGCCACCCCAATCACCTTCCCCTGAAGGATCAATTTTTCATCAGAAAGGCGATAGATATTCTGCAAAAAGGCAAACTTGACCTTTGACTCCCTGACAAAATCCAGCCTGACCATGAAGTTATCCCCGCTGGTCAGAGGAAATTTATAGTCCAGCTCCACCCGAACCACCACCAAATTAATCCCTCTCTCCGCAAACTCCTTAAAATCAAGCCCGATACTCTTCAAATATTCATGGCGGGTGTGCTCAAGATAATTCTGATACACAGCGTTATTGACGATCCCTTGCAGATCGCACTCATAATCCCTTACCGACATTTCCAAAGAAAAAACAAAATCGCCCACAGAGTTACCCCTCATTGTTCTTTGTTCACAGTTCATTTCTATCCCGTGTATAACGAATTCCCTTCTCTTGCACAATACGCAAAGAAGCTCAACCGCGCCCCTTGAAATATCCGTTCGCCTGCCTGCACCTTCTCTGACAAGCAAAATCCGCCCTTTATAAAACAAAATAACAGACTCTTAGGAGAAATAAATAACATATTTATTTCCGAGCGCTTATCATGAGAGTTGCTGGTTGTTTTTTCACCATTTTCAGTGGGATTTTTTCTTTTTTTCGAGTAGAACTAAAAAAGTGAGTCTTCCTCTATGAATAATCTCCTACGAGGCCAAATCCACGTGCATTCCATATGATATCAAAAAAAATTACAGACAACCCAAGGAGTGATTTATGATAATTGCGGTCATGAAAGTAAGGCACCCAAGGGAAAAACGGGTCCCGCTGATTCCCGCGACAGCAGCCAAACTGGTCAAACTCGGGGCTAAGGTGGTTATTGAATCCGGCCTGGGTATGAGCTGTCGCTTTAAAGATGAGGAATATCAAGAGGCAGGAGCGACCATCGGATCCTCACGTGAGGATATGCTCAAAACAGCAGATATCATCCTCCGCCTGCGTAAGCCTCCCAAAGATGAAGTCATCCTGATGAAAAAAGGCTGCATTCATGTCAGTTATCTTGACCCTTTTAACGAGGTAGATCTTGTCGAGACCCTGAGGGATGCCAAGGTGTCTGCAATCAGCCTGGAGATGGTCCCGCGCACCACCATTGCCCAGAAAATGGACGTCCTGTCCTCCCAGGCCAATCTTGGTGGCTATGCCGCAGTGACCCTGGCAGCGGAGCAGCTGGATAAGATTTTCCCGATGATGACTACGCCAGCCGGAACCATCAAGCCTGCACGGGTCTTTATCATCGGTGTCGGTGTTGCTGGCCTCCAGGCCATTGCCACAGCCAAGCGCCTGGGAGCAATCGTCGAAGCCTTTGACACCAGACCTGTGGTTGAGGAGCAGGTGAAGTCTTTGGGGGCCAAATTTGTTAAGGTTGATCTCGGCGAAACCGGACAAACCAAGGACGGGTATGCCAAGGCCCTGACCCCGGAGCAGATGGCCCTCCAGAAAGAAGGAATGGCCAAGGCCTGTGCCAGAGCGGATGTTGTTATCACCACAGCCCAGCTCTTCGGGCGACCCGCACCCCGCCTCATTGATCATACCATTCTCGCCCAAATGCGCCCCGGTTCCGTCATTATAGATATGGCTGTGGAAACCGGCGGAAATGTAGAGGGATCCGAGGTGGATACTATCGTTGAAATCGAGGGGGTAAAGATCTTGGGAATCGCCAACCTTCCCGGACGAGTTGCCGCGACCGCCAGTCAGATGTACTCCGCCAACTTAGGAAATTTTGTTGCGCATTTCTGGGATAAAGAAAACAAGGTACTGACTGTGGACCAAGAGGACGAAATCATGCAGGGCGCATTGATCACCCATAACGGTGAAATCGTCAGCAAGATGTACAAAAACATCATGAATAAATGAGGATACAATGGAACCGGTATATTTAACGTTTGTTTTTGTCTTAGCAATTTTTTTAGGCTTTGAACTTATCTCCAAGGTCCCCTCAACCCTGCACACCCCGCTGATGTCCGGCTCCAATGCCATCTCCGGCATCACCCTGATCGGGGCCATAGCTTCCCTGCAATCTGACAATCTTACCTTTGCTGCCGTCCTCGGAACCGTAGCTGTTGCCTTTGCAACCATCAATGTGGTGGGCGGATATATGGTTACCAACCGAATGCTGGAGATGTTTAAGAAAAAAGAAAAGAATGAAGGAGGCCCCAAATGAACCCTCTTTTCATCAACTTTATCTATATCATCTCAGCAGCCCTGTTCATCTTCGGCCTGAAAATGCTCAGCTCACCTGCTACGGCCCGGAGAGGAAATCTGCTTTCCTCACTGGGTATGCTGATCGCCATCATTATTACCCTGATGAATGCTGGCCTGGATTATAAATGGATTTTTCTCGGTATTCTTATCGGCAGCAGCATCGGGGCCTTTGTCGCAATTCGAGTCGAAATGACCTCCATGCCGGAAATGGTTGCTCTGTTCAACGGGTTCGGCGGTATTTCCAGCCTCCTCTTGGCCTGGGCAGAATATCATCAAAACAGAGAACTATCGGTTTTTATCGCCCTTGTCGCCTTTCTTTCCGCCTTTATCGGTGGCGTTACCTTTTCCGGCTCCATGGTCGCCTTTGGCAAGCTTTCCGGTAAGATTACCCAAAAAGCCGTGGTCTTCAAGGGACAGCATATTATCAATGCGATCATCTTGGGCACCGCCTTGGTAGCAGCCACTATCTTCTGCATAACGCCTGCAAGCGGTTTCGGCTACGCTATCTTTATCCTTATTCTTTTGGTGGCCTTGGGATTCGGTGTAACCTCCACCATCCCCATCGGCGGGGCAGACATGCCGGTTGTTATTTCTTTACTGAACAGTTATTCCGGGATTGCTGCCTGTGCTGCCGGTTTTGTCATCTCCAATAACATCCTGATCGTTGCTGGTGCCCTGGTCGGTGCCTCCGGGATCATCCTGACCAATATCATGTGCAAGGCCATGAACCGTTCCCTGGCCAACGTGTTATTTTCCGGTTTCGGGAGTACAACAACCGTACAGGAGGCTGGCGATGGCCCGCAAGGCGAGGTTCGAGCGGCTTCAGCTGAGGATGTCTATTATATCCTCGAAGCAGCCGACTCTGTCGCCTTTGTTCCAGGTTACGGCCTAGCAGTGGCGCAGGCCCAGCACGCTGTCAAAGAGCTTGGTGATCTGCTGGAAGCAAACGACACCGAGGTCTCTTACGCCATCCATCCGGTTGCCGGACGGATGCCCGGCCATATGAACGTGCTGCTGGCTGAAGCCAATGTTCCGTACGACCAGTTGGTGGAGATGGATGATATTAATCCTCGTATGGACAGCGTGGATGTCTGCGTGGTCATCGGTGCCAACGATGTGGTCAACCCAGCAGCCCTTGATGACGAATCCAGCCCGATTTACGGCATGCCTATCATTGAAACACACCGAGCCAAGACAGTTATTGTGCTAAAACGCTCTATGAATCCAGGCTTTGCTGGCATCCAGAATGCCCTCTTTTTTGCCGAGAATGCCCGGATGTACTTCGGCGATGCCAAGGCCTCAATTCAGGCTCTGGTGGCGGAGTTCAAAAACGATTAGGGATTCAACAAAAAATATTCTACCCCTTATTTGGAGTTGCCGTAGGGGCGAACCTATGTGTTCGCCCTTTTATGCCGGGCAGACACGCAAATCTGCCCCTATAATTCCATACCTGAAAACGGGGATTTTATTTCTTGTTGATTTCCTCATCGAATCAGAAAGAGTGCCAAGAACTCAAAATACCCAAACAACAAATCAAGAGAACGAGAGAAGAACAATATGACTATTACCATGAGGAGTTAGTAAACAGAAAACCAAACAAGAGCTGCTGCTGTATTCCTGTTTGGAAAAGGCGGCTGCATCGCAAAAAAAGGGGGAAAAAATGACGACCGATTGCTGTTCCCAACAAAAATCATCCTACTGGTCATTGGCCGTTCTGATGTATATTATAATAAACATTCGTGTAGAAGCGGGGGTTGCAACATCACCTGAACGAATACTTGACGGTTCCGTGGCTATCTCAGTGTTCCTGCTCATGCTGTATATCGGAGCAAAATTCTTCGACTTGATTGAGGAGAGAAACACAGCGAGTCTGTTGACCGACTGTCAGGGCAAGAGCTGCCGTGAGGGGAGAAGAGGATAATCAATTAGGATAGTATATCTTTCAGCTGACCGCAAAAAAAGCGGATACGTTGCACAACGTATCCGCTTTTTTTTGTCCTCGCAGCAGCAGGGCAGCGGGACAAAATAAAACAGGGAGGATGAGCCAAGCTCATCCTCCCTGCTCAGAAGAACACTTCTCTCTCCATCTCGTCTTACAGAAGATCAGGGGAAAAGGGTGTTACTTTTTATTACGTTTTAGAAGCGGAAACGTAATCCCGCACCAAAGCGACCGTACTGAGACAGCTTATCGGTCTCATCGATTCCTGAACGCGCTTCAAAGAAAACTGAGGTATTGAAGCTATCTGGATGACCGAAAATCTGGGCACCAACCTGGGCAATGATATCAATATCGCTATCTTCTGAATCAATATCGTCATCACCGTTAGACATCCAGCCACCGAGACCGAATCCCAGGAAGACCGGGTTCCATGCATCACCAACTTGCAGGAAGAACAGGTTATACTGAAGCATAAAGTCAACCAACCAGGCATCATCGCCATCAGTTCCATCAGCTTTTGCAGCTCCACCAATCATACCGAGAAAGGAGAGACGCTGGTTAAACGCATACTCTACGCCTATCCTCCCGAAACCGAAATCAGCCGGATCAGAAAGACGAAGGTAGCCCATATCAGCCACGAAACGAACCGGATAGACACAAGGCGGGCAACACTGCGGTGGGGCTTCAACCATTTTTTCTACGATTCGCTCGGGACCAGGAACAATCCGCTCGGGACCAGGAACCTCAACAATCTTTTCAACAATTTGAGGCGGCCCAGGAACAATTTTCTCAACAATCCGCTCGGGACCCGGAACTGTTACAATATGCACAACTTCTTTCAGGGCCAAATTGCCGCAGAAGAGAGGCACTACAAAGATGTAACGTTTATCGCCTGCATCGATAAAAAATTCATAGCCGCTTAACGCTGCTTTACCACCCCAAGTGAGATCCTTGGCAGCTTTAACCGGACCAACTCCGTTTGGCCTGAACAGCATCCAATGAAAAGTCACACCAGGTTGATATTCAACTTGCTGAATTTGTGCCTGCGGAAACTGTTGCATGAGCGGTGTATACAGCTCAGGAGTACCAGCTTTCTGCAATCCCTCCATGATAGCAGTCTGTTGATTCTGCACCATACTTTTGAGGTCATCCATTGACTTGAGGGGGGGCTTATAAAACGGATGACGCCCAATTACTGTTAGTGTACTCGCTGCTTGAGCGGTACAGACTGATAACAATAATAAAAAAGTTACCTGTGCCAAAAATTTTAGTTTCACTGTTTTCATCCTCCTCACATTCCCTGTTTGTAACAACAATAAAAAAGTTTATTGTGTCCCCGTGACCTGTTATCTATTTTCCATCGGATATTCCCCTGAAATCTGATAAAAAAAGAATACATCATCTAACACAGATCAAGAATACTCTATCACACAACTTGTTACAACCGATGATTGCATAGCTTATATTTTTTTTACTTGCTCTGATGGATCGGACTGAGCGGCATTCTCGGGGGCAGACGAACAGCGTAAAAATCAGAATTTACAGCTGAGAGAAATGGAAGCAACAGGATAGTATTCATATTCATCAATCTCTTTTTCTATCTCCTGCCGCTCCTCCTCGATAAAGGCCTCTGCAACAGGGTGATTACCGACCCCCCAAGGATCCTCTACATGCAATTCCGTGACGTGGGGTGAACCTTGAAACATTATTCCCAGGTCTATATTCACTCCCCAGCGACTGATGGATTCATGATTGCTTGTCCAACCGATACCCAGATAAGGTGCAAAGGTATCAAACTCAATCAACCCAACCACGTGGGCCTGATCAATCAGGTCAGCATAGCGGCTCAATTCCGGAGAAAGCAACTCCTGGCGATAGGTACCGTCAATATCTATTTCATTATTATTGAGATAGGCGCCCAGGGTAAAACGAAAGGCATTGCCGAAAGGATGCAAATCAAGAAGCAAGGCGCTCGTGGAAAAATCCGGGGCGAAATTATAATCAATGTCCCCGATTGTGGTGTCAAAGTCAAAACTCACCTGATTGATCCCGGCCCGGATCTCCAGGTAAGGGTTGACGTCCATGCTAACCTCAAGCCCGCCTCCAAGGGTTCCACCCTTGATCCCCAGACCAACCTGGCCGGATTCCGCATGAACGGAAGAGCTGATTGCCAGCAAAAAACCTATGGCAAGAAGGGTATATATTTTTTTCATAGTTTTTCAAGTTGATTAACATTCTGTGCTACTTTTCTTTCTCTTTTCTGGTAAAAACGGCTATTGATCATTTTTCCGTGGAGTCTGTGACAAATCTATGCGCATCAAGCCCTCATAAGGCTAAACATATACTGCATGCAGTTATCTCAAAAACGTCCCTGAACAGCTGCGTCAGCAAAACGATGTGCCAACTCTTCCAAATACTGACGCTGCTCAAGATGTTTCAACAAATCTTCCGGCAATTGCCGATATCCACAGGCCGCACCCCAGATAGCCCCGGCCATAGCCCCGATGGTATCGGTATCACCGCCAACTTCACGAATATATGCTAACAGATGGGAGAAAGGAGCCTCTCGCAAGGCAAGCCCGATAGAGAGCGCCGTAACACAGGAGTCCTTGGCCCTGATGCCGTTACCCAGCTCGCTCGCCACTTGTTTTGGTAACACAAGATGGTCTGCACGCAGCAATCTTTCCGCAACGGCAAGTCTGCTTTGCAATTCGACAGTTTGAATATGGAGACGAAGTCGCTTAAGAATTTCCCGCATAGGATAGTCCAGGCAAACCAAGGCCGTCGCCAGGGCGATAACCACAGCTCCGTCCTGACCGACAGGATGGGCATGGGTAACAATCGTTGCGTCCCGAACAGCCCGAACCAGTCTTCGTTCACGCTCTGCTCCATAAAAAAGCCCTATGGGGGCAGCTCGCATAGCACCACCGTTACCGAAAGAACCATTGGGATACACAGTTCTATTGGCAATCTGCCAGCGCTCTCCCTGACGAATACGTTTCAGCAGCTTTCCTGACCCCGGCCCGTAGCCCCGTGACCACCTGTAGGAGTGGGCAAAACGCCGAGCAAGATCATTCTGCTCCACTTTTTTACAGGCCAAGAGGGATTCTATAACATCAACAGACATCTGCGTATCATCTGTCCAGCGACGTTTACCGCTCTGTCTCCCCAATACTCCCCAAATCAACCGCTCTGTGATACCACCCTCATATGGTGCACCAAAGGCATCGCCGAGAGCAGAAGCAAGAACTGCACCGCGCATACGGTCATGTAAACGATCATGAATATCCTTCATTCCCACCAAACTCAAGAATCAACTCAAACTGGCTACCAGCACAATAAAAACAAAGACTGCTATACCGGCTGAAATTCCTGCCCCGATATATTGCCAGGACAGGGCCACCACCGCAGTAAGAATACTCCCGATACAGATCTCTTTTCCGTGTTCTTTTTCCCAGGAAAAAACCGCTGTGCCGATGGCCATCACCGCAGTCAAGAGCATCACAGCCATAAAAAAAAGAGAAAGGCACTCCAACCTCTTTATTTTGCGACTATTCTCTGAAAATTC
>CBFDDU010000037.1:0-22505 GCA_965603655.1 uncultured Candidatus Electrothrix sp. | reverse complement strand
TCGAAATCTATCTTAAATTGTGCCATTTTTTGTGTTGACTGTGGGGTCCACTTTATATAGAGGTAAATCCTTTTGCAGGAGAAAAACACATTGAATCTAAAAAGTAAACAAAAATTCAATAGTTACTCGAAAAAATATTCATTAGGGTATCACGCCCGGAAATCAGATCGTGCAGCCATGCGGGTTGTAGGTCGGGATTGAAGGTTCGAATCCCCATAGCATTCTTTATGAGCAGGAAAAGAAACATAACTGTTTTTTTTTCTCTTGCAATTTCCAGTAACAAGAGCTAATCCTTTAATTCTGTTGAAGGAACGGCTTCCATCGCATCTTTTGCAGAAACAAATCCTTGGAAACGAATCCATCCACCCTGTTGTCCCCGCCTGATCCGGTATATGTCGCTCATGCCCTTATTCTGTTAACCTCAAACCAACGACCTGCGAAAGAAATATGAAGAAAATTTTTCTATTCATCTTATCAGCTTTTTTCTTGACAGCCTGTGCGGTAGTCACTTCAGAAAACATCATCGGCGGCGCAGCGGTTCAGCTTTCCCCTGAAGCCTGGAACGGAATGTGGCGAAATGAAGATACCGCACTGCACATAAAGGTTGTCGATGCTGAAAATGGCCTTGTGAAGATCGCCTGGTTTGAGGACAAAGATAACGACTTGAAACCGGAGTCCATAACGGTGCAAATTACAAAAGGGGAGAAATGGGAGTACCTTACCCTGCTTGATGGTTCGCTCTATAAGGATCTTGAAAAGTATTGCTGGGGAAGAATTGAAAAGGAGGGAGAGCGTATTCTGTTCTGGCTTCCCGACCCGGAACGATTCGAGCTCGCTGTTCAATCCGATATCCTGCAAGGAAAGGTCATTAAAATAAAAAAAGAAAACTATCCGAGCACGCATGTACAATTGAAGGGATCAGCTCATGAAATCATAAAGCAGGTTGAATCTGGCGGAGGTGATTATTTTTTGTGGGACAAGCCGATGACTTTTATTAAAACGGACTGAAAAGCAAGTTATGGTATTTACAATATAAAGAGAGGGAGAACAGTGTTCGCCCTCTCTCTTTACGGTGCTTCTATCTTTTATTATCGCTGTGCAAGCCAGGTTGACAGGTTACCTGGGGCTGCCTTTTTTATTGTTACCTCATTATTATCAAAGTAAATATCCACCTTTAATGTGCTGCTTCCATCGTTATTCGGGATAAGGTGAGACTGGTAAAAGATTTTTGCTACCGGGCAAGCCTCGCTCCCTTCAGGGCCTATCAACTGGCAATTTTGTGGACCGGATCGGGCGTTAATTTCAAAAATTATCGGATGGTCGTTTCCAGATTCAACACCAAATTTTTTTTCAGCCTCATTTATTGTTAATCCCTCAACAGTAGCCATAGTATAGGGTCGTAACTCTGCGAAAGAATTTGAAGCCAGAATCAGACATGATACCAGCAAGACATTACCTATGAAGAACAGATTATATTTTTTCATTGGTGGTCCCCTTCTTTTTTATTAATAATGATTATCTCTTGATCTTAGGTTAGCGTGCGTCGAGTCGGCGGTCAAGAGAAAAGATGTTTTATGTTAAATGGTTATGTTTAATAAATGGTACTTTTAGTATAATAAATTGGCATTGTTTTTTATATTTTTTTATATCTGTCTGTAAGTATTGATGTAAAGGAGGAGGTGTTTTTTGTTGGCTGACCGTGTAGGTCTGTCCCGACAGTTCCGCATCTGAAAAGGGAATTTTGCTCGTTCCAGAAGAGATTTTTTCTCCTACGCCCCCTTTTGTTCCTTCGTTTCAAATCACCCACCTCTGATTACTGATTGTCAATCCTTGAAAAATTCGTTATGTACCAAGCTGATGGAGATAAAATATATCCCCCGGATCTTCCGGGTAACTGCAAAGGACAAGGAGACGTTGATATGTTGTTAACCAATACAGAAGAAATTCCGGGAAAACGCATTACAGCCTTTTACGGTGTTGTTTCCGGGAGCACGGTCAGGGCCAAGCATGCAGGCCGTGATATTATGGCCGGGTTCAAGAATATTTTCGGTGGAGAGCTGAAAGGTTACACTGAGCTGCTCCAGGAATCCAGGGACGAGGCAATCAAGCGTATGAAGGCCCAGGCCAGACAGCTCGGGGCCAATGCGGTGGTCAATGTCCGCTTCTCCACCTCTTCCGTGGCTGCCGGTGCCGCTGAGATCTATGTGTACGGCACAGCCGTCACTGTGGAGTAGGGCTATGGACGCGCTTATTCAGCTGATTTTTTTTCTCACCTTATTGATCTTGGGCTACCTCTTCGGCAAGATCGCGGAAAAAAAGCATTATCGCTCCATCATAGAACGGGAAAAGCAATGGACGCAGATCCCGACCACCTCAGGACGTCGTGTTGTAGGCACGGATAGGGAGGTAAAACGTGTGCAATTGGCCACTGGTAGTGTGGTCATTTCCGTGGATTATTTTAAGCGCATCCTTGCCGGGCTGCGGAATATCTTCGGCGGCAATGTCCAATCCTACGAGACCTTGGTTGATCGGGCCAGACGGGAGGCCGTGCTGCGGATGAAGGAGTCCTGCCCCCAGGCAGATCAGATCATTAATCTGCGCCTGGAAACTTCCTCTATTGCAAAGGGGCAGAAAAATCAGATCGGCTCGGTGGAGGTGCTGGCCTACGGCACAGCTGTGTACCTGTATCCGGCCGCAACAGCAACCCATCCTTAAGTTCTTAAGATAAGACATGCACCCATCCCCGGAATACAGACCCGGTCTGCCGGAACAGAACGATAATGTCTCCCATAATCATCCGCTCAAGGAATTTGCTGTCTTGCTCTCCGGGGTAACGGCTTTTCTGCTGCTTGCCGCCTGGAGTCTGGGCCTGCTTGTTGATTGGGCCGCAGGTTTTATTTCGCCGGAGATGGAGGCGGTGATTTTTTCTTCCATGCAGGTTTCCGGGGCAGCAGTCTTTGCTCAGCAGAAAGATGACCCGCGCCGGGTGGAACTGCAACGCTTGGTGGATGAACTAGGCCGTTGCAACGAGGTCGGGTATCCCTTGCAGGTCAATATGGCAAAGTCTCAAGATGCCAATGCCTTTGCCTTTCCTGGCGGGCGGATTATCGTTTTAGAGGGATTGCTGGATACGATTCGCTCGGAAAATGGGCTTTCCTTTGTCCTTGCCCATGAAATGGCGCATTTTAAGCATAGGGATCATCTGCGGGGTATGGGGCGGGGCTTAGTTTTTACCGCTCTTTCTGCCCTGTTGACCGGGGCCGGCTCTGACATCACCCAGCTCATTGCCCCTGCTTTGGGGATTGGACAGGCTCGCTATTGCCAGGAGCGAGAAGCTCTCGCTGACAAGCTGGCCCTTGAGACCTTGCATTGTTTTTACGGACATGTGGGGGGAGCAACCGAGTTCTTTGAAGCTATGCAGGAGGAGAGCGGAAAGCAGGACAGGGGGCTTGGTGGGTATTTTACCAGTCATCCTGAAGCGGTGCAGCGAATTGATGCGCTTCGTAGTTTGGCTGCCGTATCAGAATTTGCTGTGCGGGAGACTTGCCCTTTATCGACTGTACTTGTCCCTGATACTTCTTCTCAGTAGCTTCAGCTTCCCTTGTTGGATTCCTCTTGTTGAGAAGGGGGTTTTGATGGTCTTTTGTACCGAAAAATTAACACATCGTCCCTTCAGAGCAAGATGTATTTATCGGTTGGAGCCCGGTATCCGTGGGAGTGGAGAGATGTTTAGTTGTGCCGTTTAAAAAAGGCAAGGAAGCGAGAAAAAGCCCCTTTATCTGGTGCGACATCATGTTCGATAGCCTGCTCAGCTGCGTTCTCTGCACAATCACGCAAGGCTGTATCCACCTTGAGTATGTGTTTGACCAACCAGGATTGGAGAAAGATATGTATTTGGATCAGGACGCCTCGGGTGAGTCGCTCCTGGTGCAGTTTTGTTTGTAGTTTTTGTTGATAATGGACATATTTTTCAAGGAACCGCTGATGCTCTTCTTTATTGGCGTCTTTCATTGGGTGATCATATTTTTCAAAAACCTTTTCTTCCTCTTGAAAATGTTCTTGTGCGTATTCACCCAGAAATTGTAGCATCTCAATTATTTTTTGTTTATTTTCCCGGTCTTGTTTAGGAGATGATTGTTTGAGAAAGAGCATGAGACCGTTTACACCGTCAAAGAGTTCGCTATGCTGTTTGTCAATATGTGTAAATCCTGTGGTGTATTTTTGTTGATCCCATTGCAATTCCATATGATTCCTCCAGGAAATGGTCTACTTTTTTGTCCCGGCCTGTCAGGCTGAGGGCCGGGATGGGGATTAGAACGTTGCAGACGATCTTTATTTTTCGTCGAACAGCACCAGATTATCCCGATGAATGATCTCGTCACTGTCTCGAAAGCCGAGGATCTCCTCGATCTCTGCGCTTTTTCTTCCTCTTATTTTATCCAGATCCGCCGAGGTGTAATTGGTCAGGCCCGCAGCCACTATTTGCCCCTCTGGGCAACGGCATTGAACAGAGGCACCGATCTCAAAATTTCCCTCAATTCGAGTGATCCCGGAGGGTAACAGGCTTTTTCCCCGCTCGACAATGGCCCGGCAAGCGCCGGTATCCAGGTACAGCGTGCCGGACGGACGAAGGACGTGGGCGATCCAATGTTTTTTTCCTCGGATTTTTTTTCCTTTTTCCGGAAGAAAAAAAGTACCTTTCATATCTCCAGAGAAGAGCTCCTGTAAGATATTCTTATTGCGTCCAGGCCCGATAAAAGAACTTCCTCCACAGACGGCCACCATTTTAGCCGCTCTGATTTTGGATTGCATGCCACCTGTGCCCAGCATGCTGCTGCTGTTCCCTGCCATAGCCTCCACCGCGCCGTCAATCGTCGCTACGGTGTAGACTGGTTTGGCTGTGGAATCTTCTGCCGGGTTTGCTGTGTACAGGCTGTCCACGTCTGTCAGCATTATGTACATATCTGCCCCGATCATGTTGGTAATCAAGGCACCCAGGGTGTCGTTATCGCCGAAACGAAGTTCCTGGACAGAAACTGTATCGTTTTCATTAATTATTGGGATAACGCCGAATTCGAACAGGGTCAGAATGGTGTTGCGGACATTGAGATAGCGGTCCCGCTGGGAAAGGTCGGTGTGGGTGAGCAGAATCTGGGCGACCTGTTGGTCATTATGTTGGGCAAAACGCTGTTCATAGGCCTGCATGAGCAGTCCCTGCCCCACAGCAGCAAGGGCCTGCTTGACCCTGAGCTCCTCTCCGGGCTGGCGATGAATTTGAAGACGTTTTCGTCCGGCCGCAACCGCTCCTGAACTGACCAGAATGACCTGCCGACCACTTGCACGAAGAAAAGCGATGTGACGACAAAGCGTATCAATAAAATTAATATTGAGTCCGTCTGTCGTGGTCAGGACAGCACTGCCCACCTTGAGCACCACGGTTTTGGCCTGATCAAACAGGGTTTGGCGATAAAAAAGCCCGTCGTTCCGAGAAACTTGGAAAGTCATGGTTCTTCGTTTTCCTCTGCCCCGTTTTTTTCTGTCCCTTCTGAGGCTGCCTCCCTTTGTTTTTCCAGAAGGTCACCGAGCAGCTCCTTGAGTCTGTCTATGCCGATATTTTCTTTTGCAGAAAAAGCCAGAACATCAATCCCGTTTTTCTTGAACAGGGCTTGGAGTTCCTCCAGCCTATCTTCGTCAATGCAGTCGATCTTATTTAGGGCAACCAGATGGCTGCGGTCCAGTAACTCCTCGTTATAGGCGGCGAGTTCAGCAGCCAGAACCTGATAATCCTGCAAGGGCTGCTCATCCTCGGTTGCCGCGTCGATAACATGGAGCAGGATGCTGGTTCGCTCCACATGGCGGAGAAATTGGTGCCCGAGCCCGACCCCCTCGCTGGCTCCTTCAATAAGGCCAGGAATATCCGCGATAATGCAGGGGGCCATGAATTCCAGATGGAGTACACCCAGTTGCGGGGTCAGGGTGGTGAAGGGGTATGGAGCAACCTTGGGGTTGGCGGCGGACAGCTTGGACAGCAGGGTCGATTTGCCCGCATTGGGCAGGCCGATGAGACCGACATCCGCCAGGAGCTTGAGCTCGATTTTCAGCCAGAATTCTTCACCGGGAGTGCCCGGAGTCGCCTTGCGCGGAGCACGGTTTGTCGAGGTGGCAAAACGGGCATTGCCGAAGCCCCCTCTGCCGCCGTGCGCTGCGGTGAATCGTTGACCGGGCTCGGTGAGGTCGGCGAGGACCCGGCCTGTCTCCGCATCCTTGATAACGGAACCTGGAGGGACATAAATAGCGGTGTCCTTGCCGCCTCGGCCATGTTTGTCACTGCCTTGGCCGTTCCCGCCCCGGTCCGCCTTGAAATGGGAACGATAGCGAAAATCGATCAGTGACTGCTTTCGGGAGTCAGCCTCAATAAAGATAGAACCGCCTCGTCCGCCGTCACCGCCGTTTGGTCCTCCCTTAGGAACAAATTTTTCCCGTCGGAAACTGACGCAGCCGTTGCCACCGTCACCGGCGTTTACGAACAATTTTACTTCGTCGACAAAACCCATTGTATAGTTGTACGTTACTTGTTCAGGCCTACGCGATTCTTGTCATATTTGGCAAAATTTTTTACCAAAAAGAGGAAAGGAGGACAGGGATTTTTAAAAAACGATCAGTGAGTCTGTTTCAATAAAAAAAACCCGACACCAAATCGGCACCGGGTTTATCTTCCTGCTGTTCCGCTACAGCGCAATCAGCAATCTGCCCCGCATTGTTCCTGCGTCTGTGTTTGGGCACAGGAGCAAGAGTCCGTAGAAGGATACACAGACACCCGTTTGCGGTTCTTGCCGAAATCTTCAAATGTGACCACGCCGTCAACTTTGGCGAACAGGGTGTAATCACGTCCGCAACCAACATTGGTTCCTGGGTGGATTTTGGTGCCGAGCTGGCGAACAAGAATGCTGCCCGCTGTGACGATTTGTCCTCCGAAGCGTTTTACTCCGCGTCGCTGTCCTGCGCTGTCGCGACCGTTTCTCGAACTACCGCCTGCCTTTTTATGTGCCATGAGTTCTCTCCAGAATAAAATAAATAAAAAAATTAATGGTCAGAATGCATGCAAAAGACACCGTGCCACGGTGTCCTACATGATCTCCTGAATACTCAGAGCAGTGAAAAGCTGACGATGGCCACGCAGGACTCGATATCCTTTGCGTCTTTTTTTCTTGAAAACAAGTACTTTCTTTGCCTTGCCTTGCTCAACGATTTTGGCGACGACCTTGGCACCCTCAACCGCAGGAGTTCCGACCTGGATGTTGTCTCCGTCTGCGACCAGTAAAACATCGGAAAGTTCTACCGTCTCGCCGACTTCTCCTTTTAATTTCTCTACCCGTAAAGTATCACCGGTCGTGACCTGATACTGTTTTCCGCCGGTACGTACTATGGCATACATATTTTTTCCTCCATATATGATCAATGATAAAATTTTATCAAATTATTTTGAATAAAAAACATAATTAGACTACAGGATGCCCCTTCTTGTCAAGGAGAAAAAGATGGATTTTGGATAATTTATCCGCTGGAAACAGGAGGAAGGGGCAGTGTTTTTTTGGGGAGAAAACAGCGACTTTTTCTTGATGGCTTTTTCTTGCTTAATAGTAGCAGGTTAATTATACTGTTTTCGGGTGCTCGCTTCCTTGTTGTTCCGCTTGGATAAGCGGGATTTGGCAAAGAGGTTGTGCTCTGTCAGGATAAACAAAGATGAACGTTATTTAATTCAACAGGAGGAATGTGAACAATGCAAAAGTATGAGTGTCCCTGCGGTTATATTTATGATCCGGAAGAGGGAGATGCCGATAGCGGTATTGATGCGGGAACTGCTTTTGAAGATTTGCCTGATGATTGGGTTTGTCCCAAATGCCAGGCCGAAAAAGAGTTTTTTTTCGAAGCCGATTGAGCTGCATCGGAGTGACCGGCCATTTGTTGGTGCCGGTCATTTGTTTTTTAGAAAAACACAGAGGTCACTCCGGCGCAGTCAGGTAAGTACTTCCCGTCTCCCGGATATTTTGAGGTTGTGAGGATTTTTTTGCTTTGCTCACTCTTCAAAACCTTATAAAGGATCTTATGTTTTTTCTCAAGTACGCTTTTTTCCTTTCTGAAGCAGCAAGAGGAATGGTGGGCCTTCTTTTTTGTTGTGTTTTTATCGTATACCCCTCTCGGGGATTTTCAAAAACTGTATCGTTTTCACAGGATCTCTTGGAGGCCGGAGAATTAGTCACAAAAAGTGATGCTGTTCTCCGTGTTTTTTTGGAAGATCCCAATATGAAGTGGTTTCGTAGGAATATCGGCACGGCGCGCGGTGTTTTTATTGCCCCGCAAATGCTCAGGGGAGCTTTTTTGATAGGGAGCTCCAGAGGCTCCGGGCTGCTGTTTGCCCGTGATCCGGCAACCGGAACGTGGAGCTATCCTGGGTTTTATGCCATAGATTCGGTGTCAATGGGGCTGCAAATCGGTGCGGATGCCTCGGAGATTATTCTCTTGGTCATGACAGAGCAGGGGCTGAATGCCATGCTCTCGTCTGAGTTCAAGATCGACTCAAAAATCGTGGTGGAAGCAGGGCCGATCGGCGACGGGTCTCCTCAAGACGCTGTTGATATTCAGGCCTTTGCCCGATCCATGAGGGGGATTATTAATGGTGTTTCACTTGGCGGGGCGGTTATCACCCCACGCAGCTCATTGAATACTGCCTATTATGGTCACCCGGTCAGTCTGGAAGATATTTTGGTGCGCCAAAGAGCGAGCAATGACAAGGCAGAATCGCTCCGCAGGAGAGTGGTAACAGCAACAACGGCACCGTAGGAAACCCTGTGTTCGCCCTTGCATGCCGGGCAGGCACAGGGGCCTGCCCCTGCAACATGTACCGAAAACGGGGGACTTATTTTTTGGAAAATCCCTTGTTGAAAGCTGCCGGTAAAATCCTCTGACGTTCTCTATTGCTCCAGCAGCTTGTCGTAGCAGAGGAGCTCGATTTTTTTGCCGCTGACTTTGATTAACCCTTCTCCACTCATTTTTGTGAAAATTCTGGACAGAGTCTCTGGGCTGGTTCCCAGGAGACTGGCCAGCTGGCCCTTGGGAATCTCAAGGGTAACCGCGCTGGTATTGTTTTGCTCCTCTGTGAGATAGATCAGATGCGCAGCCAAGCGTGCCGGAACCTTTTTTAAGGACAGGCTCTCTATCTGAGTGGCAAAGCGGCGCAGGCGCATGGAGAGGACCGCCAGCATGGAGAGAGCCAGAGAAGGCGTGCTGTTGATCAGGTCGATGAATTTTTGGCGGGGAAAGAACAGCATGATGGAAGGTTCTATGCTGACGGCATTGGCAGGAAAGGGATTGCCGTGAAAAACCGGCACCTCGCCAAAGGGCTCGCCAGGTCCGAAGATGTGGAGAATCTGCTCTTTGCCGTCCAGCGACATCTTGAAAATTTTCACCCTGCCTTGGCCGACCATGTAGAATCCGGTTGCTTCATCTCCTTCAAAGAAGATTGATTCGTTTCGTTGGAATTTTTTTATTAACGCCAGGTCAGAAACCTGCTGGAGAAGGGGCGGGGCAAGTCCTTTGAAAAGGACTGATTCAGCAAGGAGTTGTTTCTTGTTCAGCACAGTCTATTATCTCTCGGTGGAATTGTCTTCCCGGAGTTGTTCTTCTGGCCCGCAAATGGACGTTCTTGTCTCATCAGCGTATTGCTAAAAACTTTACATCATCACGGATATCATACCAGCTGTCAACCCTATACTCTTTTGTTGCGCCGGTTTACGGCACTTTTTTGGATGCCGCGCCTATTATACTTCACAGCGAGATTCATAAGAAAGCTCTCGGACATCCCCAAGTATCTGACCTGGTTTAGGACGGAATGAGGGGAAATATGCATGTTTCTTGCTACTTCTCCTATTATTTTTCCGAGCTCAGTTAAAGGAATTCCGGTTTGTTTTGATACGCCGCTAGGTGTCAGACCAAAGGTCTCGATGAATTCTTTCGATACTCTGGCATGCTCAGGTTGTCTCTGTGTTCTCATGGTGTCCCTCCCCTTGCCTTGGAGATACAGGATAGCGTCAGCCCTTCACCTGCCGTTACTGACCTGCTTTGCTTTATCTTGGATCAGGGATGCATCTCTTCCACCTTTACGTTTATTTTAGCATTTTTTCGTGAGGTTTTCCATCTTGTAACTCATCAAAAAGATGATTTTTTTGTCAAAAAGTGAGGGAAGTCTGATCGGTTTTTTTCGAGAACGTATTTAACGTAGAGTATGCGAGGGGCGAGAGTTACAGCATCAGTCTCTTCTGTTTTCCAGAGAGAGTCATTGAAAAGCCATTTTTCGTTTTTTTTTGACGCAGATCAATGTATACAAAAAATATTCACTGTATAGTTCATGCATAATCGTTAAAACTTAATGTGTGAACATATAGATAAATTCTGCATAACATTAATCAGGGAGAGTAATCATGTATTGCAATCAATGCGAACAGACAGCCAAGGGAATCGCCTGTACCACTATGGGCGTATGCGGTAAAAACGAAGAGGTAGCAGAGCTTGAAGATGTTTTGATCTATGCCCTTTGCGGTATGTCCTTGTTTGCCCATGAAGCGCGGCAGAAGGGAATTATTGATGAAAGTATTGACCGTTTCACCATGGAGGCGATCTTCTCCACCCTGACCAATGTGAATTTTGATCCGGAACGCTTTGTTGTTCTGATCAATAAGGTTGTTGAGCTGCGTGACGCCCTGAAAGCACGGATTACTGAGGCAGGCGGCACGGTTGATTTCGAGCATCCGGCAGCTTCTTTTAGCCCGGCAGATTCAGTGGCTGGTCTGGTACAGCAGGGGGCTGAGCTCCAGTTTATCCAGAACCTGGACAGCGATGAGAATATTCGTTCCCTGAAGCAGACCCTGTTGTACGGTCTCAAGGGTATTGCCGCTTATACCGACCATGCCTCTATTCTCGGCCAGAATGATCCGGCCATTGCCGGGTTCACCTACGAAGCCCTGTCTGCTTTGTTGGCTGAAGGGTTGACCATTGCGGACTGCGTGCCCGTGGCCATGAAGGCCGGTGAGATTAACCTGCGAGCAATGGAGTTGCTTGATGCAGGTAATACCGGGACCTATGGTCATCCGGTTCCCACTTCCGTGCCACTGGGTCATCGCCCCAATAAATGCATCCTGATTACCGGTCATGATCTCAATGATCTTGAACTGCTCCTCAAACAAACCGAGGGTAAGGGCATTGACGTGTACACCCACGGCGAGATGCTGCCCTGTCACGGCTATCCAGAGCTGAAAAAATACGATCATTTTTACGGCCATTTTGGCACAGCTTGGCAGAATCAGCATAAGGAATTTCCGAATTTTCCTGGGCCGGTGCTTTTTACCACCAACTGTATCCAGAAGCCTAAGGAAGACTATAAGGACCGTATCTTCACCACCGGCTTAGTCGGCTGGCCCGGAGTAGCCCATATTGAGGGGAAGGATTTCACCTCGGTCATTGACAAAGCCTTGGCTATGGACGGCTGGCAGGACGATGCGGATAACGGATCAGTGATGGTTGGTTTTGCCCGCAATGCAGTGCTCGGGGTTGCTGATAAGGTGATTGAGGCGGTGAAAAATAAAGATATCCGTCATTTCTTTCTGGTCGGCGGCTGCGACGGTGCCAAGCCGGGACGGGATTATTTCACCAAATTTGTTGAGCAGGTGCCTGATGACTGCATAGTGCTGACCCTGGCCTGCGGTAAGTTCCGTTTCTTTGATCAGGACCTTGGTGATATCGGCGGAATCCCGCGTCTGCTTGATGTTGGTCAGTGTAATGATGCCTATTCTGCGATTCAGATCGCTGTGGCCCTGGCCGGTGCCTTTGAATGCGAGGTCAATGATCTACCCCTGTCCATGATTATCTCCTGGTACGAGCAGAAAGCAGCAGCAATTCTGCTGACCTTGCTCTATCTCGGCATCAAGGATATCCGCCTCGGACCCTCCTTGCCTGCCTTTATCAGCCCGGCGATCCTTGATTTTCTGGTCGCGACCTTTGATATCAAGCCGGTTGCGGCCACCCCGGAAGAGGATTTGAAGGCGATTTTGGGATAACGGATCGCAGGGGCAGACCTGCGTGTCTGCCCCTGCTAAAAAAACGAGTTATTACTGTTGTATTGTCTGGTTCCCAAGCTCCGGCTTGGGAACTGCTTTCTCAGAAGCTCCGCTTTATTTCCCGAAGCCGGAGCTTCTGTATTAAAGATGCCCAAGCAGAGCTTGGGCACCAGTAAAAAAATGCCACTTGAAAATTTTTACGAAGGTGATCAATCTTTTATTGAATACTCAGAAAATTTTATTGAATTCTGGGAAACCTTTAAAGATAAAGTTCAGCTCCTTGAATTGCTGGGCCACGATCTTGTGATAGCAAGACCTATTGCCTATCATCTTGGAGAAAATTATGCTGACTGGTTAAACTCTTCTGTTCCGGCTCTTGATAACGCTACGCCTCTTGATTGCTTAAAAACAGCAGACGGTATAAAAAGGCTGAAAACATGTCTTCAAGGGTTGCCGTGCTAATCAGAGAATAAAAATAAAAAATAATAATTATAAGGAAATATTCTTTTTATGGAGAATCATAAAACATTTTGCCCGCTGCCTGGAATCAATGCCGGAATATACACCCTGAAGGATTTGGAACGGGTTTCTGGTCTTGCCCAGAAATATGAAGTCCCTATGGTGAAGGTAACCGGGGGGCAACGGCTCTTCTTTCAAGGGCTTGAGCCTGAGAAGCTGGAGGCCTTAAAACAGGAGTTGAACATTCCCGCAACCCCGCCTCATGCCAGAAGTCGGGTCCATTATGTACAGGCATGTCCGGGCAAGACTTGGTGCAATTGCGCAACCAGCGCCACAGAGCCTCTCACAAAGGCCCTGATGGATATGGAACTGGACGGCCCGCTTCCTGCCAAGGTAAAGGTCGCTCTTTCCGGCTGTGTCCGCTGCTGCTGCGAGTCCTGGATGCGTGATATCGGTTTAACTGCGGAGAAAAAAGGTTGGCGCTTGAGTTTTGGCGGCAATGCGGCAGGGAAACCTCGTGTCGGCGATTTAATAGCAAAAGGCCTGACTGATGACGAGGCTCTTGAGCTGGTACGAAAAACACTGAACTATTACATGAACACGGCAAAACCCAAGACCAGAACGGCGCGTTTTGTTGAACGAGTCGGTATTGAAGAAGTGAAACGAAACGTGCTGGGATAGGTGAGCGGATAATCAGAGGAGGCAGATATGCAATGTCCAGGCCAAGATAGCCGCTATTGGAGTGGTGACAATGTGTTTGAAAGTAACTGCCCGAAATGCGGTCACGGGGTGGAGTTCTTCAAGGACGATAGTCAGCGGACCTGCGGTCATTGCGGCCACAGGATGCTGAACCCGAAGATTGATTTTGGTTGCGCCTCCTATTGCCCCCATGCGGAACAATGCCTGGGTTCTCTGCCGCCGGAATTGGTCGAGGCACAGGGTGATCTGTTCAAAGATCGGATCGCCATAGCCATGCGCAAGTATTTCGGCGAAGACAGGCGACGTATCCGCCATGCCGAGGCAGTTGCTGAACAGGCTGAGATCATTGCGAGGGGAGAAGAGGGCGGGGATATGATGGTTATTATGGCTAGCGCCTATCTGCACGATATCGGGATTCGGGAAGCGGAACGCAAATTTAACTCCTCAGCGGCACGGCATCAGCAGAGCGAAGGCCCGCCGGTGGCTCGGGAAATCCTGACCCAGCTCAAGGCAAAGCCGGAGCTGGTGGATGAGGTCTGCGACATTATCAGTCATCATCATGCGCCGCGCGATGAGGAAACAACCAATTTTAAGGTTCTGTACGATGCTGACCTGATCGTGAACAAGCTTGAGCAGTATCAGGAAACACCACCGACAGAGGATCAGCTTGATCGGTTATTGGCACTCTTTTTGACCACATCCGGGGCGGATCAGGGGCTGAAAGTGCTGGGAAAATTCAAAGAGAAAGGATGAGGGAACGGGCATGAAAAGAAAAATTATTGAGATTAATGAGGAGCTCTGTACCGGCTGCGGCGAATGCGTACCTGACTGCGCAGAAGGCTCTTTGCAGATCATTGACGGTAAGGCCCGGCTGGTAGCGGACAAGCTCTGCGACGGCCTCGGTGCCTGTCTCGGTTCCTGCCCCACAGGGGCCTTGCAGATTATTGAGCGGGATGCTGATGCCTTTGACGAAGATGCGGTGGAGGAATTTTTGGCGGAGCAGAAAAAGCAGCAGGGTGGGGGGAGCGGTGGTGGCTGTCCGTCTGCGCAGCTCAAAACCTTCCCGCAGGCCACTCCCTGTCAGGCAGCCAATGAGCCCAGCTCTCAGGCAGATTCGGCCTTGTCTCAACTTTCCCACTGGCCGGTGCAGATTCGTCTGATTCCGCCCACAGCACCATTTTTGGAAAATTGCGATCTGTTGATTGCTGCCGACTGCACAGCGATTTCCTACGCAGGTCTGCAACAGGATTTCATTCAGGGCAGGGTCGTGATGATGGGCTGTCCCAAGTTTGACGATCAGCAGATGTATGTGGAGCGGTTTACGGAGTTGTTTACAACCCGCAAGCTGAACTCGGTTACTCTTCTAGTTATGGAGGTACCATGCTGCTCAGCCATGCTCCAGATCGTCAAAAAAGCCTATAAAGATGCCGGAGCCGAGGTTTTGGTGCGGCAGGTGGTTGTTTCTACGCAGGGGCAAATTATTGACGAGCGGTCCTGGTAGCGTGGAGGGGGGATTGTAGGATCAGAAGAAACCGGGGCACGCGCTGAGCACGCACCCGGCGAGGTGAAGCTGATAGCTACACGGTAACAAGCAATGTCGTTGAATCTCGGACTGATTTGTAAAAATCACACTTGATGCACTCGTAGAGTCTGTCAGAGCAAAACCCTGGCTTATTGCAGTTTTTTTCAATGACAGGAGCAAGAGCCCAACAGCAACGACCGCCATTTTTACCTTTGTGAATGCCGTCCATGTTGGATTCTGTAGTAACTGGACAAACGCCATATAATGAGACATTGTGTCCGTTTGGTTCTCGCCCGCAATCCTTAGCCTCCCAACAGTTTAAAAAAATATCGTCCATAGCAGCTGTTATCCTCTTTGTTATTTTTTTTCTCAACAGGATGTCCGCTCGTTAACACCATGCGCTCAAAGCACATCAGGAATATACCTGAAATAAGTATGCCAACATTTTGATTTCTCAGGATGTGTCTAAAAAGCTAAAATGAAAAGTTTTTTAGTTGAGAGAGAGGGGGGAAGATTTTTTTATCGATGGGAAGAGAGCTCAGCTTGATTTTTGTTACGTCGAGTGAAAATACCAAAATTTGTATCGCTGACCAAAACCGGAGCACGAGGTGAGGAGGAGGCAGCGAGAGGTGGGCAAGATTAATTCCCTGCTGTCAGAACAAAAAAGCCGGATCATGTGCAAAGCATAGACCCGGTATATGGATATCATCAGCTCTGCTGTCAGTTGCAATAGGGCATACGTTCAAGTGCTCTGTTTCTATAATTCTTCTCTGGGAAAGTGAAGAATTGCTTTATGTATAAACACGGCCTAAGTAATTGTACTTTTGTTTGGCTCGATATAATTATTTACACCTTGTTTGCGACAGCAAAACAATTTTTTACTCGATTGAACAGGGGGCTATTTGCTTTTTTTTACCGACCAGAGAGCCTGGGTCTCTGGTCGGTAAAAAAAATGGAAAAGTTCTCGTTTATAACTTCGAAAAAGACTCACAAGCTCTTTTCGGCAATTTCTCCTGTATCACGGGACAGACCCGGTAGAGCGGCGATCCGTTCAAGGGCCACCTTCATCAATTGCTGCCGATGTTCATCGTATTGCTTCCATCTTGTGAGCGGAGGCAGCATCCGTGCCGCCACCTGCGGATTTATAGGATCAAGCTCGGTAATGCAATTGACCAAAAAGTTATAGCCCTTGCCGTCCTTGGTATGGAATTGCTGCTGGTTTCCGCAAAAGGCCCCAATAAGTGAGCGTACCTTATTAGGATTTTTCATACTGAAAGCCGAGTGCTGCATCAGCTTCTGGACTTTTTCTAGGGTGCCGGGCAGGGTGCAGGTGGCCTGAAGGGTGAGCCATTTATCCATCACCAGAGGATTATCCTGCCAGCGGCTGTAAAAATCGGCAAGGAGTTCGTCTCCAGCTGTCCGATCCGCATTGATTACCGCTCTCAGGGCTGCTAGTGCATCTGTCATATTGTCGGCCTGTCGGTATTGCTCCATGCCGATTTTCAGGACCTCCTCGGAAATCTTTCCTGCCATGTCCGGGACGAGCAGATAGGTGAGACAGCAGTTGCGCAGGGCCCGACGGGCCGCCTCTTCCCCGGAGTATCGATACGGCTCCTTTGTTCCCAGCGTGTAATAATTTTCATAAAGGTTGTCCCGATGCTGCCAACTCAGTTGCACCCTAAAGGCCTGCCGGGTGACATGCACGGCCTCGGGTTCAATGATGTTCAGCTGCTGGCTGATCCAGGTTTCCGAGGGCAGGATCAGGGCAGAGGCGAGGAAGGCCGGGTCGGTCTCTTTATCGCATAAAAGACGTTCAAATGCCTGATGAAATAAAGAGGGTACGGTCAGTCCTTTCCCTTGATGCCAGTCCTCGATTCCGGTCAGGAGATAGCGCAAACTCAGCTGTTGCCCAGCATCCCAGCGATTAAAGGGATCAGAGTCATGGGCCATAAGAAAGGCTAGGTCTTTTTCTTCGAGATTCGAGACGATGTTGATCGGTGCAGAGAAATTCCGATTCAGGGAAAGCACGGGTTTTTCTTTAACCCCGGTGAAGCGGAATTGCTGCTTTTCCTGGCGAAGCAACAAGGTGCCGTTTTTTCTGCTGTCATCTTGTAGGTCTTGGAGGTGGAGCTTTATGTCTTGGCCCTTGCTGTTCAAGAGGCCCATGCGTAGGGGTATAAGAAAGGGTTGCTTGTCTGTACCCTTTTGACCCGGTGTGTCAGGACAGATTTGCTGCGCTATTAGGATGTACTCCTGTGTTGTTGGATTGTAGGTCTGTGAAACCGTGACGGTCGGCGTTCCAGCCTGGCTGTACCAGAGCTTGAATTGCTCGAAATCCAAGATAGTCTCTTGCGATTGGGCATCCTGCATGGCTTGAATAAAGTCATCACAGGTCACGGCCTGGCCATCATGTCGCTTAAAATAGAGATCCATTCCTTTGCGAAAGCCTTCCGGCCCTAACAGGGTGTGGAGCATCCGAATTATTTCAGCGCCCTTGTTATAAACGGTCAGGGTATAAAAATTATTGATCTCCATATAGGATGAGGGGCGTACCGGATGGGCCATCGGACCACGGTCTTCCCGAAATTGAAAGGAACGCATGATGTCGGCGTCATGAATTCGTTTGACCACCCTAGAACCCATGTCCGCAGAAAACTCCTGGTCACGAAAGACGGTCAGGCCTTCTTTGAGGCTGAGCTGGAACCAGTCCCGGCAGGTTACTCTATTGCCTGTCCAGTTATGAAAATACTCGTGCCCGATAACCCCCTCTATCCCCTCGTAGTCGGCATCTGTTGCTGTCTCAGGGCGGGCCAGAACATATTTGGAGTTAAAGATATTTAAGCCCTTGTTTTCCATAGCACCCATGTTAAAATCATCCACCGCCACGATCATATAGGTGTCAAGATCGTATTCCCGGCCAAAGGCCTGCTCGTCCCAGCGCATAGAGTTTTTTAGGGACACCATAGCGTGGCTGCATTTTTCCCTGTTGCGATGTTCTACATAAATATGCAGGGCAATATCGTGGCCAGACATGGTGGTGAAACGATCTTCAATGCAGGTCAGGTCGCCAGCGACCAGGGCAAAAAGATAGCTGGGCTTAGGGAAGGGATCATGCCAGGTGGCAAAATGACGGCCGCCATCAAGTTTGCCCTGATGAGTCAGGTTGCCGTTGGCTAGCAGAGCCGGACAGCTGTCTCGGGGGGCGATGACCGTGGTGGTAAAAACAGCTAAGACATCGGGCCGGTCCGGGTAACAGGTAATACGGCGAAAGCCTTGGGCTTCGCATTGAGTGCAGTAATTTCCTGATGAAAGATAGAGTCCTTCCAGGGCGGTATTGGCTTTGGGGTTTATGAGAGTTTCTACTTCCAGGGTGAACTGATCCGGCACTTCGGGAATCTGGAGTCTATGACCATCGTATGTGTATTCATCGTCTGTCAGTAGGCGCTTGTCAATTGTAACGGAAACCAGTTCAAGATATTCGCCATGGAGTTCAAGAGTGGAACCGCTATCCTTGTTTAGCGGATTACGCTCCATAACAGTGCGGGCAAGTACCCGTGTCTGCTCCGGGGCCAGTTCAAAACGGAGGTCAACTGTGGAGAGTGTGAAGGGGTAGGGACGGTAATCTTTCAAATAGGTTGTCGTGTGTTGTTTCATGAAATTATGCTTTTTTGCTGTTTGGTGAAAGAAACGAGAAAGTGCGGATGAATTATTTTATATTTTTCCCGGTTCGTGTATAGTGATAAACATTATTTGATTATACGTTGACGTAACGTTGACGTGAGCTGAAAAGATGCTGCCGCTGTCGGAAGAAGAAGAGCGCATCATGTTCAGGGTAATAGCTGTGCAGGTAATATACAATCAGAAATCGGCATGCTGCGTTGGAAACGTTGTGTAAATAATGTCGTTCACGTGCTGAACGTGAACGCTTACTTTTGGATTTTATCCCAATGGCGGAAAAGAAAAAGAATCTTCTTGTCTATCATGTTTTTTTTATTTTAATATGCGGGGGTCTTTTTTATTTTTTATGGAGCGCTCCCCCGGAAACAACACCGCACATGCCGCGTGATAATAATCATGAACGATTCATGGATATGGATCGCAAACAGGCTGAAGGCTTCTGCCTGGAATGTCATGCTGCTGAAAAAATAAAACCTTTACCGGAAAAGCATCCGCAGCCCTATCGGTGTCTGTTTTGTCATAAGCGGGTTGATCAGATCAGGCAGATTGATACGGGCGAGTGAGGCAGGGCCATGTGGACTGTTAAAGATGTATATTATGTCTCTGATTCAACAGCATTGCTGACAGAAGATATAGGGAAGTCTCTCCTCTGTCAGTTTCCGGCAATCGGTTTGAATGAGGAGAAAATCCCTTTTGTTAAAACGCGATATGATGCTGAAAAAGCAGTTGCCCATATCATGGAACAGTCGGGCGGCCTGCACCCTTTGGTTTTTTGTACCATTATAGATTCGGATGTCTGCGCTGTTTTTGATAGAGCTGAGATTGAGATGTTTGACCTCTATGGCGGGCTTTTGGATAGGCTCGAACGGAAGCTGGAAGCTAAGGCCCTGCGCCAGCCCGGATTCTTTAGAAATCGTGACAATGCTCAGCCGGATAAACGAGTGGAGGCTATCCATTATACCATTGAGCATGACGACGGACAGAAAACCAGCGGTTATGACCAGGCAGAAATTATTTTGGTAGGAGTTTCCAGAACCGGGAAAACCCCGGTCAGTGTCTACTTGGCTACCCATATGGGGTTGAAAACGGCCAATTTTCCGATGACAGCCGATCACTTGACAGCGTACGAACTGCCAATGGATATTATCCGTAATCGCAAGCGGACAGTTGGTTTGACAATTTCTCCGCAGTTTTTGCATAAGATCAGAGAAGAACGCTATAAGGGGAGCACGTATGCCCAATTGGCAACTTGTCAGACCGAAATACGACAGGCTGACCAGCTTTATATGCGGCATGGAATCAACACGGTGAATACCGAGGGGAAATCTATTGAAGAACTTTCTGTTCAGGTGACCCAGCTGCTCGGTATATCCAAGAAAAAAAGATAAATTCAGGATGGAACGATTGGATGAGGGATGGGAGAATTGGTGGATGGCTGGATACCATCCCTTTAGTACCGCTTTTGGTTGTTGCGTTTATTCTGGGGCTTGCCCCGTTTGTGCCTGAACCACATCTTTTTGAGAAAATGCGTATGCTTGCAGCTGGAACCTTGGGTAGGCCGATTGATATTTTTGATCTGGTCTGTCATGGGCTGCCTCTTACTCTGTTGTTTTTTAAGCTTATTCGTCTTATGAATAGATTCCGGGTTGACAGAAAATGATAGCGGCAGCCTGCTTCTGTCCATTGAAATATTAAGAAAAAATATAATGAAATTTTTCCGACAATCGCTGCTCTCTGTGTTGCCCTATCTGATGGTGTGGAGTTTGATGTGGAGTTGTGACAGCCCGGAAAAGCGAACGGAGAACCCTATGGATCGTCCCGAAGTGCAACGTGTTTTATTTTATCCTCGAACAGCGGAGCGGACGCCTTTGCCCGCAGGTGCTGAAGATATTGATATTGAGGTCGAACCCGGTGTTGTTATCGGGTGCCGTTTTTTTTCTGCTGGGAAAGACAAACCGACCATTCTTTTCTTTCATGGAAATGGGGAGATTGTTGCAGATTACGATGTAATCGGGCCGGAGTATGTCCGATATGGACTCAATGTGCTGGTCACGGATTATCGCGGCTATGGATGGAGTGATGGTGTCCCCTCTTTTTCCTCCCTGCTTGCAGACAGTCATATTTTGTATAGCGAGTTGAAAAAGATTCTGGCGGAAAGGGAATACAGGACGACAGTTTTTATTATGGGTAGATCTTTGGGCTCTGCTCCGGCCATAGAACTTGCACGGGAATATAACGAGGATATCAGTGGGTTGATCATTGAGAGCGGCTTCGCCGAGACCCTGCCTTTGGCAGAAACCCTCGGAGCTGACATGTCGGCGATTGATGTCACTGAGGAGCAGACCTTTAATAATAGAGGCAAGATCAAGGACGTCACAAAGCCTACATTCCTCCTGCACGGTCAACGCGATACCCTGATTCCGCTTTGGCAGGCGGAAAAATTACATGCTGACAGCGGGGCGCGTGTTAAGGAGCTTCAGGTGGTGCCGGGTGCTGATCATAATTCCCTGATTAGTATTGGTGGAAAATATTATTTTATGGCTCTTCAGCAGTTTATTGAAAAAACTACCGGGGACTCGGACTGGCGGAATCGGAGGAAAAGATTTAAGCGGGATCGGGCCACTGTTGAGTAGGAACCTGGCGCAGGATCTGATAACATCAGGGGAAATTAGAGAAAATCGGAGAGAACCTGTCGATCGGTGCGGTTCAGGTAGAAAAGATATTTGTAAAGAAGCGTTGATAACAACCGGAGAATATGGGGACTGAAAAACGGACAGATTGTCTGTCATGGGATGAGTATTTTATGGCTGTTGCTTTGCTTTCCGGGCAGCGTTCAAAGGACCCAAATACACGGGTCGGAGCCTGCGTCGCAGATTCCGGTAATAAGATTGTCGGGGTTGGTTATAATGGTTTTCCCTGGGGCTGTTCTGATGATGAACTGCCTTGGAGCCGTGAGGGAAATTATTTGGATACCAAATATCCTTATGTTTGCCATGCTGAATTGAATGCGGTCCTGAACGCGACCTCTCGCAATCTTTCTGGTTGCCGAATCTACGTGGCTCTCTTCCCTTGCAATGAATGCACCAAGGTGATCATCCAGTCAGGTATCGGAGAGATTATCTTTCTTTCTGATAAGTATAAACAGACTGATTCGGTGAAGGCATCGAAAATTATGCTGAAAAAATCCGGCGTGCTGTGCAGACAGTTCATAACTGAGCGTGATGAGGTATTGCTTACGTTCAGGGACGATTGATAATGCGCCGGTAGGCCCATTATTATGGGCAGGGTGCTTATAGATTTGATTGGGTTTTTTGAGGTAATGTACGAGGAAAGATGCATTTACTTTTGCTTACTCATGGTAAAATATTTTGTACTGCTGTTCCTGAAAAGAACTCTTAAATATTGGCTGGGGGAAAAGATGAGGAATATTCTTTGCGCAATGTTGCTATTGATTCTGCTGGGGGTCGGGGTTGCGCAGGCTGCATGGCAAGACGATTTTATGAAAAGTTATGATAAGTTCGGGATGAGTGTGGCTGTTGAAGATGCCTTGAGCGATGGTGTGAGCTCAAATGAAATCTTGACCTTTATCATCAGTAACACCGAACAATTTGAGACGAAAACAGGATTAAAGGCTCTTTACTGCGCTGGTGCTGATAGGGATGCTGTTCGAGAGGCGGCAAATAAACTCGGCATTACTGTAGAAGACGTGAGTGTGGCCCTTGAAGAAAGTATTGCGGAGTGCGGAGAGAAACAGACCTTAAGTGATCGGGATCTTATGGATGATCAACCGGGTGATGAGGTTGGGTTAAGTGATCCAGATATTACATCACCTCCACCGGAGCCTATCCTCTCACCAGAGCTGATTGAGCCTCCCTCTGCCCCTCGGCCTTCGAGCCCTTCCGCTCCGTAACTTGTTCCGCCATGTTCGGAGAGCTTGCAGGATATTCTGCTTTTGATACCCGTCCTTCGTTAGGCTGGGTGGGTCACCGTTTTTTTTATTTGATGAGGTGAGAGAACCTAAATGGATAGTCGGTCTA
>CBFDDU010000036.1:0-22835 GCA_965603655.1 uncultured Candidatus Electrothrix sp. | reverse complement strand
CTCCCCTCCAGGTCATCAATCTTCTTATTGAAGAGCTGGACATCTTTCAAGCTGATACGCAATAAAACCGGAGCCAGTCCAATAGTATAGGTGGAGAGAAAAGCCTTTTCCTCCACGCCCCATTTTGCCAGCTCTGTCCCTGGAGAGAGCATCATTGCGTAATAATCAAACCAAAGCTGGGCTGCTAGGCGTCGACCGGGAATTTTTTCGTCCTGAACGATGGGCAACATGCTGTCTGGATCAAGTCCTTTCAGCACATTAAAATTATCCGTGCTCCATTGTAAAATTCTCTTCAAAGGAGCTGGCTCTAAGCCGCCGGAGAAAAAAATCGTATCATCCGGAACCACATCAAGCATGGTCACTGGCTTCGGTGGTTCGGGTTTGGGTTTTACTTGAACCTCCTTCTCCTTTTTGTCACAGGCAAACAGCAGCAAGGACAGCAGAATGAGGACCAGCGCATTTCTCTTTGTCGATTTCATCGTGTTCCCTTCAGTTATGGGCGGACAGTGGGCTGGGCACCTCGACCGCTCCGTTGGCAGAGCAAGCTGTAAAAAGGTTATCGGCAAGTATCATATTGTTAATAAGAAAAAATGTCACTACAAATCAAACCAAACACACCTATAATTTTCAATAATAGTATTAAATACCGGAGAGTTGATCAGGATTACTGAAGAAAAGGAGGCAGGCTCGTTCTCAGGCCGCTTGACAACTCCGAGGCAGAAAGTTCAAAGTTCCGTTTATGCTGTCCATCACGACTTCCATACCGATAGGTAAGGCAACATTTCCCTGCTGATGACCGATCGGGAGGCCGCCCCAAATTGGATACGCTCCACCTTGGGTCAGTTCTAAGACCCGGTTCCAAACCTGTTCATTTAAGCGAATCATTTCCAGACGGTCATAATGACCAGGATCAAAAACACCGAGGACCAGCCCGGCAAGATTGTCCAGCATACCGCAACAGGCAAGATGGGTAACCATGCGATCAAGTTTATAAAGCGGTTCACCGGTATCTTCAAGAAAAAGGATGCGGCCGGATAACTGCGGTTGCCAAGGGGTGCCGATCAAATGGGTAAGAGTGGTCAAATTCCCACCAGCAAGCCTCCCCTGCCCTCTGCCTGAACGCAGGATTTCAAAGTCCTTGGTCGGGGCAAGGGGACGGAAATCACCACTCAAGGCCTCCTTGAAACGCTGAAAAGAAAGCTGGTCCGCATTCGGCAGCGTAGTGACCATAGGCCCGTGCAGAGTGACAAGGCCGGTAGCTGCGAAGATCCCGTTCAGCAGGACGGTCAGATCGCTGAAGCCGATCAACCATTTGGGCTTGGAACGGAACAGTTGGGGATTCATTTTTGCTATAATGCGCAGGCAGCCGTAGCCGCCCCTGGCCGAAATCAGGGCCTTGACCTCGTCGTCGTTCCAAAGCCGGTAAAATTTTATGATGCGTTGTTCATCATCTGCGGCAAGGTAGTCAGGACCGCTGCCGTCGGGATGATAATGGCGGACACGGAGGTCCAGGCCCCTCAGAACTTGGAGACCTTTTTCCAGTCTTGCCTGATCTCGTGCTGGACCAGCTGGATAGATTACCCCAACGGTATCTCCGGGATAAAGGCGAGGAGGGAGGACGGGAAGGGACATAGTTTTCTCTGTTTTTGATGGCTCATTGCAGATGAGCGGGATTACGTTGCGTTACGCCAGATGGTCGCTAACGGTTTGGAGATAGAGGCAAAAGAAAAAGGCTTTTCTCCCTATTAAACTGCGATGAGCCTTTTCGCCAACTTTTGATTATTATTTATACCGGGCGACCGCCCGCCCGGTCATGTGCAATCACCCTGCTATTTCTTCGCGATAGAAGCACCCTGCTTGGGGCCGTAAGCCGCGCTCAAGGCCTGTAACCCTCCTTTGAGGATGTAGACGTTATCAAATCCGATATGACGCAGGGCTGTCCCGGCCACGGTGGCCCGGGCACCGGACTTGCAGATAATCAGGACCATCTTGTCAGTAGGAATACGTTTCAGGTTTTACTCTTTGAACAGTTCGTTGACCGGAAGAGCCATGCTGCCGGGCATGGTCAGACCTAACATTGCCGCTTCCCCGGAGGTTCGCACATCAATCGCCACATATTCTTTTCCGGCCTGAAGATTTTTGATAAAACCGTCCGGGTTAATAAAATGCAATTCCTTGCCCACCTTAATACCCTCTGCCGGGGCAAACAGCTTTGCATAGCTTGTAGCCATTTCGGCATCATACGACCATACTGCAGAAGCAATGCTCATGCATATTCCGATTGTGGCGGTCATGACTAATTTTTTCTTCACAGGATATTCCTCCGATATAAGAAGTAAAGAGGTCAGAAAAACAGCGAAGCCTGCTGCTTCCCTGAAAAAAAGAATCATCGGTTATTTACATAAAACGACGAATCCGGCAAGTTTTTTTGTTTTTTTGCGCAAATTGAGACATGAAAAAAGATCCGCCTACGCAACACGGGGAGAAGCCTGCAACATTCTCTGCACCGCCTGAAGATCCTTCCAGGTGGCCTGTTTCATTTCCGGGTGCTGTAAGAGTAAACGGGGATGAAAAGTCGGCATGACCTTTGCCATATCCCCTTGCGGAGAGCGATAGGGGCGAAAGCGCCCCCGTAAACGAGCCAACGGGGTCTTGCTCTTGAGTAGAGCCCGAGTCGCTGTATCCCCCATAGCACAGATCACCCTCGGCCGAATGATTTGTATCTCTTTCTCTAGATGGGAAAAACAGGATTGTTCCATTAAGGATCCCGGTTGCACAGGGCCTGACTGCCGACATTTTATCGCATTGGTGACATAGACCGAGCCTTGATCAAGCCCGATGGCCTGCATCATCCTCCAGAGCATGGCATCCTCTTCCTTGCCCCAAACCTGGCCCTGCTCCGATGGAGTACCGATAAAGCAGTCGCCCACCACCAGCAAAAGAGGGTTCGGGCTTCCCTGCCCTAAGATGACACTCGAATTTACGGCATCAGTACTCTGGGTACAGCATCGGCAATGAGCCAGCTCCTGATTGAGCGCCTTCAGCTGCTGCTGAACGGTTCCGACAGTCTCGGCTGTGGGCCGTGCAGTCGTTAGCGTACCTTTTTGTTCAGGCGGCCTGTGAGGAGGAGCTGGTTTTTTAGCTTGTTGCCCCTGTTGATGCGCACCCCCGGTAGGCTGCGGTGGATCTTGCCGCCCCCTGCCCTGCTCTCCAGAATGCTCTCTTAAAGCAGGTGCTGACGTTGGTCTCGACTGCGGTCTCTGTACACGGGTGAGGAACTGCCGCAATTCGGGCGCAGCAGGATAGGACACAAGGCCCATTTCCTGATGAAAAGCAAGGAGGTTGCGGACCTGTCCGGTCAACAAGGCCAGTGCTGCCGGATCAACTATCGGGGTAACTGCCGGATTAATTTTTCCTGCTGGTTCTCTACCCGATGATGGGGTGAGATCTTTTTTTTGGGCTGACAAAAGTTGCTCCAGTGCTTATCTCTATCTTGCAAACCAACGGCTGACTGCCGGAAAATATACTGTCCTCAGTACACGCTTATCCAATTAATAGTATATATAATACATGGAGAAGGATCATGCCCATCTATGAGTATGTCTGTAAAAAATGTACAAAGCATTTCGAGGTGCTCAGCACTTCATCCCATGACGCTGAAACGGTGAAATGCCCGGAATGCCAAAGCCTTGAGGTGAAGAAAACAATCTCTTCAGGCACTTTCCGGATGAGTTCCGGCGGACCGTCTACCCCCTGCGGCCCGCCCTCAGGTTGTCCGTCTAACTCCGGTTTTTCCTGAGCTTAGGAAAAAGAGGGCCCGTGCGGCTCTCCATAATTTGTATAGGGGATTCTTCAGAAAAAAGATCCCCTTTTTGGGTTCAGGCTTGTAGGGGCAAAGCCCCCCTCCCCTATGCCTGCCCGGTATGCAAGGACGAACACATAGGTTCGCCCCTCCAGGACGATGAGCTCTCTTGATAACCCTATTTTTTTCTCGCCAACGGATCAAGAGGGTCAAGATAATATACTTCCTCATTCTTTTTCAACATCCCGTACTTTTCCCGGGCCACTTTTTCCAAATAGTTCTTATCATGCATAAGCAGGTCTATTTCTTTTTCTAACGCTGCTTTTTCCTGTAACAGCTTTTTGTTCTCCTCAACCAGTCTGTTTGACTTTTTCTCTATCTTGTAATATGAATACAGGCTGCAACGAGGAGCAAATAAAAGGAAAAATCCTCCAGACAAAAGAACGGTCAGCAGAAGTCGGCGAAAGACTCTTTTTTCTCTCAGGCTGAGTCCTTTACTCTGTCTTCGTTTTGGCCTGTTTGTTCTTTTTTTCTGCAATGTTTTTTTACGAGTTTTTTGATAAATACCCCTGCCCCAAGGGGCCAGGGTATTAAATGAAAATTGTTTTGCTGTTACGCCGCAGGCAGCAGGATATCAGCCCCGGAGCTTCGTCATGAAAAAATGTCTCATCAGTAGCTGCATGGTCGGCTTATGTACCCGCTATGACGGACAAAGCAAGCCTAACGAACGCTGTTTAAAATACCTTGATGATTTTATCTATATTCCGGTCTGCCCGGAACAACTCGGCGGCCTTCCCACCCCGCGCCCGGCAGCTGATCTGAGCGGTGGAGACGGAATGGATGTCCTGACCGGGTTTGCCTCTGTTATCACACGGGATGGCATGGATGTCACGAAAGAATTCATTGCCGGTGCTGAAGGTGTGTTGAAAATTGCCCTGGATCAAAATATTCGCCTTGCCCTACTCAAAGCGCGAAGCCCTTCCTGCGGGGTAAAAAAACTCGGGGTAACAGCAGCTCTCTTAGAGACGAAGGGCATCAAACTGGTTGAGTTTTAAAACCTGTCTTGAGGGATGAGAGAATTTATCCTTTGTCTTCCCGCCCCTCTTTGGGGGCCGTGGCTTGCTCTGATTCCGCAGGAGCTTGTTCTTTTGTTATCGCTTTCAATGCAGCACGTCGCTCATCAATACGTAAAAGGCGAATCACCAGGATACCAGCCTCATAGAGCAGATACAGTGGCCCTCCCATCAAGGCCATATTCACCACATCTGGAGTCGGTGTAAGCAGGGCTGCCAGAATAGCAATACCGAGCACGGCAAAACGACGATTTTTTTCAAAAACCTGGCGAGAAAGCAAACCCACTTGCGCTGAGAAAACCATAAAAACCGGCAGCTCAAAAATAACTCCAAAGGCCAGGATAAAAATGGTCACAAAGCTGACAAAGCGCCCGATAGAGATAACCGCCTTCATACTTTCGGACTGAAAGCTGAGTAGGAATTCAACCCCATAGGGCAGCGTAACAAAATAACAGAACAGGGTGCCGCTGTAAAAGAGGAAGCAAGTGGCGAATACAAACCAGAACAACTTCCTGCCAGTCACGGCAAAGGGCTTGCCCATCGCCTTCCAGAGCACATACATGAGTAGGGGCATGAGGGCGTACACCGCCCCGAAAAAAGCCACCTTGACATGAGCGAGAAAAGGCCCAGCCACAGAAAAAAAATACAGCTTTTCCCGCAAATGCTCCTGAAAGACCGTGATCAAGCCGGTGGAGAGGAAAAAGATCGCAATGGTCATCAGCATAAGACTGATACCGAGCAAGCGAATGGACTTTCGCAGTTCCGCTAAAAAAATAACGAGATTATTGTACTTTTTGTACTGTTGCACAAGGATGTTTGCTGCTTGATTTACCGTTGAAGGATGAGTACGCTCTCAGAAGTTTGTTTAAAGGGACAAGGTCCTGAAAACGTATAAACGAAATTTGTTTCCCCTGCTGTGGAGAAGCATTAATCAACATGCATCAATATGTAGCAAACCTTCCCGGGAAAAGCAATTGAATAGCACTTGATTGAATAACCATTGCTGAATGGTTCCGGTCATGCTAATAAAATCAGCTTGTCTTCAAGAAACCTTTGAGGGATTCAACAAGAAATACCTCCCCCCTATGCTGGGTGCCGTAGGGGCACGGCACGCCGTGCCCCTACCGTTTTGCACCTGAAAAGGGATTCTTGTCTCGACAGAGGGGTAGAGTCCATTTCATCTTATTTATTTTATCACCGAGTAGATATCATGCTAGAATTACGTTTTATCCGGGAAAATATTGATCTTGTCCGGGACAAATGCCTTCATCGCGGAATGAAGACGGACCTGATTGAGAACTTTACAGCAATTGATGCCAAACGATTGACCCTGCTAGGTGAGGTCGAGCAGCTGAAAAACCGGCGCAACACGGTTTCTAAAGAAATCGCGCCGCTCAAGCAAGCTGGGGAGCACGATAAAGCAGAACCGCTGATTGTGGAAATGCGACAGGTCTCTGAGCGCATCAAGGAGATGGACAAGGAGCTGGCTCTAGTTCAGGAAGAGCTTGAGCAGGTTGTTATGTCCATTCCCAACCTCTGTGATGACGCTGTTCCCCAAGGAACCGACGACTGCGATAATGTGGAGATCCGAACCTGGGGCGAGATTCCGCAGTTTTCCTTTGACCCGAAACCCCATTGGGAAGTTGGTGAAGATCAGGGAATCCTGGACTTTGAGACGGCAGCCAAGCTGTCCGGGGCTCGCTTTGCCCTGCTCAAGGGCTTTGCCTCTAAACTCTCCAGGGCGCTGACCAATTTCTTTCTTGATCTGCACACCCAAAAACACGGGTACACTGAGATGCTGCCGCCCTTTATGGTCAATTCCACGTCCATGACCGGCACAGGCCAGCTCCCCAAGTTTAAAGAAGATCTGTTCAAGGTAGAAGATTGGGATCTCTGGCTGATCCCCACAGCAGAGGTGCCGCTGACCAATATTCACCGTGATGAAACCCTGGCAGAGGCAGAGCTGCCGATCAAATATACCGCCTATACCCCCTGCTTTCGTTCCGAGGCTGGTTCCTACGGCAAGGATACCCGAGGCCTGATCCGCCAGCATCAGTTCGACAAGGTGGAGTTGGTCAAATTCACTACCCCGGAGACCTCTGCCGACGAGCTGGATTCTCTCTTGGCTGATGCCGAGGAGGTCTTACAGTTGCTGGAACTGCCCTACCGGGTGGTCAGCCTCTGTTCCGGCGACTTGGGTTTTTCCTCTACCAAAACCTATGATATCGAGGTTTGGTTACCCGGTCAGAATGCCTATCGGGAGATTTCTTCCTGTTCTAATTTTCTCGATTTTCAGGCCCGCCGGGCAGGCATTCGTTATCGTCCTGAGGGGCAGAAAAAAAGCCGCCTCGTGCATACCCTGAACGGATCTGGGCTGGCTGTGGGCCGCACCCTCTTAGCTGTGCTGGAGAATTATCAGCAGAAAGATGGGACCGTGCTGGTGCCCAAGGTGCTGGAACCGTATTTTGCTGATCGGTTTTAGATACGAAAAAATTTGTAGGGGCAGGTCCCTGTGCCTGCCCGAAGAATACCGTAATTTATAGGGCGACCGCCGGTCGCCCCTACCCAACATATGGTGATTTACTGGTACCCGAGCTTTGCTTGGGCCCACTTGACCAGCGTATGGGCACTATACTTATAACGGAAGGTTAAGCGGTTCTGCATCCTGCCGGATCGCACCGTCCCCTTACCAAAGAAAGGAGAGCACCATGGGATTCTTCAACTCGATTCTTGAGAAGCTTGGTATCGGCAATGAAGCCGTTGCCGCTCCAATTCCAACGCCAACGCCAGCTCCAACACCAAACGCCGAGCCTGCGGCGAGCCCAGAACCAGAAACAGTTCCGACTGCACCGGCACCTCGTTCGGTCGACCTCGTCGATGTTGTCGCACAACTGGAGCAGCGAGCAGAGGCAAACCCTCAAAAGCTGAACTGGCGGACCTCTATCGTTGACCTCCTCAAGCTCCTTGAGATCGACAGCAGCTTCACAGCCCGCAAGGAGCTGGCCACAGAGCTGGCTTGCCCGGCAGCCCTGATGGAAGATTCGGCGCAAATGAACATTTGGCTCCACAAGACCGTGCTCGCTCGCATCGCTGCTAACGGAGGCAATGTGCCTCAGGATCTCCTGGACTGAACAGACGGCCCAATCACTAAACAAAGGAGTTGGACTATGAATATCACAGACATTCTCGCCCAGATGGGAGGGGTTCAGTCGATGTCCCAGGAACTGGGCACCAGCGAAACCCAGGCGGCGAGCGGTGCCGCAGCATTGATTCCAGCTATCCTCGGTGGATTAAAGAAGCAAGCACAGTCACAGCCTTCGGGCACTGAAGGGTTAAGTGATCTGCTGGGTCAACTCGGTGGTGGTGACCTGCTCGACGACGTACTGGCACCGCAGCCGACAAACGTGAGCCGGGGTGACGGCGTCCTTGGACAAATATTCGGCTCCAAGGACGTGAGCCGCGCAGTTGCGCAGAACGCGGCTTCGGAGTCGGGGCTTGATCCGGCCCTGCTCAAGAAGATGCTGCCCATGATGGCAATGCTGGTCACAGGCTATATGGCGAAGCAGGGTGGCGCTGAGGCCTCGGCGCAGCCCTCTCCAGCAGGGCGCGGAGGCTTTTTGGGGAAACTGCTGGGCAAAGTGCTCGGCGGCCAAGGCGCATCCAGCGGGAGTCAGGGAACTGCCGGGTCGGGACTTGCCTCGATGCTTGATTTGAACGGTGACGGCAATCCGCTGGACGATATCCTGCGGGTGGTCGGCAAAGCAATGCATTAGAAACACAGCATGTAGGGGCGAACCCCTGTGTTCGCCCTTGAATGTCGGGCAAACGCCATCAAAACATCCGTGCCCCAACCAAGCCCCTCAGCGTTTTGCACGCCCTACATGGCTGCCTTTCAAAGTCAGTTTTTTCTGCCAGGAGAAAACCTTATGAGCGAAACACGAACATTGGTCAGTTTTGACTGGGCGATTAAGAACATTCTGCGCGACAAGGCCAACTACGATGTGCTGGAAGGCTTTCTCAGCACCTTACTAGAAAAAGACATCAAGATTTTGTCCCTGCTGGAAAGCGAAAGTAATCAGGAGGATGAATCTGATAAGTTCAATCGGGTGGATCTCTCGGTCGAAGACGAGACCGGAGAAATTTATATCATTGAAGTGCAGGCGGGCTGGGAACGCTATTATTTACAACGACTCCTGTACGGCAGTTCCAAGTTAATCGTGGATCGCATACGGCTGGGCGATTCCTTTGCAAAGGTTAAAAAGGTCATCTCAGTCAGCATTCTCTACTTTCTGCTCGGAGAGGGTGAAAACGATTATCTGTATAAAGGAACCAATGAATTTTACGGTCTCAACACGAAAGAGAGGCTGCATCTGAAACCGAAAAAGCGCCGCGCGGTAGTGGGACGGGAGATTGACGCTGGCACCGTCTTTCCCGAATACTACCTGATTGAAGTGGAGCGTTTTCATAATATTATCAATAGCGGTATTGATGAGTGGGTCTATTTTTTCAAAAATTCCGAGGTCAGATCGGATTTCCGGTCGAAGAATATTCAGGCGGCAGCTGAGAAGCTTGATCTGCTGAAAATGTCTGCAACGGAACGTCGGGCATACGAGAAGTATCTGGTCAATAGGGCCAGCGAGAAAGATATGATCGAATCCGCGTATGATGAAGGAATTGAAAAAGGGATTGAGAAAGGAATCGAAAAGGGGATTGAAAAAGGAATCGAAAGAGGAATCGAAAGAGGCAGGTCCGACGTGGCTGTCAACATGCTCCGTATGGGGCTGCTGACGGTTGATCAGGTCGCGCAGGCCACAGGGTTGTCTGAGGATGAAGTCAGGAGACTTTCCCACGATGAAGGGTTGAAGATGTAGGTAAACACATTGCCCACCATGCCTGGCGGCGGGCAAAACGTCATCAAAACATTCGTGCTCCAACCAAGCCTCTCAGCGTTTTGCACGCCTTACATGGCTATTATTTTTGAACGAGGGCGACCGCCGGTCGCCCCTACACACACCGTGCCGCCAAACCCGCATCTCGCACCGTAGGGGTAGACCTGCGTGTCTACCCGGCATAAAAGGGCGAACACATAGGTTCGCCCCTACAACAACTCATAATATTCCTCAATAATACTCCTTAATATACCCATAGGCCCGGTCAAGGAGCAGCTGATCCTTATGCAGTTTGTACTTGAGCAGGGCCTTGCGCAAATTTTTCTGCACCTCCCGCTCGCCTTGGTTGGATTGCTGCCAGCCGAGCGGCGGGCAAAACGCCCCATCAAAACATCTGTGCCCCTCAGCGTTTTGCATGCCCTACATGGCTGATTGTACAACCAGTTCTAAAATAAAAAATACCCTTCTTTAATATAATTGCATATGCCCCTTGAATCTGCTGGATTAGGCGACAAACTCGGCAATCGTTATGAAGGTCGCTGGGTTGCCAAACAACTCTTGGCTCTGCTCAACGAAGAAATTCAGTCAGTGATCATCGAAGCCATTGGTGATGATGAGCAGGGTGTTGATCTCTGGGTTGAAAATAAACAAGGTATCCGGCAAGCGCAGCAGTGCAAGGCCCGCAATGCAAGCGAAGAGTACTGGAGAATGGGAGACCTGAATGCAAAAGGAATTCTGAAATATCTTCAGTCTCAGCTGGATCGTGATCCTGAAGTTCAATATGCTCTTGTTTCCAGCGTCGGCTCTGAAACCTTCAAGGATATTTGTGATCGTGCCCGTCGTTCCGACAATAATTCTAAACTTTTTCATCAATACAAGATTGTTGATGCGGGCAAAGATGTTAATACTTGTTTTAATAATTTCTGCAAGTCACTTACTCTTAACCCGGAAAATTCAAAAGACCTGAATAAGGCTTTCGGCTATCTGCAACGCACCTACGTAACGCTCTTTCCTGATGATCGGAATACTTGGGATGAGCTACGTGGTCGGGCAGGCTATCTGTTGACCGGCGATCCTGAAAGTAATATTGCCCTGCTGATCAGCTATGCGGAAAATAACGACAAGTTTGGCAGCCAAATCTATGCTGATGAACTGCGCAATCATCTGGCTGATCATAAGATCTATCCCAAAAGACTTGCCCATGACAAGAGGATTGTTCCTGTGATTAATGAGTTGCAGACCCAGTTCTTTGACTCCATTCGCCTGATTAATAACAAGCCTCTCCAGCGCAGTGAAACTGATAGACTTATAGAAGCTGTCAGGGAAAACAGAAATGTCATTCTCCACGGAGCAGCAGGTTTCGGCAAGAGCGGCGTTCTCTATGAATTGCTGAAGTATCTCCGGAAGAATAATATTCCTTCCTTGCCGATTCGTCTGGATCGGCGTGAACCGGAAAATACAGCTGCTCAATTTGGCGAGAATCTTGGTTTGCCTGATTGTCCGGTCTATTGTCTGGCAGCTCAGGCAGGCGATCGGCCATCCTTCCTGATTCTTGATCAACTTGATGCCCTGCGCTGGACCAGTTCTCATACCAACAATGCTCTTGATGTGTGTAAGGAACTGTTGCGTCATGCCCAGAGTCTGCGTCTCTCCGGCAAAAAAATAACAGTTGTTCTTTCCTGCCGCACCTTTGATCTGGAGCACGATCCAGAAATACGTAACTGGCTATCCGGCCAGACAAACAAAGAATTTGAGAAGATTGAAGTCAAGGAACTCAGCCGGGAAATCTTACGAAAGATTATCGGCTCCCCGCATAGTTCCTTAACCGATAAAGAATTAAAAATACTTACCAGTCCGCAAAATTTATCTATGTGGCTGGAAATCAGAGAGACAGACAATACAGCCTTTTTTTCTTCTGCAACAGAACTGATTAGAAGGTTTTGGGGAAACCGCAGACGGGTGCTTGAACAGGCCGGAATTCATTCAGAACAGTTGGACACGGTACTCGGTCCGTTGATCGACTATATGGAACGGCAAGGGAAGATTTCAGCTCCCAAAAGAGTTGCGGGAACTGCCCCGAAGGTTCTTGATGCGCTCAAATCGTACGGTGTTCTTCAGGAGGATGCCTCTCGTATCAGTTTCTGTCATCAGCAATATTTGGATTTTTTGATCGCAGATCGTCTGTTATGTGAAATTGACCAGGGAACCGGTAATATTACCGTCTGGCTTGGCAGCAGGGAAAAACAGTCTCTTTTTCGTCGGGAGCAGCTACGACAGGCACTTGTCATGCTGTCTGAGGAATCACCCGATGAATTTCTTGCCGAAGCAGAATCCATACTCAACGCTGATAGTATTCGGTTCCACATCAAACATCTTGTCCTCGAACTAATCGGAATACAGGATGTTGTTAACGAAGATTTATACAGCTTTTGTTTACGGTTATTCCGTGGTGATCTCTACCAGGAGCATGTATTTGGAACAGTCTTTTGGGCACATGCTCCGTATGTGCAGCTTCTTGTCAAAAAAGGAATTATCACAGAATGGCTTAACTCTGATGATCAAGATAAGCTGCAACAGGCTTTGGGTCTGCTCCGTTCGGTGGCGGATAAACTTCCAGATATCGCGGCAGAAATTTTGGAACCGTATGTTGAATTTGGCGGCGAATGGCCCGCACGAATTTTCGATACTCTGCCGTGGAAAATAACGGATGATTCAGAGCATATGTTTCTTTTGCGCCTGCAACTGCTGCGCATGGGTTATCAAACTGATTTTATCGACTGGAAATCAATTTGTGCTGAATATCCTTTGCGGTCAATTCAGCTCATTGAAGCAGTTCTTTCCTGTTGGACTGTTAATGACGCAAAAAAACAGATCAAGAGTTATCAGCAATGCAGACATGAAAAATGGCATGAGCACGAACGCAAAGCTCTGAATGACGCGGTATCCGAATATCCAGAAGAGACATGGGGTAGGTTAATTCCTCATATTGACAGACTCACATGCTTTGATAACGAACCATCTTTTATAAGATGGACCAGGAAATGGTACAATACTGGGCGTCAATATACTGATATTGCTCGTGGCGTTGTTGAACTGGTAATGCTGGCTGGACAGAGAATGACGATCAATAATCCTGATGAATTTGTCGAAAAAACAGCTTTATTAAAAAACGGCCCTTCTCCCGTTATTCAAGAAATCCTCATGAAGGTATATGCTCAGCTGCCGCCAAGCCATGCTGAGGTCGGGATCCGCTGGCTGCTGGAGGATTTATCTCGTTTTTCCATGGGATTGGGATATGCTGAGCCGGAATGGCAACCGGCTGCACGGTTAATAAAAAGCCTGTCTCCCCATTGTTCCGATGAGCTGTTTCAGCGGCTTGAACATGCCATTGTTCATTACCATGCCCCTGACGAAAAAAGATCGGCTGAATATTACCTGCCAAGGCGGCGCAAAGGGTATTTTCCTCATTACTGGGGAAAAGCGCAGCATTTCCTTTTGCCCGCTCTTGATCAAGCTGAAATCAAAGCATCTACAGCCGCTTTGATCCGAGTGCTTAAACGTAAATTTGCGATGTACACAAAGAAAGATTTTTTACGTGGCGGTTATACTTCTGGAGGTACAGTCGGCTCAAGGCTTGATCCGAACTTAGAACGAATCAGTGACAGAGCTTGGCTAGAAATCGTTGTCAGCAAAAAAGTAACTCAGGGCGGTTTGCACGATTGGGTGCAATATAAACCGAATGTTGTTCTGGAAACTTCCGTTGAACAGTTCTCACGAAGTCTCAATGCAATAGCTTGTCGGTACCCGGAGCGTTTCGGCAGGCTTATACTCCGTTTTCCTGATTACGTGCCTTCCTCTTATGTCTCTGCTGTTATTGATGTGTATATCACGGGATAACCAGGATTGCAGGGAGCACGAGTTTTTTTGCACCAAAGGGGCTGTATCTATCAGCTCAGGGTAACACCCTGAGAGCAACACAACGTAATACAACAAAAGAAAGGAAAAAACCCATGTCCCAAATGCAGAAAGACGAGGAACGCGAAAAGCGAATTGACTATGATGTGGTGGTTGACGCCTATGACAGTGAGGAAAGGGCAATGGGCTGGTTTTATTACATTGCCGAACAATGCTATTTTCCCTTTAAGGCACGATGCATCGCGGAACGATCAATCTCGCCTCTGCTTGTCGATGAGGAGGTGGAAGTTGTCAGCGAGGCACCGGCCCAGGAATGCGAAAAAGAGCTGTTTGTGGAAATACAGTGGAAGGAGCGCCAGCTGGCCGTTCCCTTATCCCAACTGGCCGTCGTTGAGGCGAGCAGTACAAGCAGGCAGATTGTCGAGGATTGGCAGTACTGGGTTCAGCAAGGGTATGGGTACTGAAACGCTTGATACCGGATAGGTACTGGACCTGCGCCTCATCACGAATAATGATACCGGCAAGAAATGATCGTGATATACTGATCAGTCACAGCGTAAACCAACCTGTTGGCCTCATCAATCCTGCGGGACCAGAACCCGGATAAATTCTCCTTTAACGCTTCCGGCTTACCTATCCCTCTAAAGGGATCACGCTTAACCGCATCAATCAGCTTATTGATCCTTTTCAGGCTTTTTCTGTCCTGAGATTGCCAGTACCAATCCTTCCATGCTTCATCGGTCCAGGCAAGCTGTCTATTCACGGATCAACTCTCTTTCCTTTACCTGACCGTTGTTATACTGCATGATAGATTTTGCCAGATGTTCGGCATTGGCCGGGGTTTTGAGGAGATGAAAGGTTTCCATCATGCTGTTAAAGACTTCCAGCGACATCACGACAGTATCCTCCCGGTCTCGTCTTGATATGATTGTATAATCGGCATCATCGGTTACCCGATCCAGTACCGCTTTGAGGTTATTTCTTGCTTCGCTGAAATTGACTACTTTCATGATTGCCTCCCGACTTGTTCTGTTTATTGTACAAGTCTAGCCCGACGATATGCAAATGACAAGCGAATAATTGCGCGGGCGGATGGAACGTCTCTGTGTGGATGCCCAGGTTGTACGGCATGGCGGATCATTGGATATCCAGTTGTTTCGTAGGGACAGTCCCGTAATTTATCGAAGGGGTGACGTTTTTTGGCCCAAAGGGGCTATAGTGCGACCGGCATGGTCACGAACTAGCTGGTGAAAGTCCAGTCATAACCCTGAAAGGAGGGAATATGTAGACGAAGGCAGGTAAGCGCAGACTCCGAGGGTGCCCGAAGAAACTCATATGAGCTGCCCGAAGAGGGATAAAACGGTGAGTATGAGCCAATGAGGGATCTGAAGGAAGCCTTAGTCAGGTAAGCGTAGACTCCGAATTTGCCACTTAAACTCGGTGTGAACCTCTGGTAGGCTTCGTAGAGGGGTGAGGTGCCTATGACCACCGAAACCCGATATCCTTTTCGTAACTCTGCGGGGTAAAGGAGGTAGGTGGGCAATGAAAGTGCGTGATCTTACCCGGTGAGGGGCCGTCTGCATGCCGGGCCGGTTGTAACTGTGACAGCCGTGCCCTAAGCGGAGCAGCAATGTTACCGTTATGGACAGAGGGTCTTCAGATGAAGCCATAGTAGGCGTAAAACCGGTAGCCGATGAGGATGCGGTGACGTATCTGAGGGTAAAACTATCGGAAAGCGGCAGTGATGCTGGAGCCGAAGGGCGGAACATGTTATTGAGAACCGGAATCTCGATATTGTGGTTGTTACGAGTTCAGCCATCGGAACTTTCTTTGAAGGAGAAACGTATAAATCTTCTTATAACAAAGCAAGTACGGAACGATGAAATAGCAACCCAAATGGAAAGCAAATGAGATGAAGGGAAAAGTTTGCGAACATAAGAAGCCTTAGTTGTACCGTTTGCGAACAAAAGTAACATGAGGACCCGTACGCACGGTTCTGTGGGCAGACGGGAGCTTCGGCTCCCTCTGACCCGATTCTATAAGCTCAGGGTAACACCCTGAGAAAATCATTCAACCCGATCCAAAATCAGCTCGACCTTACTCGTAGCCCGGTCAACCTTACGCAGGGCCTTGTAAAGAGCATCCAGGTCAGGGCTCTCAGCAACTGCAAGCTGAGCAAGCTCCACGCTCGCCTTGACCAGGCTAAATGCCGGGCCGTGCAAAGGCGGTTGACTTGCACCACCCCGCAGTTTTTTCGCCTTGCTGGCAAGTTCGTCCAGCTCAGGTTTCCAATCCTTGGAAACAGCAGCCGGGGCCGATTGCTGCTTCCCGGTGGGCTGCGAACCGGACTCAAGAGAAACTATAATCCGGTTATTCTGTTTAGCCCGCATATAGGTCTCTTTCAGGCGGCCCTTTACCCCGCCTCCGAAATAAATATTTCTTCCATGCAACAGGCCGTCGTAAATAATCTTTCCCTTAAAGGAGAGCAGGACGGTATCTGCAAAAAACGGGAGATGCGAACGGTGAATCATCTCCTCAAAGGAGTCATACAGGCCATGCACCCCGTAGACTTGATCATCCAGGATAAAGATGGTGTGTGTTTTGAGAAAGCGTTCAATAAGGAAAGAGCCTTTGATGAAATTTTTCCAGCCCGCCACAATGTCCAGTTCTTCCCTTGGAAAATTTTCCGGATTTTTTTTAATAAAAGCATCAATCAGTTCGGGATGCTCATAGAGCATGGCACGGACTTTACTTTTTTCCTCCATGCTCATTTCTTCATATTCTGCAAAACGTGTTATTTCCGGGTAAATCTTCTTTTCGCAATTGACAAAAAACTGCAATCCCCACATAAGACGGTAAAAGAGCTCCACATCTTGTCTTGATAATTTCATTTTTTCTCCTTTTTATATCCTTCGCCGTGCGATGCTTCATATCTTGGTCCGATCAGCTGAACAGGTTAAATCAAGCTGAAATAATCTTGATAGCGGTAACAGTTTTCAGATAAAGGAACAAGAAAAAAGGAGGGATGACACAGCTTTTCCGAGACGTTATTCGGTTGTCGAATTATTGTTTCCGTAGACGAAGTGCGCATTCTATCTTAAAATAAACAGTTACGACGAATTTGATTATATGCTACATTCTACGGAATAAGAATGCGCAATTGTTTTCAACACGTTGAAACAACGACCGGAGGATACCATGAGCAGTATATTTAAGCGGGTAAGCGACATCGTCAACGCCAATCTTAACGACCTGATCGATCGGATGGAAGATCCTGAACGGATCATCAAGCAGATAATCCGGGAAATGGACGACAATATTCGCCAAGCCAAAGAAGGGGTTATTAATGCTATAGCCAGTGAAAAGCAGTTGTTTCGCGAGCTGGAAAAGCATCGCAAACACTCTGAAGAATGGCTGGCCAAGGCGGAAACGGCCTTAAAGGCCGACAAGGAAGACTTGGCGCGTTCCGCATTGGCCCGAAAAAAAGAAATAGACCAGGTCATCAGTAATCTGGAACCTGCTTGGGCATCGGCCAAATCGACCAGTGATCGTTTGAAGGCGCAACTGCTCCAGCTTGAAAATAAGCTGGAAGAAACCAAGCGCAAGCGCAGCACCTTATTAGCCCGCCAACGTGCTACAGAAGCCCGGCAGCAGATGGACAGCACCCTAGAGACATTTCGTACCGGTCGGGATGCGCAGACCCGCTTTGATCGCATGGAAGATAAGGTGGAAGAAATGGAGGCGCGCGTCGAGGCTGCGGCGGAGCTGAATGACGATGTTTCGATCTTGGAAAAGGAGTTCTTGGAATTGGAAGCAGATGCCGACGTGGAAACGGAATTGAACAACCTTAAAATGAAAATTCAAAAAAACGTTTGATAAACGTTTGCTTCATTGCGAAAAGCTTCGGGGTTGATACCTCGATGCTTGCGGCGTAAGAGCAAAACAATTTTTTTACCCCGCCCCAAGGGGCGGAGTAGTTTATTTGGGAGCTGAGGAAAGAAGGCTTCATCCTTTTGCCAGAGGGGATATACTGTGTTAAGTCGGATCCTGTTAGGCATTGTTATTGCTGTATTTATTGTTAATTTCCCCCCCGTCGGCTCTATCCCGCTCATAGGAATCCTGCTCCTGTTAATGAGGATCTGGAAATCGGAAATCACGGACAAGCTCTCCGAAAACGCCGCTGAAGACGACGCAGAAAAAGAATTAGCTGATCTGGCCCTGCTGCACTTGGAATTGACACGCCTCCATCAGGCTGACCAGATTGATTCCTCCCAATATGATCGCCTGAACCGCCAGCTGACCAGGCGCTATACTCATCTCTGCAACAGGCAGTGGCGCAATCGAGAGGCACGGCGTAAGCGCCTGGAATCAGCTTGGTCCCTGCTGGAACAAGACACGGGCCAAACACTTGGCCCGCCGCCTTGGCAGCTATTTTCCGAAAAAACTGCCGCGAGCAAGGGCGCTGCGCCGCAACAAACTGCGGTTGATCCCGTACCGGCAGCCAAAATAATTCCACCTGTTGCTGCAAAAACAGCGGTGCGAATGCCGCAACAGGTTGTCCAGCCTGTTGCAAAGAAGACCATCGCCGCAAAAAAATTCCCAGCAGATGGATCACCAACGTCGTTGCCAAGCACCTCCACTGTCGAGACCCAGGCACGAATCTCCCAAACTCTCTCAGAAACAACACCAACGCCGGAAAAACACCCATCACCCCCTGTTGCCCAACCGATATCGGTAAAAACCGCTCTGCCCGAAAAAACAATCCCCCAATCGAAACTGGAAACGCCGTCTGGAGAAAAGGAACACAGGGGCAAGCCTGAGAAGGTTAATGCCTTGGAAGCGTTTATGTCTGGCTGGGTCAAACGGATATACCGTCACCGACCGGCTCGCGCTGTTGTTTACCAGATCATGGTGCCTTTTTTCCTCCAGAACATCGGTTGGTTCATTGCCGGGGTCTGCGGCGTTTCCGGTTCGATTTATCTGCTGGCCGCAACCACAGGCTATTGGAAAGCACTCGCCGTCGTCATCAGTCTTCTTGGCTATACCAGTATTCTGTTGGGGGGAGGATATTTACTGCGCCGAAAACGGCCCGAACTTATCACCTCAAGCGGTATCTTGCTGGCCTTGGGTGTCTTGCTGGTTCCCTTAAATCTGACGGCCTGTGTCCGCTTGATCACGGCTGCTGGCTCCAATGGAATGTTCATCGGTATTGCGGCAATGGTTGCGTTCATTGTCCTGAGCAGCTTTTTCGTAGCCGTGCGCTTGGCCTCTGGGCTCATCGATCGTCGTTTGACAAAGGAACATCCGCTTTTGTTTATGGGGATGGCCGCCCTCCAATTTTTTGTGCCCTTTCTCAACCCCTCGGTTCACTGGCTTTGGTTGGCAGCATTACACCTCATCCTGCTGGCGGTGTTGGCTTACGCATTGCAGCGTTTTACCAAGCATTGGCTCCGCTCCATTTTCATCGATAAACGTAAAATCTCATATTACGCGGCAGGCACCTTGATCTATACAGCCTTAGTTTCCTTTATCCATTTGACACTGGGTGCGGGAATAGACCTGCCGCAAGGCTATGCCGGGCCGTTTCTCATGATCTTAAGCGGCCTGCTTTTTTCCGTGGATATTCAGTTCAAGCACTGGGTGCGGAACTATGCCCCGCTCAGCCGTTTTACTTTTATTATCTATGCCCTGTCTGTGCTGGCTCTGCTGATTTCCCTGCCCGGCGGAACAGGAACGGAACATCTGTTCACTCTTCCCTTATTCCTGAGTCTGGTCATTGGGGTCGTGCTGTATGGAGGCATGGTATGGAAATATCTTACTCTGCCGCCGCTGTATTTACTCCTGGCCTGCTTTAATGCCCTATACGCCCAGTCAATATTACAGTTTTTTCCCGGTTATTGGCATTTCATTCTCGCCCTGCCCGGACTCTACGCCATAATGGGATTACATCGTCTTGCCCAACAACGGAATTCTTCCGCATTGGCCTTGGTGGCCCATCGGACCATGCTGGGCTTGATACCTGTGCTGGTCATCTGGAGCCTGTTGCACAGCCCGTTTCCTGCCCAGGGAATAATCCCCATGCTCACCCCGCTGGCGGCCGCTGCTCTGGTGTTGCAAATCCTGGGCTTCACCCCCGCACGTCTCTTGCAATCTGGCAGCAGTACATCTTCCAAAGGCTATTATATGCTGACAGGCCTAGTTTCCTTGACCTTGGCGTATACGCCCTTGCTTATGGGGAGTTGGCAGGAACAATTCAGTAGCGGACTCATTGCCTTGGCATATTTATGGTTGGGCTGGGGCCTGTACGGCTTGCGTAAAAAAATCCTGTGCAGTAATGAGGCCTTGTTCAACAGTGCCTTATTGAGTATCGCAATGGGTCTTCTTTTAATAACAGGAAGTTGGGCAACTGAGCACGGCTTTGATATTGCCGCCCTTGTTGCTGATCCTGTGTTCTCTCTCCTGTTGATTGCAGCGGGCGGGGGCGTACTCTGGTTCAGCCTTGGCCTGCGTATCCGCATTATGTTCTATGGGGCCGTGCTTATTGGCGGTGCCGGGATCGCCCTACTGAAATTACGATACATCCCGGTCTCCAGCGGAAGAGGTGTCCTGATTGCGGTTTTCGTGCTCTGGGCATTATTATGGTATCTGCAACGACGCTTATCGCTTCGAACCGCCATTACAGAAAAACTCTTTGCCGCGTTACCATCTGATTCACCCGAATTACCTGAATCACCTGATTCCCCTGCTCAAACATCGCCTGTAAAAAAACCAAAAGAAGATATAGCTGTTGTTTTACTGGGCCTATTCCCGGTGTACAGAAATAGTTTCCCCAGCCGCACCCAGATGGCTCTTCCTCCTTTGCGGCAGTTTTTTTATCTCCTGTGGCTGATCGTTCTCTGGAAGATTATCCCTGGAATTTTCCTGCCGCAGCCCGGTTTTTCCTGGGCAGTTCTCGCCTTGCTGAGCGCGGTGACGACCCTGCTGGCAGCCGGTCAAACAAAACCTTCCCCTGGCCTCCAAGCTGCTGGCTTGATCTGTCTGCTGCCCTTGGTTGCCATCCTGGTGATAAAGGCCCTGCTGGTACTCACGCCGGTTGCACCCCTATGGCATCCCTGTCTGGCCATGGGATGCGCATTATTGCTCTGGCGATCCAGCTTGTTCTTGCGCACAGCAGTTTGTCTTCGATTGGTCGGCATTATGGGGTGGCAGGGCGGATACGGCGATCTGGGCGGCAGCAAACTCAGTGAACAGATACTGCATTGGACAGCCTATACCTGTGCTTTTTTCAGTACAGGCGCAGCCTGTTGGACGATACTCAGCGTCCAGAATGACATCCCTTTCAGGGAAATAAACCCTCTATTCGCAGCCTTGCTCCTGACCCTTGCCCTTGTCCTGCTTTTTTTCTGGCAGAGCGGACGGCGTTATGCCCTGCGATTGCACAGCTACCTGTTCATCGGCTGCGCCGGTTTCATGGGATGCAGCCTGTACAGTTGGCTGGCTGGCCTTTCTTGGGAAACCGCGCTGCAGGTCCGGCATGCCGCTCCCATGCTGAGCCTGACAGCAACAGCACTCGCCTTGACTGCGTACCTCCTCAATGCCTCTGTCGATAGTTTATACCGTCGACCTGCGCAGCATAACGCTATCTTTTTGTTTCTCTGGGCATTGATCTGCAATGGTCTGTTGTTTTGGCAAAATCTGGAAACAGGCCACACCAAAGTCGGGCTGCCTTTATTTTTCATAGCATTGGCATTCAGTTACGGTGCCATTCTTCATACCATCCCGGATACAGGCCGTTCCCGTCATGCTGGCAGTGTCGGCACGGTCTTGTTACTGACCGTCGCCTTGAGTAGTTTTTTTACCGGATATCCATACCTTTTTCCTTATGTCCTCATAGGTTGGAGTTTTATGCTGCTGGGAACAGGGGTCTTCCTGCTGCCGAGATTGAACGCTCGTTTTCCGCAGTGTTTTTTATCCCCTGCGGTCTGGCCTGTTGCAGGGCTTGTTCTGGTCTTGAACACGTTATTCTCTACCTTATTCGCAAGGCTGCTCGCATCGGAGGGTTCAGGTTTGCCTTTCTGGCCGATATTGATCGGGGCGACGATGTATCTGCTGCTGGTGTCCTCTACTGTGCGTTGGGAGTGGTTGCCATGGCTGGCCGGACTGGCTGTCACTGTCAGCGGTCTTAACCTACTGGTTGTGTTTCTTCCGGAAGTACAAAGTTTTTTCAGTCTGCCTTTCCTGATAGGTGCGGCAGTATGGCTCAACCTGATGGTGCAAATCATGCCCGTCATCCTGCGTATGAGGGGCAGGGCTGCGCAGCCTTCCGTCACGCATCGTCGCCTGGACAACGCTTTTTTCTTCTGGCCGTCTCTGCTGCTCTGCGCTTTCCTTGTGCTGTTCACAGCGGTTATTTCTGTTTTTTTGCTCAACATAGACAGTCTGAACAGCGCAACATGGCTCCGCAGCCTGCAAGATCAGCCGATAATGCTCATTACCCTTTCAATAGTACAGGTTGTTTCTTTTTTTCATCTCTTGATCATATCCGCCCGTTTCTCTGCGAAATGGAGAGTTTTTTTCGCCCACCTGCTCCTACTTGCCCTGACAGGCACTGTGCTCCTGTTGCAAATAACAGCAGGGATACTTCCGGTGCCGTTGCTGTTGGTGCTGTGGGCTGCCCTGCTGCAAACGATTTTTTTCTTGTTTCCCTCTGGAGCGGAGAAGGAGCAGGGAGAGGCATTATCTCTCAAAAAAATACTCACAGAGACGTGCTGGGAATGGTTGCCGTTTTTGTATAGTGCCGCTTTGACGACCTTGCTGTTTTCAGATGTTTCCATAGAAGCACGCCTGCTCATCCTTATTCTGTTGAGCGGCTTGAGCATCGGCTTGGTCGTCTTGGACAGGTCAAAAGGTATATCTGCTGATGGAATATGGCGTTGGCTCCTGCTTGCAGTACCGTTCCTCAGCTATTTCTGGGCATTAGCGGAGAGCCTCCGCTTGCTGCTGGCAGGATGGCCGCAGGCGATACCGGTCTGGCTGCCAGCAATATTCGTCTTGCTGGCACTGGGCCAAATACCACTTCTGCAACGCTCATCAGAAATTTCTCGAATGATACGCGGCATTGCTGAGCCCCTGCTGCTGACTGCCGCCTTTATCAGC